>JBHHXT010000277.1:0-6428 GCA_046757165.1 bacterium | reverse complement strand
ACACCTACGGTTTTCATACCATCCACGGCCGGGCGCCAGCCATCGCCACGGGCATCAAGATTACCAATCCCGAACTCTCTGTCTGGGTGGCGACTGGCGACGGCGATGCGCTCAGCATTGGCGGCAATCATTTCATCCATCTTCTGCGCCGCAATATCAACATCAACCTCATTTTGTTCAACAACCGGATTTACGGCCTGACCAAGGGGCAGTATTCACCGACTTCCGAATTCGGCAAGGTAACGAAATCCACCCCCTTCGGGTCGGTGGACCATCCCTTCAATCCCGTGAGTGTCGCGGTCGGTGCGGGCGCGACCTTTGTGGCGCGGACCATGGATCGGGACCCGGCCCACATGCAAGAAACGATCAAGCGCGCCGCTGCACACAAGGGCACGTCGTTCGTGGAGGTTTTTCAAAACTGCAATATTTTCAACGACGGAGCCTGGCGGAAATATACCGACAAGGACAGTAAACCGGAGCATGTTGTCTATCTCGAGCATGGCAAGCCGTTGATTTTCGGCACCAGGCGAGACAAGGGCATCCGACTGAATGGCTTCCGGCCGGAGGTCGTGTCGTTGACCGGCGGCAAGTACGATGAGTCCGACCTTCTGATCCATGATGAAACCTCGGAAGACGCTACCTACGCGTTCATCATGAGCCACATGATGGATAATCCGGATCTGCCGGTGCCAGTGGGAGTCTTCCGCTGTATCAACAAAATGTGTTACGAGGAGGCACTCATCGAGCAACTTCAGGCAGCCCGAAAGCAGTTTGGTGAGCCGGACTTGCAAGCCCTGCTGGAAGCGGGAGATACATGGGAAGTGAAGTAAGGGTTTACATTTTTTGTGCAGCAAGCCCAAACACGGGAACTGGAGAGCATGTCCACCTTGTCATCATCGCGACGCGGAAAGTTTCTCTTTGTGATTTCGTGGCTGCTCGCGCGACTTTGGTGGGGGTTTGAAATGTCGAAACTCACCATCTTGCGAGTGCGACCGAAGATTGTAAAAATACGGCTCAGTCGCCAGCAGGACACCTTGCCGCAAACCTGCTGGCTGTTGTCGCGAAACATGTTCACCTGCGTGAGCGTAGACGAACACAACCATCAGCTACGGATCAAAGAAACCCCGCCTATTGAGATGAACTGAATCTGAAATCGTGGATGGAGCATCACTGCATGGCAGATGAGAAGAACCTGGGCGCCATAATGTGTCCCAATTGTGGCAGGCTGATTAGCGCACGTGCCGAACGCTGCATTTATTGCGACACCAGGAAGCCGAATCTGTGGGGCTTCAGCTCGGTCTTGCGCGCCCTGTTTGGTGGCCAGACGAGCCTGATTCCGGTCATTGTCACGGCTTGTGTTTCCTTGTACGTGCTGAGCCTCCTTCTTGACCCCTCCTCGATATCCCAATCGACGGGGATTCTGGGGTTGCTTCCACCCTCGTTCAGTGTCTTGAAGAAATTGGGCATGACTGGTGTCCTTCCCATCACCTATGGCCGGTGGTGGACGTTGATCACCGCGATTTATTTGCATGGCAGTCTCTTGCACATCGTGTTCAACGTTCTTTGGATCCGGCAGCTTGGACCCCAGGTGGAAGAACTCTATGGCATTTCACGCAGCTTTCTGATATTTACCATTGCCGGAATTGTTGGGTTTGTGGTATCGAGTCTGGCGAAGCACGCCTACACTCTGGGCGCTTCCGGCTCCATCTTCGGCCTGCTGGGGGCGCTGGTCTACTATGGCCGCAAGCGGGGTGGCACCTTTGGAGCCGCCATCTTGCGTCATTGGGGACAATGGGCCGCCGTGCTGTTTATTCTGGGGTTCTTCGTTCCGATTATAGACAATTATGCGCACGGCGGTGGCTTCGTCGGTGGGTATCTTGCGGCCAACGCTCTTGGTTTCGTGGAACTCAAGCGGGAAAGCCGTTCAAATCAAATGCTGGCCCTGGGCGCACTTGGTTTGACGGTGGTGGCTTTTCTGTTGTGTTTACTTAGTTGACCTGTACGTGACTCTCCCAACGTTCATCAAACTACTCATTCCATCGCTGCTCATGCTCTGGGTTCAAGCCCGCATGGCGTGGGCACAGGTGCCCTTTGATCGAGACGCTTCACCTGAGTTGTTTTTGCACGTAGTTTATCCGGTGACCGGCGACACGCTGAATTTTGGCAAGATTCGGTATGCCGGCTCGACGGTCGCCGGCGCCCGTGTCTGGGTTCAGGGTGAGGAAGCGCAGGTCTTTGCATCCGGCGCTTTCGTGGGCATGGTCGAGTTGAGAGCGGGAAGGAACGACCTGGTGTTTGTCGCAAGGCAAGGCCCGGGGGTTAGAAGAGACACGGTTTTTGTTTTCCGGGACCTGGGAAGCATCTCCTATCCCACGGTTCCGACTGCGGTGGAGGCAGATGAGATTCATCCCCGGCACGAGGTTTACATTCTTCCCGGACAAACGCTGTACGTCCAGTTTCGGGGCAGCTCTGGTGGGCAGGCTTCTTGTACAATCGCTGACTTGGCCGGTGAGGTTCACATGCGTGAGCTGCCCGCGTCTCAGGCAAAGGGGTTGCGAGGCGTGTATCGCGCCGCCATCGTCATGCCGGCATTCGAAAATGTTGCGCCGGCACATGTGGCCTTCACCCTCAGAGGGAACGACGGCCACGTCTTGAAATTCCGGTCGCGCGGCCGGGTTCATCTGCTTTCTCCCGCTGCCCCCCTGATCGGTGTGACGGTCGATTCCAGCAATTCCTTCCTGCAGCAGCCGGATGGAGAGATGCAGATGGCGCTGCAGCCCGGGCTGAGGGTGCAAATCATTGCGGGCCAGGACAAGTTCAGAAAGGTCCGGCTTGCCAGGAAAACTGAAGGGTATATGGTTTCGCACAGTCTGAAATTGTTGCCCGCAGGCGCCTCTTTCCCATGTGCAGCAGTTGGTTCCATCGCCTGTGTCAAGGATAGCGGCTGGATTCATCTACAGTTCGATATTTCTGAGCGTGTCCCTTTTGAAATCGTGCAGAAAGTCAGGCCCGGTGCCCTGGAAGTCACGTTCTTTCATGCCATTCGGTCGCCTAAGTGGCAGGTCGAGGCGCCGCAAGACAAAACCATCAGGAGAATTCGCTACTGGCAAAAACACGGGGACACGTTTGTGCTGCGGATCGAATTGAACCAGAAGCAACAGTGGGGGTACCGCGGGCGCTACGTCGGCGACCAGTTCGTGCTCAGCATTCGGAAAACGCCCCGTCTGGCCACAAGCGTCCGGGCACCGCTCACGGGACTGGTGATCTGTGTCGATGCCGGGCATGGCGGTGAGTTCGAGGGCACGATCAGCGCGACCGGGGTGCGGGAGAAAACAGTCAACTTCCTGTGGGCGCAAAGAGTCGCCTGGCTGCTGGCGCAGAGAGGCGCACAGGTTACTCTGACCCGGACAGAGGATGTGGCCGTATCGCTGGCGGACCGGGTTCAGGTCGCTCGTGAGGCCGGCAGCCATCTCTTCGTTTCGCTACACAACAATTCCGTCAATCCTGACACGCACCCTTTGAACGCAAGGGGCACGTGCACCTACTTTACGCTTCCACACGCCCGGAGTGTCGCCAGCATCGTCTACGAGCGGCTGACTAAGGCCGGCCTGAAACCGTTTGTCAGCACCACGGCACCGTTTGTGGTAACGCGGCAAACAGATATGATCGCGCTGCTGGTCGAAGGCGGTTTTCTGACCCACCCCGAAGATGAAATGCTGCTGCGCGACAGCGAGTTTCTCGACGCGATCTCACGTGCGGTGGCCGATGGGATTGTGCAGTTTGTGCGTGAAACGGCGGGTCAAGAATAATCTGGCCTGATTTGATCGAGTTCCCGGCACTTTGAAAGTGCCGGGGACTTACTGTGACCAGGCAACCTTGCGAAGGTTTCGAACCTTCGCAAGGTTTTGGAGAGCGGCGATCCTACACGGTCTCTGACCGTGTATTTGAGGCCCAGGGTACAGGCCCGGACACCAAAACACAGTCAGAGACTGTGTTGGAACCTGGTCGGCGTAAAGATACCTATTAATGCAAGGAACGAAATAGCGATCATACACAGTTTGCAGTTGTGTATACCTCCCGGATTTGTGCGCAAAAACACGGTTGTCCCGCAAAGGCGGGATGTTGGATCAGGCTTGAATGAATTGTCTCCCCAAGAATGGCGGACATTCAGCCCCTATGAAATAGCTCTTGCATTTGTTCGCGTGCGATCGTAACTTTGGCTCGATAGGCCGACAACCGGAGACCCCCCATGCAGAGACTGGAAACATTTGAAAATAAATACCCTGACCGCGATTACACCATCACGATTACCAATCCTGAATTTACCTCGGTTTGCCCCATGACCGGGATGCCGGATTTTGGCACCATTACCATCCACTACGTTGCCGACAAACGATGCCTCGAGCTGAAAGCGCTGAAGCACTATTATTTCGAATACCGCAACGAGGGCATCTTTTATGAAGCGGTGGTGAACAAGATCCTGGACGACCTGGTGGCGGCCTGCCAGCCGAGAAAAATGGAAGTCATCGGGGAGTTCAGCGTGCGTGGTGGGATGAGATCGGTCGTCAAAGCAGAATATACACAGGAGAGATGAGCGTGGCAGGGGTAGCGATTGTACTCGCCAGTGGCGGCCTGGATAGCGCCGTCACCATCGCGATTGCGCAGCAAACTTACCGGCTCGCGCTGCTCCATCTAAACTATGGTCAACGGACGATGGCGCGCGAGCTGAAAGCTTTTGAAGACCTGGCGCGTTTTTATGAGGTTGAAAAGACGCTGGTGGTCAACGTTGAGCATCTGGCCCAGATTGGGGGCTCGAGCTTGACCGACAACCGGATCACCGTCAGTGAAGCGGACCTCGAGAGCACGGAGATCCCGGCCTCCTACGTTCCCTTTCGAAATGCAAATCTTCTGGCCGTCGCCACGAGCTGGGCGGAGGTGTTGGGCGCCGGGCGAATCTTCGTCGGCGCAGTGCAAGAAGACAGCTCCGGCTACCCGGACTGCCGGCGCGTGTTCTACGATGCCTTCGAAAAAGCCATCGATGCCGGCACGAAACCGACGACGAAGATCACCATCGAAACCCCGATCATTGAATTGAAGAAATGGCAAATCGTGAAGAAGGGCGCAGAGCTCGGGGTGCCGTTCGGTCTCACCTGGTCTTGCTATCAACGCGAAGACCGGGCGTGCGGCATCTGCGATAGCTGTGGTTTCAGACTGCGCGGGTTTGAAATGGCCGGCATGGATGACCCGATCGACTATGTCGAGAGGCCGGTTTGTTCCCGACGTGGCTGAACGGTCTGGGGGGTATGAGGCCTGAAGGGAGTGTGAGAAGTTCTATAGTATTATCAATAAGGTTTTGCAAAAAATAGAACGCGGATAGAGCGGATTTAACGGATCGGAACGGATTGGACTTAACGGCATGTGTCGAAGTTCAGTGGAAGGTAATTGGCTCATGATTTTTTTGGCTTTCATCCAACCCCAATCCGTGTAAATCCGTTCTATCCGTTAAATCCGTGTTCCATTCATTTGCGGCTTGTTGTCATTTGCCCTGCGGGCGTCATTGGGCAACCACTGACCCGATGACGCCCGCAGGGCAAATGACAGCGCGAAGCGCTAAATGACTTTTTTCGCAGCGAAGTCTGCGAAAAAAAATAGAATCTTCGGAGGTGGAGCATGAAGGTTCAGAATTGCAAAGAAATCGAAGAAACTGAAGTCACCACGGAGGGGGCACAAGATGCCCGCATGCGGCTGCTTATCTCAGAGAAAGACGGTGCTGAGAAATTTGCCATGCGCATGTTCACGGTCGAGCCGGGCGGACACACGCCTTATCATGCCCACAATTACGAACACGAGGTTTTCGTCCTCGAGGGCCAGGGGCTGCTGAAGGGCGAAGAACGGGAGTACCGTTTCGGGCAGGGCGCTGTCATCTTCATCAAGCCGAACGAAAAGCACCAGTTCTCGAATGTCGGAAGTGGGCCGATGACCTTTCTCTGTTTGATCCCGGCCATTGAGCAATGTACTTAAAAGCGCCAGCAGGACGAAATATACCCGCCTGGTTTTTTGTTGTATGCAGTAAATCAAGATACCGCTAGCAGCTACCTCTCGATATGGGACACGATAAGTAATGACAGGGGGTTAATTACCCTGGATTATTTACAAGAGATTAGCAGGTATTCGTATAAGTATTTGATGATGCATATCTTAACGAGATAAAGAGGAGTGCAACGCTTGGGGCTGTCCAAAAAGGTTCCTCGTGCCTGCCATTTCGAGCGAAGCGAGAAATCTGTTCGTGCAGGAACTTCGAAGTAAGCGGTTGTTTTCGTGAGTCATACGATTGGTGTCCTGTCAGTTTTCTCCCTTCGGTCGGAATGACATTTCTGGTCTTTTGGGACAGCCCCATACCTCCCGGATTTGTGCGTAAAACACGGTTG
>JBHHXT010000276.1:0-6444 GCA_046757165.1 bacterium | reverse complement strand
CGGCGCGAAGCGCTAAATGACTTTTTTCGCAGCGAAGTCTGCGAAAAAAATTAGATTTCTTAAAGTGACGCGCGGCGTTTCTGGAACCGGATTCCCGGCTTTCTTCAGAAATTCACCCTGTTCTTAATAACATCTCCAAAAAACTTCTATTTTCTTTATAAAATCGGAGGCGGAAAACCTTGTCTATCTGCATCTGCTCAGGTAGCAGCAATACCGGCTGAGCCCTATCCCTATTCCCTATTCCCTGGTCCCTCCTCCCTGTTTCCCTGTTCCCTCCCTCGGATGCGCCTCAAAAAACTCCCACATCACGTCTGTGGCTGAAAGCGCCCGGGTCGGGACATCGGAGAAGAGATAGCCCTTTTTGCCGCCGGGCCAGGCGTGGCCGCCCCCTTTGATGGTGACCAGAACAACCTCGGTGTCGTTTCGCCCGGCTGAAAATGTTTCGCGGATGGTCGTTGTCAAGCTCTCTATCCCGGATTTTTTCTCACAGCTATTATGGTCGACCCAGAACTCGATGGTCGCTGCAACCGAGCGGTCTATCCGCTTTTCCGGCGCCTCTTCACCGGTTCCGCCTTTAAAGGGCACACGCTTGTCCAGCGTGCCGTGGAATACGATCACGGACACAGGCGCGCTCGGCTGACAAAGGGTGTCGTTAAATGCCGCGGCAACCGGTGCAATCGCCGCCAGCTTGTCTGCCAGCTCGCAGGCGAGGCGGTACACCAACATGCCGCCGTTGGACATGCCGGTGGCGTAGATGCGCTTCGGGTCGATCTTGTAGTGCGCCTGGAGGGTGTCGAGCAGAGCGCGGATAAAGCCGACATCATCGATGTTGGTCTGGTGGGCATAGCCGCAGCAATTGGCGGCGTTCCAGGTCAGGGCGTGTTTTCTGAGTCTGCCTGTTCCCTGCGGATAGACCGCGAGAAACCCTTCTTCATCCGCCTTGGCGCTCATGCCGGTCATTCGGATGGCGTTGTCAGCGTTGCCCGCGCCGCCGTGCAGGACGATGACGAGGGGTGCCGGTTGGTTGCGGTCGAAAGTTTTTGGCACATGCAGCGTGTAGAACCGCTTGCGACCGGCGTGTTTCAGAGAGAGCTCGTGCTTGCCGGCTTGAACCGGGTAGGTGTTCTGGGCACGCGCCGGCAAAACCAGCGCGCCCGGGAACCAGATGACGAGCAACAAACGAGAGAGGGTCGAGATCAGGGTGAATTTGCTGCAACCGGCCAAACAGACTGACCACGGTTTAGTACCCTGCAGCCTGCCCATCTTTGCGCGACTCCGAAGCTCCATAATAGACGCCGTTTTCAGCATCGTACAGTATCGCTTGATAGCCCCCGAAGCTACCGACGTTGTAGCCCACTCGATGGCGCATCCTGACCAGCTCACGAATGGTTTCGTAGTCGAGCCCGGTTTCGAGATAGACGCGGCCGCCGTCGGTCATCTTTTCACCCGTGGGCTGCGAGGAGCCCTGGTGCAGAATTCTCGGCGCATCGCCCGCTTCCTGCAGGTTCATGCCAAAATCGACGATGTTGATGACAATTTGGACATGCGCCTGCGGCTGCGTGGCGCCGCCCATGACGCCGAAACTCATGAAGGGCTTGCCCTCTTTGGTGATAAACGCCGGAATGATGGTGTGAAACGGGCGCTTGCCCGGAGCGTAGGTGTTGAAATTTCCTTCCTCCAGATTGAAGAGCTCGCCACGGTCCTGAAAGATGAAGCCCAGGCCGTCCGGAGACAGTCCACACCCCATGCCACGGTAGTTGCTCTGGATGAGTGAAACCATGTTGCCATCTTTGTCAGCGGTGGTCAAATAAATGGTGTCGCCGGCAAGCAGCGCCGGGTTGCCGGCGTCGTATCTGCGCGCCGCCCGGTTGGGGTCGATAAGCGCTCTTCTTTGGGCGGCGTACTCTTTCGAGATCAGCTCCCGCACCGGGATCTGGTTGAAAGTGGGGTCGGCGTAGAATTTGGCGCGGTCTTCGAAGACCAGCTTTTTGGCCTCGATGAAGTGGTGAATGTACTCTTTGCTGCCAAACCCCCAGGCCGCGATGTCATAGCCTTCCAGAATGTTGAGAATCTGCAGCGCCGCAATGCCCTGGCCATTGGGTGGCAGCTCCCAGACCTCGTAGCCACGGTAGCTCGTGGAGACCGGCTCCACCCAGGTGGAGGAATGCGAAGCCAGGTCTTCGTAGGAGAGAAAGCCACCGACTCTTTTCATGAACGCGTCGATGGTGCGGGCGACTTCGCCTTTGTAGTACACGTCACGGCCGCCGGCGGCAATTTTTTCGAGCGTATTGGCCAGGCGCGGGTTTTTGAAGATTTCTCCTTTCTTTGGAGCGTGGCCGCCGGGCATGAAGGTTTCTTTGAATCCCTCATATTTTTGCAGGAAGGGTGCGCTCCGGCCCCAGTAGTAGGCGATGAGCTCGGAAACCGGAAACCCCTCGCGGGCATACTTGATCGTGGGCGCCAGAATTTCTTTCATGTCCAGCGTGCCGAATTTCTTGTGCAGCTCGAACCAGCCGTCCACGCATCCGGGCACGGTCACTGGCAGCGGGCCGTGGCTTGGAATTCTCGTCAGACCCTGTTTCTTGAAATAATCCAGGGTCAGGGATTTCGGGGAGCGGCCGCTGGCATTGAGCCCGTAGAGCTTTTGCGTTTTCGCGTCCCAAACGATGGCAAACAGGTCGCCGCCGATGCCGTTGCCCGTCGGCTCGGTCAAGCCGAGCATGGCGTTGGCTGCGATGGCCGCATCGATGGCGTTCCCGCCTTTTTTTAGAATATCCAGAGCGACCTGGGTGGCAAGCGGCTGGCTGGTGGCTACCATACCGTGTTGCGCAATGACCTCGGAACGCGTGGCGAAGCTGCGTCCCGTTATCCTGTCTTGCGCGTTGAGCAGTGAAACGAAAGAAAGGAGCACGAAAAAGACGCTCAGGTTCCTCATGATTTTCCTCCTTAGGTTGAGTATGACTCGGTTTGACAGCAGTGTATTACATTCCTTGAGCCGGAACCCAAAAGATTCTTGCAGAAATTGAGCGGTTCCTGACTGGGGTGGTCGGTGTACAAGCTTCAGCCTGCCGGGGTGACGGGAAAACACGCTAAAGCGTGAACACCCTGATTCTGATTCTCGCCCAGGAATTATGTAAGCTAACTCATTCAAAGCGATAAATCAAGAATTTTTCCACCACATCAGTAGAAAAAATCCACGGCAGCCTGCGGACAGAGGAGGCATAGTAGCCCGCCATCGGTCCGACGCGAAAAAAAGTCGTGGGTGTTGCGTTGACAACGATTTCGTCGATCTTGTGCAATCGTCTCCAATGTTCGCGGCTGATTCTCTGCTTGTCGACAAACTCGGGCGCGACCAGCAGGTCGCCTGTTTCGGGCTGCGAGAGCTGGTAATCATATTCCTTCATGCCCGTTTGCTCAGCGTACCATTTCCACCCCCAGTGGCCAACGAACCAGAGGCGGCCGTTGTCGCCGTACTTCGCCTGGATCCGGGGCGCGTATTCGCGGTAGACGTCAGCATATTCATAATCCGAAATCGCCAGCACCACCCCGATAGCCAGGTTGAGTGCGACAGCCGTCACGAGCAGCTTGCGGCTTGCTCTCGAACTGAGATGCAGCAGCGCCAGGAGCGCGGCCGGCGACACCAGCAGCACGTGGCGCACGGCAACGGCGGGCGCAAACGCAATGACAAAGATCGTCGTTCCCACAAACCAGCCGGCGATCAAAAGGGTACGGATTCTTTCCTCAGGCGCGGCAGGTGAAGGGACGCTTGCGGCCAGAACACGCCCAAACAAAAGCAACCCGCAACCAAAGAAGATGCCGCGCAGCAAGCTGGTGCTCATGCGTTCATCGGCCACAAACAAGCTGACACCGGACACGAGCACAGCCAGGAGAACGGCAGTCCCCACAAGCAAACGAGCACGCTTTTGACGAACCCCCCTGGCCGCGAAAACCAGCATGAACGGGCTCACCGCCCCGAGGCAGATGAGCCACGCGCCACTCCGAATTGCCAGCCGCCCCAGTGTGTAGGATGCCGGCTCGCGCTCGAAAATGTGCACCCCGCCATAGTCGAAAATGTTGAACAGCGACCAGGCGATGAGCGTGGCGACCGGAATTGCCACCACCCAGAGCAGGCGCCATCTTTTT
Organism: bacterium; assembly: GCA_046757165.1. GTDB lineage: Bacteria > Zhuqueibacterota > Zhuqueibacteria > Oceanimicrobiales > Oceanimicrobiaceae > JBHHXT01. The sequence continues at coordinate 2,301 of JBHHXT010000276.1, read as the reverse complement.
CTCGAACCCAAGGCCAGTGCCAGCAGTGGCAACAGAACCAGGCTTGTGTACTTGATCAGCAACGCGGCTGAGGCCATGGCCGCGGCCAGGAGATAGCTTCTGCATTCGTGCGTCAGAGCGGGGAAGAGCAGCGCGCGAAAGAACGCCAGCCAGCACACCACCAGAGGCACGTCCACCATCACATTTTGCGACGGCATAAACGCCGGACTCAGGCAGAACAGCGCTGTGAACAGCAGCGCCCCGGATTCTGAAATCTGGTTTGCAATCGCGTGGAACAGCCAAATCGCCGCCAGACTGAACAGCGACACCAGCAGGTGGAGCGCAAGGGTCGATTCACCAACAACAGTGATCGTGAGCGCCAGCAGGGTGAAAAACAGATGCGGCTGATTCATGGTGTGAATCGGCTCCGAGGTGTCGCGCCAGTTGAATTCGCCAGACATGGGATGGAGCGGGTGCTCGCGGATGGCCCGGGCGATGTGCAGGTGGGCCGTGTCATCGATGTGGATGGCCTTGGTCAAATTGAAGGCCGTGACGACCAGCCAGAACAAAACCAAAATGAGTTGTGGGTTCTGGGTTCCGAGTTTCAATTTGCAGGTCACCTATCTTGCAGCAACAGCACCCCTCTGAACAGCAAATACAGCCCGCCCATCTGAACGACGTGATACAAATCGTTGTGATTGAATTGGGGGTGTAGAGAAAAGCCGCTGACTTGCACGCCGGCGGCGACGAACGAAAGCAGAACGCCGGCGATGAGCCAGGCCGCGCTCGCCGCTTTGCGGCACACGTACGCGTAAATCTGCATGGCGGCAACGGCCAGCATGGCGGGCGCGTAATCCAGCACCACATAGATAAACTCATCATGCCACGCCATCCAGAACACAAAAAGCGCAAGCTTGACGCCGGCCGTCACCAGCAGCCAGCGCCGCACGGGGTGCGCAAACGTGGCCACGATTGTCCCCGAGAGCAGAAAGAAGTTGGCGAGCCCGATGGTCGCGACGGTGGCTTTCCAGAGCAGTTGATTGGCGGGTTCGGTCAGGTAGAGTTTAAAGCCGTGCGAGGTGCCGCCCAGCAACGCCGCCAGCGCCAGCGTGGTAAACGCCAAGCTCCAGAGCTTGACCCCCTTGTGCCCGCTTGCCTTGCCCGTTTGCCAGAGCCGCAGGGCAAAATAAATTCCCAACCCGGCAAGCAGATAATCGGTGACCATGGTGGTTGGCTCGGTAATGTGCATTCACTCTCTCCTTTGGCGGCAGACGGCAAACGTGAAACGTGTGAGGGAACCGGGACGACTAAATGGGACGAATCACTGGTTTGTTACACGGTCTGTGACCGTGTATTGGAGACGCGTGCCCCCGAGACCCGAGTACCCACAGGACACCACAACACTTGAGCTGTGCAAGAAAACTGAAAAGCTGAAGCTTTTCACTCCGGGGAAAAAGATAGACACAGGGTCGCCCGTCTCCCCTCTCATTTGCCGTTTCACGTTTGCCGTTTCACGTCTCCGTCTTCCGCCCCAAATACTTTTCTGACCTCCTCCTCAAACTCCCGCAGCAACGTGCGCCCGGCCTTGCCCTCGAGTCTTTGCGCGAACACCAGCGCCAGCGCTTCAAAATACCATTTTTGCTTCTGCCTGGATCTGCTGAAACGGTCCCAGACCGAGTCGCCGTACTTCTGCACATCCTGCCGGATGGAGCGGAGATTGTGCAGCTTGTCGGCACAGACGAGCACGACGATGTCCTCGGGTGCGCTTTTCAGAGATTCGAGCGTGTGCTGTTTGCGCATCTCCCAGGCGTGGCTCTTCTCCGGCTCGGTGGCGCCGGCGACAAGTCTCGCCACGTTTTCCCCGAACGTTTCTTCGATCTCTGCCAGGGTAACCAGCGTATCCTCCACCGTGTCGTGCAGCACGCCGGCCACCACCAGGTCTGGCGCGCAGCCCGTTTCGATGAGAATCTGCGCCACCGCCAGCGGGTGGATGATATAGGGAATCTGTGTCTGTTTGCGATATTGACCCGAATGGGCTTTGGCGGCAAACTCGATAGCTTTGAAGAGCATGGCCGAATCTAAGAAGATTTTCCATGAATTGCAAGTTCACGCGCCTTCCATTCGCACTTTTGAAATTCACTTAAAATACTCATTTTTCTCAGAGCCTTTGTGCGATATTCTCTAAAGGAACAAGTTCGGCGAAACTTTATTGTGCAAAAAAATGGGAAAGATTCACATTAGATCAAAATATTGGGCTGGAATATTTTGTTGAGATCTAATATACTCACTAAAAGATTTGTCACATCCCCTAGCGTGTACAGG
>JBHHXT010000275.1:0-6488 GCA_046757165.1 bacterium | reverse complement strand
TTGTGCATACAGACCCCGAGCGCCGCGTTTGAAGCCATGCCTTTGGCCATACAGCTAAAGATAGAACTAATTGTTACGGAATTCAAGGATTTGTCAACCGACCTTTGGACAGCATTCCGTTTGAGCCAAGACAAGGGGGGGGTATTCCCGTTGGCCGGCAAGAACAGGCGAAAGGAATAGGGACGAAGACTGAATGTACTTAGAAAGTACCATGAGAATGCAACTGAGTCAAGTTTTCTCCAGGTGTCCAACGGCCCGGCCATCGCTGTCCGGAATTCAGAGGCAGCAGGTGGAGTCCTGCGTCTGGTTTCTGCTGTTCTGGTTGCTTTGCCTGGTCTGTCCGGCGGCTGCATTGGCGCAGCAGCAGAAGGCCAGGTTCGAACGGCTTTCCGTCGAGGATGGCCTTTCCCAGAGCAGCGGCAGTGCCATCCTGCAAGATGTTCGCGGCTTCATGTGGTTTGGCACCCAGGACGGCCTGAACAAATATGATGGCCTGACCTTCAAGATTTACCGCCACGACCCTTCCGATTCTACGACCATCGCCAGCAACTACGTTTTGGCGTTGCATGAAGAGCAGAGTGGCGCGATATGGGTGGCGCTGGCAGGCGGCGGACTGGATAAGTTCGATCCCCGCACCGAGACGTTCTACCATCATGGCGCCAAGCTCGACGCGCTGCTGAGCGGGAAGACAACGATGGTGCAGCGCATTTTCGAAGACCACGCCGGTACGCTCTGGTTTGCCACCCTCTCCGGGCTGGCGCGATACCAGCGCGCACAGGACCGGTTCGAGATGTTTTCCCTCGACACCGCCGGTGGCGAGGGCAATCGCATCACCGCGCTTTTCGAAGACAGTCAGGAGGTTCTCTGGGTGGGCACGGCCGGGGGGGAGGTGTTCCGGCTCCATCGAGAGCAGGGGCGTTTTGCCAGGCACGATGTGCTCAATAGGGGCGAGCTCAACCCGGGTCATATCTCCACCGTGCACGCAGACCGCTTTGGTCTCATCTGGATAACCACCTGGGACGCCGGTCTGCTGCGATATGACCCAGAGACCGGCGCCGTCGACCGGTTCCAGAAGGATGAAAACGACCCCGCCAGTTTGAGCTCCAACCGTATTTCGTGTATCGCAGAAGACCAGCAGGCAAACTTGTGGATCGGAACGGAAGGCTCCGGGCTGAGTTACTTTGACCGCACCACGGAAAAATTCACGCGCTACAAGCACGACCCCTATGATTCTGAGAGCCTGAGCAACAACCATATCCTGTCGCTGCTGTACGATTCCTCCGGCACGCTTTGGGTTGGGACAGGTGGGGGAGGGATCAACAAATATGACCCGGACAGGAGCAAGTTTGCGCATTTCAAGAACGACCTACGCCACCCGGATGTCTTACGGGGGAGCTTTGTCTGGTCGCTATTTGAAGACTCCGGCGGCAAGCTGTGGATAGGAACCCGGACGGGTGGACTCAATGTTCTCGACCGCGAGCGCGGCAGGTTCCGGGTGTTCATGAATGACCCGCGCGATCCCGGGAGCCTGGCGGTCAACAGCGTGCTCGCCATCTGTGAGGACCTGTCGGGCGCCATTTGGGTGGGAACGGCGGGTGGCGGCCTGAACAAGCTCGACCAAGCGACGGGCAAGTTTGCTCGCTTCCCGGGCAACCGCAGAAATCTACCGGGGCTTTTGAGCAATCGGGTCAGAAGTTTACTGCTGGACCAGGATGGGAGCATTTGGATGGCAACGCAGGGCGGCGGACTGCATCGCTTCGACCCCGGGCGCGAGGTGTTCGTTCATTTCCTGCACAGCCCGGATAATCGGCGCAGCATCAGCAGCAATTGGACGAGTGCGCTTTTGCAAGACCGGCATGGCGATCTCTGGATCGGGACGACCAACTCCGGAGTGAATAGATTTGACAAGCGCAACGAAACCTTCAGCCGGTTCGGGCACGTTCCAGGGCAAGCGGGAAGTCTCAGCGACAATCACGTGATGGCGCTTGCCGAGGACTCCAGCGGAACGATTTGGGTCGGGACGTTCTATGGCCTAAACCGTTTTGACGCGGCACGCCAGACCTTTTCGACCTACACCACAAAGGACGGACTCCCAAACGATGTCATCTATGGCATCCTTCCCGACGATAGCGGTCACCTCTGGCTCAGCACCAACAAAGGGCTGTCGCGGTTTGATCCGGCGACCGAAAACTTTCGCAACTTCGAGCTCGATGACGGACTGCAGAGCTATGAGTTCAATGCCGGCGCGTCCTTCAAGAACCGAAAAGGGGAGATGTTCTTCGGGGGTGTGAACGGCTTCAACGTCTTTCACCCCGACAGCATCCGGGACAATCCGCACCGGCCCGCCATCGTGATAACCGCCGCCAAGAAATTCGATCAACCTTTGAACATCCACGTCGATGGCGTCGAGCCTTTGCAGCTCTCTTATCGCGATAATTTTATCACTTTCGAATTCGCTGCCCTCGACTATACGAACCCCACCAAAAACCAATATGCGTACAAGCTCGATGGCCTGCACAGCGAGTGGATCTATTGCGGGACTCAGCGCTATGCGACCTTCACGAATCTGGCGCCAGGGCCCTACGTCTTTCGAGTCAAAGGTGCAAACAATGATGGCGTCTGGAACGAAGATGGGGCCATGCTCAGATTTGTCGTCACGCCCCCTTTCTGGAAAACCTGGTGGGTTCGCTGGCTTTCCATGGCCGCTTCGCTCACAGCGCTCCTGCTGCTGGTTTTGCACTTGAAGGAAAGGGAAAAGAAGAAGGCCGAGCTGAACCGGAAATTTTCCGAGCTCAAATTGCAGGCCTTGCGGGCCCAGATGAATCCCCATTTCATTTTCAATACGCTCAATTCCATTCAATACTACATTTCAAATGATGAGCAAAAGCCGGCATACCGCTATCTTTCGAAGTTCTCCAAACTGATGCGCAAGATCCTGGACAATTCTGAAAAGTCCACCTTGCCGATTGCCCAGGAGCTCGAAGCGCTGAAGCTTTATCTCGACCTGGAAGTGTTGAGATTCGAGGGCAAGTTCGTCTATCGGCTGAACATCGATCCGGCAATCGACGTACACAACGTGGAAATCCCGACCTTGCTCATTCAGCCTTTTGTGGAGAATGCGATTCAACACGGTCTGCGTTTCAAGCGGACAAAAGGCGCGCTTGACATTAGACTGCAATTGCACGGAGATGCCGTCGTCTGTTTGATTCAGGACAACGGGATTGGTATTGAAAAAGCGCTTCAGTTAAAGAGCAAACACGAGGACCAGCACAAATCCGCTGGCATGAAGGTGACCCGGGAACGCCTGGCAACCTTGAATGCGCTGCGCAAAAATGGCCGCGGCGTCGAAATCATCGATCTTTCGAAAGAAAGTGGCGGGGCTAGCGGAACTCGCGTCAAGATCGTGATTCCGATTGAATAGCGGCCCAACGTCTATCAACCAGGAAGGAAACTCGCCATGCTACGAGCCATCATAATCGACGACGAAGAGAAGGGCAGGAAGCTTCTGCGCAACCTGCTGGCGCAATATTGCAAGAATGTCGAGGTGGTCTTCATGGCCGACTCGGTGACCTCCGGTGCTGAGGGGATTCAGAAATACGACCCGGAGATTGTATTTCTGGACATCGTCATGCCAAACGAAGACGGGTTCGAGCTGCTCAGCAAGGTTCCGCATCTGCGCTGCGAGATAATTTTTACCACAGCTTATAATGAGTACGCCATTCGTGCCATCCGTGTGTGTGCCCTCGACTACTTACTCAAACCCATCGACGTGGAAGAGCTGCAGGGGGCTGTGGCGCGTGCTGAGGGAAAAATTGCCACGCCAGCCAATGGGCAGGGAATCGACCGCAGGCTGGAGGCCCTGGTCGAGTTGACGAAAGGGGAGAGCAAGAAGCCCGGGAAGATTGGTTTCCCGACCAGCAATGGCATCACCTTTCATAACATCGATGACATCTGCGTTTGCAAAGCCGAAGGAAATTACACCACCGTGTACTTCGGCACCATTGCGAAATTGGAGCTGGTCTCCAAAACCCTGAAAGAATTCGAAGAGCTGCTGTCAGACTACAACTTCATCAGGACGCATCGGTCCTACCTGGTGAACCTCAATCACCTGAAGGCGTACAAGCGAGTTCACCCTTCCCGCGCGGCCGATGGCGAAGGGGGGTGTGTCGTGGTCGCCAACAACATGAGAGTGCCAGTGTCGCGCGACAAGCGCAAAGCCCTCCTGGAGAGAATCCAGCGTCCGTTTTGACGGGTGCAGATGGCTTCGGGGGAGCTCCCGGTGATTGCCGAAATCAACCTCTCGATCAACCCAACCTACTTGTCATCCGTTTTGGTGAAAACTTCCCTTTCTGTTGCTGTATACCAAGTACTGGTTTTCATAAATTCGATTACATGTCGCCTCACGCAAAGCCGCAAAGTTCGCAGAGAAATTCTTTCAGCATCATTGATGATGCTTTCTGTTCAGAGCGGGGCGATTCATCGCCAGGCGGGGCTTACATAGTGCACGTCAATAAACTGTAGACAATACCAATCACAAAATGAGGAGACTCCACATGAAGAGACGTTTCGTGTTATTCGCGGGGCTGTGTTTACTCGCAAATGCAGCATTTATGGGCTGTGCAGCCGCATCCGACGACGGCGGAAAACTGCCCATTACAACTTCCTCGGACCGGGCACGCGAACTTTTCTTGCAAGGTCGTGATTTGCAGGAGCGGCTGCGCGCAGCCGAAGCGAGAAGTTATTTTCAACAAGCCATCGCTGAAGATGCAGATTTTGCACTCGGCCATCTGTTGCTGGCCTTAAGCTCGACGAGCGCAAAGGAATTCTTCGCAGAACTCGAAGCAGCAAAGTCCCTTGCGGCCAACGCTTCGGCTGGTGAAAGACTCTGGATCGAGGCCTTTGCTGCCGGCGTGGACGGAGACACCCGGACTCAAAAGAAACGGTTTCTAGAGCTGGCGGCTGCCTATCCCAACAGTGAACGGGCCCAAAATCTGATGGGCGGCTTCTATTTTGGGCAGCAAGAGTGGGGGAACGCCATCGAGCAGTATGAGAAAGCCATCAAGATCAATCCGGAATTCTCCCAGCCCTATAACCAGCTCGGGTATGCGTACCGTTTTCTGGGCAACTATCCAAAGGCCGAGAGCACGTTCAAAAAATACACTGAGGTGCTCCCGGATGATCCGAACCCGTATGACTCTTATGCCGAGCTGCTGATGAAAATGGGTAATTTCGATGAGTCGATTGTCTACTACCAAAAGGCGCTGTCGCTCAACCCGGCCTTTTTTAATGCCCACCTGGGTATCGCCAGCAACCTCAATTTCCAGGGCGACCATAAAGCAGCGCGCAGCGAACTGGACAAACTGGTCGAAAGCGCTGCCAACAACGGTCAGCGCCGCGCCGCCCATTTTGCAAAGACGATTTCCTACGTGCACGAAGGCAACCTGGAGAAGGCGCTGCAGGAACAGCAAAACATGTACGGTCTGGCCGCCAAGATCGAGGACGCTGCCGCCATGTCCGGTGACCTGGGCACAATGGGCAACCTGCTGTGCGAGTTTGGCAAGCCGGCGGAGGCGATGAAGAAATTCGAGCAGGCGCTGCGCGTTACGATGGCGTCCAACCAGAGCCAGGAGCAGAAGGAGCTGGCCGAATTGTTCCATGATTTCAACCTCTGCCAGGTCGCGGTGGCCAAACGCGAGTTTGACACCGCCACCAGCCATGCCAACACCTTCAAGCAAAAGGCCGAGGCCAACAAGAACAAGTTTCAAATCATGTTCTCGCACGAGATGTTGGGACGGATTGCGCTGGCGACGAAAGATTACGACACAGCGGTTACAGAGCTGAAGCAAGCGAATCCGCAAAACCCATACAATCTCCATCGCCTGGCCATGGCCTACGAGGGGCAGGGTGATCCCGTGCAGGCCAGCGCGCTGCACAAAAAAGCGACCCACTTCAACGCGTTCAATAGTCTGAATCAGGCGTATGTCGCATACCGGAGTGGCAAGTTGATGTCGGCAACAAAATAGAGCGGCCCATCGGAGTCTTGCCTGGCCGATGAATCGCCAGGCTAATAAGTCCCCGGCACTTCAAAAGTGCCGGGGACAAATTGAAGCTGAACCCTTTCCCGGCTTTTTTGTCTTTTAGCTTGTGTTTGCGGTTACAGTTTATTATTTTCCCATAACTCATCAATTTTGATGAGTTATGGATATGAAATACCAGAATTTCAAAAACCGTGTACGCGCCTACCCTGTGATCACCAGCGCTTTGCTTGCCATGTTGGGCGAAGATGAACGCATCTTGCGGAATCAATTGAGCCGTTGGAAGAAGCAGGGGCTCGTCGTTCAGCTTAGACGCGGGCTGTATCTGCTAAACCCAGAGGACCGCGCCCTCCGGCCGTCCCCTTTTTTTCTTGCCAACCAACTAGTTTTTCCATCTTACGAAAGCATAACCTGCGCTGCCATTCAACGCACTTAAATTGATTAACATAAATA
>JBHHXT010000274.1:0-6494 GCA_046757165.1 bacterium | reverse complement strand
CATGCCGCACCCCCGGGCTGTGTTGTACGACGCTTTCAGCGTCAAAACCGTCTCGTCTTCGATAGGATAGACTTTCATTTTTTCATAGAACTTTTCTTCGCGTACAGTTTCAGCGCAGCGGGCAGCACGGTCAGGGAGCACAGAAGACTGAGCGCGATGCCAAGAAACAGAATCTTGCCCAATGACCGTACGCCGAGATGAGCGCTGGACGCCAGGATGCCAAAGCCGATCATGGTCGTCAGAGCGCTCAGAATCACCGCCGTGATGGCGCCAGCAAAGGTTTGAAGATTGCCGGACTGCCAGGCACGTGTCAGATGAATTCCGCTGTCCACGCCCATTCCGATCAAGATGGGCAGGGCAAAAAAGTTGGTGAAGTTCCATGTCGGTGGCTCTGGCCAGAGTTTCATGACCCCTAGCAGCACCCCGGCGCTGGTCGCGAGTGGCAGAAGGGTCAGCAGCGTGCTACGCACTGAGTGCGTCCAGAGGAGCAAGAGCAAGAGAATGGCAACCAGGGAATAACCGCTTGCCTGAAGAAAGCTGCGGATGAGGGAGTTACCGTTTTCGTACAGGCTGACAAGCTCGCCCATCACCTGCGGGTCGATTTTCCTCATGCCCGCAACAAATCGCTCCAAATTGTCCGGCTCCCACGTGTTGGCGGCAGGATAGATGAAAAGCGCAAGCGTTCCGTTTTTGCCCAGGAAACGCGCGCGCAAGCCAGAGGGAAGGTCTTCAAGCTCGACCTCCGGTGGACAAAAAAAATCTCCGTGCGCCGCAACGGCCTGCTCGAGGGCCCGGTAGAGGCGCATTTGGATGCTGTTTAAGTGCGCTCGAATTTGCCCTGCTCGCTCCTGATCCAGGCTGCGGTAGAACCGGGTCACACTCTCCTCGAGAGCACTCAAAGATCGGCGGGCGTCAGGATGCGATCTTCTGAGTTTACGAATATTCTGTCGCAAGTTCCAGGCTTGACGTCTCAATCCGGCGACCCGGGGGGGCTCTGGTTCGCTTACCTGTAAAGTCGATAAGGTCGAGCAGACAGCGGCGAGCGTCTGCCGTTTCTGGGCTTCGAGCGCAGGGTACAGACTCTCCGTGCGCCGCACGAGGTCAGGGGAGGCGGCCAATTTCGCTTGCATTTGAGCCAGAGAGGCGCGGTCCTGAAACGTGCTGATGGCAAAGAGCGAGCGGTCATCGTTTCGGATGAGAACCTGCTGCCAGCGGTTGGCGCTGCCTTCCAGGGCCTGCAGTTTGAGCAGATTGGTGTCTAATCGGTACTGGCCAAAGAGATACCCGAACGCCGCGACCAGAACGCCGGCAAGCAAAACCCACCGGGCGGACCGGGCGCCCCCTTGCCAGCCGAGTATCCTTGATGGTATGAACGCGGCAGCAGCGCGGTTGGTGGCGCTTCGACGCAGGGAGGGAAAGCGATTGTCCAGCAGGAGCAGCATCGCCGGGAAGGTGAGCGTCATGCAAAGCAAACAAAATAACAGCCCGCCCCCAGCGACCAATCCCAGCTCAGAGAGGCCAACAAATTCCGTCATATAGGCTGAAAAAAAGGCGGCAGCCGTGGTGAGGCCTCCCATCCACAGCGCCGCCCCAACAGCGCGATGTGTCTCGAGGATGGCGGCTGCAGGGGCGTGCCCGGCAGCCAGCGCTTGCTCATAGTGGGTCAGAAAGTGAATCCCAAAGTCTATCCCGAGCGCAACCAGGACCACCGTGAATATCATCACCAGCAGGCTCGAGTGCCCCACGAACAACCAGGCGAATGTGAATGTCATTGCGATGGCGCAGCACAGGCAGAGAGCTGCCAGCGCCGGTCGAATCACATTACCCAGCACGAGCATAAAGAGCGCTGTCACGCCGGCCAACGCCAGAATTGCGCCCCGGGTGAAGTCGGACTGGGTGGTCTTGATTTCTTCATATTCCAGGGCCGGCATGCCGGCGAGCCCGGCGTCGAGCTCATCGGCTTGACCGTTTTCGGCCAGCGCAGTCTGCAGCGCGGTTTCGGCAAAAGCCATGACCTCGGCGTAGCGATTTCTTGCTGCGGGGTTGCCCACCACGTGCGCATAGGCCGTGAGTAGCCGGCCGTTCTCTGAAAACATGAAGCCGTCGGCGTCATAATGGCCGGGCAAGGCGGAAAGGAGGTCGCTTTCCTGATCGAACAGCGATAAAGAATCATGGCCGCCCGCGCGAATGACCTCTGACAGGACTTCCAGGTATCGCTGCAAGGCTGTGAGCAGCACCGGAGCGAGCTGGCGGTCTCGCAATATCGAGTTCGAGGCGACATCCCGAAAAAGCAAGTTGAGAATCCGGAGCTGATTTTCAAGCGACGGGTCCTGAGCCAGTTCGTACAGGTAAGTCCGGGTTTCCTGCACCAGCAGGCCGAGACCTCGCACGCTCTCCATCGGCTGGTAAAGCAGCGGCAGACCATTCTGCCCGGGCCACTCGATGCGTTCATAAACTCTGGGAAAGAGGTCGGGACGTTGGCGCAAATGGTGAGCCCAGGCCGCTGCCAGTTTTTTCATCTGCACCCGCTGGGTGGCGGTCGCAATAGGAGGGAGGCTGTCGACTGCGGCTGGCTTGCCGGCGTGCACCACAAGCACCAGGATTTCGTTGTCCCCAAATTCATCTAAGTATTCAAGATAGGTGCGATTCGCTTCCAGGGCCGGGTTGATGAGCTGCTTACGGTCTGTCACGATTTGCAGCTTAAAGAGATAGACGTAAGCGCCCAGCACGGCCAAAAGCAAGGTCGCGATCACGACTTGCCACGGATAGCGTACTGACATCAGGCCGAGAGACTGTAGGCACTTAGGCTGTGGGAAGAATCCTGGCAACTTGTAGAGAGTCAGGATAAGTCCCAGGCACTTTTGAAGTGCCGGGGACTTGCGTGCATCCGAAGCCTGGTTTGAACCGTCCTTCGCAATGGCTGGCGATCGTTCTGCCCTGTTTGCTCCGGAGTCCTGCTTATTCATTCAGTCCAGACGTTTTTTTTCGTAATTGTTCAGGCGGATAGGCTGTAGACTTTTAGTACCTGAATTGTAAGGTCTTGACATTTTTTGGCAAAACTTTTACTGCTCAGGGTTGATAACCGCTAATGTACGCGAATAAACGCCAATATTTTTTTGATTTTATTCGCGTTGATTAGCGTTTATTCGCGGTTTCCATTTTGGTTCCGGCTCGTCCGGGTTAGGCTGTAGGAAGAATCCATGCCAATCGTAGAGACTGAACAGCCTGATAGCCTACAGTCTACATCGCTCAAAGCGTCTGAGTGAGACGTACCCAGGCCAATCGGCCGATCTCCGGCACACCGGCGAATTCTTTGTGTTTCTTGTTCAAAAGATTTTGAACCGTCACGGTGATCCGGGTATTGTGCGAAAAGGGTAACCTGTAACTTGCGTTGAAATCGAAAATGGCGTAGCGTTCGATGGTTTCATCAAACGTGCCGGAGAGCGCTCGAAAACTATCGACAAACCTCAGCCTGAGGTTGCCCTCAAAGCCAGCGCGATGGTTCCTGTAGTCCACCATGACACCGACTTTGTGCCTGGGGGCGTTGAGGGATATGTTGGAAAAACGGTCCCTGCCCCTGAAAAAGCCGCGATTGACGAATGAGTAGTTGGCGGCGACGGTCCAGTTCTGGTTGAGCTGATAGGCCAAACTGAAGTCGACTCCTGTGATGGAGACATTTCCCAGGTTGCGATATGTCAGAATAATGTCGGTTCCCTTTCTAACTTCAAGGGGGGAGACAATGCCCACGGACAGGCTATCCAGGCCCGGATTCTGCGCGATGCCATGAGCGATCTGTGCCGCGAGCGCTGCTGCTTGTTCAGGTGGCAATCCTGTGATCCGCCGCGCAATATCATCGGCGAGCACGGCCTCCAGCGAGTCTGTATTGATGAACACGTTTGGCGTCACCACCCGCAGCGGGCCGATGAAATCCTTGATCCTGGTGTGATAGATGTCGATGCTGGCCAGAAGCCTGTTCTTGATCAAGCCTTTGTAGCCAAATTCAAACGTGGTGTTGGTGGACGCGAAAACGGATTTGATATTGCGGACGAAGGAAGCGTCTACAACCTTGAATTCGCCATCAGGTGATTCGGTGTTGAGAATCTTCAGGATGCCCGGGACGCCGCGGCTCAAGGTGTCGGGCAGGAGCTGTGCGAGCAGTTGGCTCTGAGCTTCGTTGGCGCCGGAAACAAAGAAATCTCGCAAAGCAGACCAGGTATGAATGGGATCGACTCCGGCTGGCAGGTACCTATTTTCGATGCCGGTGCCCCGGAAGTACCCTTGAAACGCGGTAATCATCTCCGGTCTGTGATCCGGGCCATAACTGAAGGTGTAGCCGGCAGGCCAGGCGCCGAGTGCGCGCACGTTGGTCAAGGTGTCTCCAAAGAAAGGGACGAGGTCGGGGTCGATGTCTTCGGTACGGATCGCGCCCCCCGAATTGTCGGCAAAGAGCATGTCAGACGTGGGCGTGGTGAAAGCCCGGTTGAATGTCAAACGGAAATGGTCCTTCGGGGTGGGCTTGAAGGTCAAGGAAGCGCGCGGCGAAAAGTTGACGCCCTCGAGCCGATTGTGGTCGTCGATGCGGGCTGCGGTGACCAGTTTAAACTTTGGCGACAACGTCGTTTCCGATTGCAGGTACACGCCGAGCTCGTCGACATTGTCGTGCGCTTCGTTGCGCCCGTTGACGGTGCCCTCGGTGTCCGGTCGTGTCAACAGAATGTCGAGACCGTAGGTAAAGTGCTGGTGGCGACCCACGAAAAAGTTGTGCTGTGCCTGGGCAACCATGAGACTGGAATTGTTGATAATCGACTGCCCCGAACGCAGGAAGTAGGTATCGCCGGTCCCGACCTTGTTGATGTAGCCCTGCACAAAGAATCGAGGGCTGAACAAACGCGCCTGCCAATAGGTGAACCGTGCGTCGAGGGCTTGCGCTGCTCCCTGATCCGTTATTTCGATGTTATCTCCCTTACTAAACCCGCTATTGAGATTAAAAGTGAGGTTGCGCCTGAGGCGTACATCGACGCGTGCATCCAAAGTCGTGCTCTTGATGTCGAATACTCGCGCGCCAATTCTCAAGGAATCCCCATTGACATCCGCGTTTCTCAGGGCAAACGCCCGGAACCTTTGCTCGACCGGATCGAGGTATTCGAAGTCGCGACCCGTATACCGCTGCACCGAGAGTTTGTAGCCAATGTTTTGGTGAATGATGCCGGCATGACGAAGGGTGCCGATCCGGACGTCACGTTCGCCACCGCCGATGCCGACGAGGGTTCCCCTGGATTCAAACGGCGACTTGGTCAGCACGTGCATGACCCCGTTGGCGCTGTTGGGCCCATATAGTGCTGACGCCGGTCCGGCAACCACCTCGATCCGCTCGACGTCCATGCTGCTGGTCGGAATCACCTGGAAGGCGTTCAACCGTACCGCAGGGATGCGCGTAATGCGGTTGTCCACCATGGACAGGAGCGAGCCGGAGAGCAGGTCATTAAAACCGCGGATGACGACGCGCGACTGATTGAGGCCGGCCGTGATGACATCCACGCCGGTGATCGCCTTGAGGTGGTCGGCGGGCGTGAGCGCCATCTGACTTTCTATGGCGCGCGATTCCAGCACCGTCACAGCGGCGGGGGCCTCCAGTCGTTTCTCCGGATGGCGCGAGGCGCTCACCACCACCGGGTCGCTTTGCAGACTGGTAGGCTGTAAGGCGATTGTCAAGCTGCGCGTTTCTCCGGCAGCCAGGGTGACGTTTGATAACGTATCAGGCATATAGCCGATGAAGGAGATCGTGATCGTGTACGTGTCCGCGGGCAGGTCTGCGAGCTCGAATTCGCCGGTACTGGAGGTTGCGGCGCCTGTCCTGACGGACCCGGAGGTCACCACGACGTTTGCGCCTGGCAGGGTTTCCCCTGATTGCACGTCAGCTACTCTGCCTCTTAACCTGGATGTTTGAGCGTATCCGCTGGTTGAAACCAGGCCCAAAAGTGCCAGAATCACGAAGCTCGCGATTCGAGAATAGAACGTGCAGTTTTTTTCCTTGTTCATTTCCTCCACTCCTGTATCGCTGGGTTGAGATGCAGCCGGTGTCAGGGTACATCGCCCGCTATCGTGTGTTTCTTCCGATGTTTGTTAGATGGCAAATTGGACTGGAAAACTGAGTTTGAAATATGGATCACAAATCTTTTTTCAAAATAATTCAACTCTTTGTTCTATTAAACCTTGCGTCTCTTCATCTCTGCCTTTTTCTCAGGATAGTTTTTCCACTTCATCGAGGTTCACTTTTTGCCTTGTCTGCCAAAGATTATAATTATTTTGCATGATTAACCAACTTTCAGGCGAACGCCCGAGTGTTTTTGAAAGGCGCAACGCCATCTCGGAATTGAAACGTGATACGCCAGTTTTTGCTAACATCTATTGCCCACAATCCCTTCATCTTTCCCTTCAACGGGTGCAGACGCATTCTAAGCTTCTGCTTGTGCGCAGCCTGAATACCTGCGGTA
>JBHHXT010000273.1:0-6508 GCA_046757165.1 bacterium | reverse complement strand
GTGACGATTTCCGCCACTCCTGCAGGTCAAGACTCCGTGGACATCGAGGTGACCACACAGGACCAGTGGTCCACTCTGGTTTCGACCATATTCAGCCAGGGCGGGGGCAGAACCATTTTCGGCGGTGCGCTGGAAGAATTCAATCTTCTGGGGCTCGGCAAGCAGATGTTTGCTGAAGCCAGCCATGAGCGTCACGAAGGCACGACCTTCACCTTCAGATACAGCGATCCGCAACTGCTCGGCTCCAGATGGACGACAGCAGAAACTTTCATTTCCGGGCCTTTTGTCAAGAGCGTGGCGGCACAATTGATTCGACCTTTTTATTCGCTCGATACGAAATGGGCCGGGGGCATCTCGGCATCCACCAACGATCTCACCTTGCGTGAATTCGATCGCGGACAGGAGAGCAATCGCTTCCAACGGCAGACCGGCACCTTCCAGCTTTTTGCAAATCGCGCCATCGGTGACCGCTTCAAAAAAACGCGGCTCAGCTTCTCCTATCGTTTTCGGAAGCGAGATTTTTCGGTTTTGCCGGGCCTGACCCGGACAATTCCACAGGACGAGCTCATTCATCGCACGGCTCTGGGCGTGAGGTTCGAGAATATCGCGTTCGTCGAGGAGAAGCAAATCGACCGCTTTCTGAAAACGGAAGACCTGACGCTCGGAAGTATCACCGCTGTCACGCTGGGCCGTACCGGCGTGCCGATTCCGGAGGGGGTGAAACGGTTCGAGCTCTCCGTTGCCCGCAGAGAAGCCCACCGCATTTTTCGCAAGCAGTATCTCTTCGCGGTTCTGAGCTTGCAAACGCTGTTCGAGAAAGACACCTTTGTGAATTTCCGCTTGCGGTACTACAACAAATTGCTCCCGAAGCAAACCTTTGCGCTCAATGTTGAATTGGATTTCAGCAAAGATTCCGAAATAGAGACCCCGTTCATCCTGGGCGGAGACTCCGGGTTGCGTGGCTTTCCGGCGCGCGAGTTTTCCGGCACCAGACGGCTTCTGATCAATCTCGAGAATCGCGTGTTTACCTCCTTCAATTTTTTGACGGTTGCCTTTGGCGGCGTGGTCTTTTTTGACCTCGGCAACGTGTGGCGGGCCTCCGAGTCTCTCGATCTGGCGGACTTGAACTACAGCATGGGCGTGGGTCTGAGACTGGGTTACACCAAATCACCCAGCTCCAGAGTCGGCCGGATCGATTTCGGCTGGGCGCTCAACCGTGGTGGGGAATTCGGCGTCTCGATCGGAATTGACCAGCAGTTTTCACTCAACTAAGAAATTGGGATTAAAATCCGGTCTCGCGGAGTTAGTACCAGACAAGTTGTTTTCTGCAATTTTATGGCACGCGGAGGAGAACCAGAATGACCATAAAGATGTGGCTGCAGTGCATGACTGTGGCTTGCTTCGTGACCGGGTTGGCTCGAGGGCAGGATCAGGAAATCGAGCCGGGGCAGAAAACGGCGGCCAGGCAAGAACTTCAAGCCCACGCGCATCATGAGGGCGTCACGCCCGCAGCCAGGGAACCCATCGAATTGGCGCCGCAGTCCGAGGACCAGCCCGACGCCCCTGATCCGAACACGATTCCGTACCGTACCCGGAGAAGCGCCCTGGCGCATTTTTTTTCCATCCCGGCAAAGGCCTGGCGTATCGTCTGGACGCCCATCGGCGCCACCGTGGTCTGGGTCGAGCAAAATCGCGTTCAAGAGAAGGCGATGGACTTCTTTTTGAACGATGCCCGCACGGGCGGCTTTTTCCCCCTGGTTAGCTTTGGCGGCAATACCGGAGCGGGTGCCGGCCTGATGGTGTTCCACAACAACTTGTTCAACCGCGGCAAGAAGATACAGGCGAGCTTTTTGTACAGCTCCGAGGATGACAACACGGCGACGGTGTTCTACGCCGATTCCTCGTTGTTCGGAAGCACCTTCTATTTTGATTTGTATGCAGAATCGTTCAACGACTCGGACGAGAATCTCTATATCAGCTCTGCGCTGAGCCTGGACAAGTTGAACAACTCCTCCATTGGCGCCAACACTTCCGCCGAGAACGATGAAACCAGCTATGCAACGAAGCAAGTGGGCGTTCTGGCAAACCTCGGCGTTGCCTTGAGCCGGAAAGTGGGCCTGGGCCTGACCTCCAGCTTCAAACATGCCGATATCGACAGCGGCGAGGGCACCGGTGGCGATAAATTCCCAAACTCGGTTCCAGGCGCCGGCAAAACGAAGCTCTTTTCAATCGGTGGCACCGTGACCCTGAATTTCACCACCGGGTGGCCACGCACGCTTTCGGGACCTTTGCTTCGACTGAGTTACACCTACAACCGTGAAATCGACGGCCACCGCTTCGAATACAACCGGTACACCCTGGAGCTGCAGCAGTTTGTCCCGGTGCCGTTTCTGGCCAGAAACCGCCGGCTCGGGATTCGGGGGGTGTTCGAGAAGATAGACCGTATCGGAGACCGGCAAATCCCATTTTATGAGCTCAGCCTGCTCGGCGATGCCGCAAATCTTCGCGGGTTTGACCAGAACAGATTTCGCGGCCGCGGCTCGCTGCTGTTCAATTTTGAATACCGCTACCCGATATGGGATACCTGGGATGCCGTGATCTTTGTCGATGAAGGCCAGGTGTTCGATGACCTGAACGACCTGGATATCGGTGCGTTCCATACCGCGGTTGGCGCTGGCGTTCGCATCATGACCCAGCGCGGCTTTGTCCTGCGATTTGAGGTGGCGCGGGGTCGCGAGATGTCGCGCGCGTTGTTTCAGATCACGCCGAACTTTTAGCATGGACGTGTCCGGCATTTGGCGACACTGCCATGGACACCACTGTCAACCATGGATTAGTTATCCGGGAGTAGCCATCCTAATGACAAAAAGATACAGCCCGTTCTATATTATTCTGCTGAGCCTTCTCGTGGCATCTTGTGGCAGTGGCAGGAAGTTCACCCTGGCCCCCATCAAGACCTTCGACCCCGATAATGCCAATATTCCGGCGCCGAAGGAGAAGGAGGAAAACCAGATCTGGGATATCGTTGATCTAACCTTCGTCTACCAGCTCGAGAAAGTACTCGATCTGAACTGGACGGCGCGTAAAGTGGGCAAGGGACTGCACCTTGTCAAAGGCAGGCCGGCAGACAACGTCAACGCGCTGGACGAAGTGCCGAATTCGAGCTGGTACACCAATCGCCACTATCACAAACGCATGACCATCGATGCGCTCGAGCGTGGCCCGAACATCACCGACGGGCCCGACCAAAGCGGTCTCTGGACCATTACGCGCGGGAAGTTCGAGGGCGGGACGCCCGGATTCACCATCAAGGATGCGAAAGGGGAGTCCTATATTATGAAATTCGATGCGCCCATGTTCCAGGAGATGGGATCATCTGCGGAAGTGATTGCAACGAAGATTCTGTACGCCTGCGGCTACAACGTGCCCCAGAATACCGTGGTGTACTTCCACCCGGATATTCTACAGATTGGGGCGTCAGCAAAGGTGGTTGAGGGAGGGAAGAAACGTCCCATGACCAAAACGGACCTGGAGGCGATGCTCAAAGATATTCCCCGCAATCCGGACGGGACCGTGCGCGCACTCGCCAGCAAGTTGGTGGCCGGGAGGCCAGTCGGTGTTTGGAATTACAAGGGGGCGCGCAAGGACGACCCCAACGACCGCGTCTATCACGAGCACCGAAGAGAGCTGCGCGGCCTGCGCACCATTAGCTCCTGGCTGAGCGACGAGGACCGGCGCGCGGCCAACACCCTGGCGGTTTACACCACCGACGCCGAGCACGGCCAGAAGTACATCAAGCATTATCTCATCGACATGGGCTCGACCCTGGGCAGCAACAATGTCATTCCGCATGCGCCCAAATATGGCAACGAGTACCTCATCGACCCGCGAACCATAGGCATGCAGTTCATCACACTGGGTGCGTACGTCAAGCCCTGGGAGTTCGAGACGGACCACCTCGACCCGGAGTTTCCCGCTGTCGGCTACTTTGAATCCAGGATCTTCAATCCTGGCAAGTGGTACCCGACCTATCCGAACCCGGCCTTCGAGCATGCCACCTACCGTGATGCATTCTGGGGGGCGAAGATCGTGATGGCTTTCACGGATGAAGAAATCCGCGCCATTGTCGAGGAAGCCCACATGTCGGACCCGCGGGCGCGGGAGTACTTGGTCAAAACGCTCATTGAACGCCGTGACAAAATTGGCCGGTACTGGTTCGACCGCATGAACCCCATCGATCAATTTGGCTTTTCCGTGCAGGACGGACAACTCTCGCTCACGTTCAAAGATCTGGCGGTGCAAGGCAGGCTCGAGTCAGCGGAGGAGACCCGATATATCTACACGCTCTCAGACCGCAAGAGCGGACGCCACAAGCAGGGCATGGCTGAACAACCCGCAATCCCTCTGTCGAGGAATGGTACAGGGTTCCTGGATGACATCCTGAGCTCGGGCAAGTTCGAGAAGGAAGAAGAGAAGATATTCCGGGTTGTGATTCGAACGGAGCGCAGTGGGAAGGACTCGAGCAAGGGGGTCGAGGTTTATTTCTACTACCCGGGTGATTTCAAGAAGGCAAGAATCGTCGGAATCAAACGGGAGGAGTGAGCGAATGGAATCGAATAGAAATAGTACAATATCTTGATTTGTTTCTTGTGTTAACAAGATTGTTTCGCTACCTTTTCTCCACCACCGATCATTCATTCTACCCATCAATGGAGAGGCAGGCACATGAGCAACAATCCGATCAAAGCGATATTCACCATCAAAAAGGAAGAGCTGCCATTCTCTTTATTGATGTCCTTTTATTTCTTTTTGGTGATTACCAGTTTCTGGATCCTCAAGCCCCTGAAGAAATCAATTTTCATTCAATATTACGACAACACAGGGTTTGACTTATTTGATTGGCACATGCTGGCCTCCCAGGCGGAGTTGTTGGCTAAAGTACTCAATATGGTTGTCGCTTTTGCAGCGGTGGTCGTTTTCTCCATGTTGGTTCGAAAGTTTGTTCGTCAACAATTGACTATGATTTTTTCACTATTTTTCATCATTTCCTATTTGATTTTTGCGCCGTTGTTGGACAGTCTGCACGGAGCAACGGTCTGGACATTTTACCTGTTTGGAGATTTATTCAGTACGCTTATGGTCGCCACATTCTTTGTGTTTTTGAATGACAGTGTGAATGCAGACACCGCAAAAAGGGCGTACGGACTGATCGGATTTGGCGGCGTTGTCGGCGGCGTGTTCGGCACCTCATTCGTGCGAGCAAGAATCGATTATTTTTCCTACAGTACGTGGATGATGATTTGTTTGGGGCTGGCCGTCGTGATTATTGCCATAGCTGCACGGGCAGGGAAAATGGTGAAGAAGCAGGAAGCACAGAAGATAGAAAGCAAAAAGAGTCCGGAGTCTGAAATTTCTAAAAAAGGCAATCCGGCCTTCGAGGGCGGCAAGCTGGTTTTTGCTTCTCCTTATTTGTTATCCGTGGTCGGAATTGTTGGGCTTTATGAAATGGTCTCCACAATCATGGACTTTCAGTTTACCGAGACCATTTCATATTACTTAGATGGTGACGCTATCGGGAGACAGTTTGCCACGGCGTTCTTGATTACCAATATTACCTCGATGCTGGTGCAATTGTTCTTGACCAGTTTCATCATGACACGATTTGGCGTGGGCGTGGCGTTGCTATTCTTGCCAATCGCTGCGTTGACCTGGTCCATGGGCTATTTAATTGCGCCAATTCTATGGATCGGTTCGACGCTCAACACCGCCGACAATGGCTTCAGTTATTCGATCAATCAATCGGCGAAGGAGTCGTTATATGTCCCCACGAACCGGGATGAAAAATACAAAGCGAAAGCGTTTATTGATATGTTCGTTCAGCGATTTGCGAAAGCCCTGGCTGTCGGATTGAGTCTGGTCATCACAACTATTTTCACGGCATTCGGGGCATTCCGGTGGCTGTCATTAGTGACCGCAGCAATCTTGGTTATCTGGATATTTGCGGCGCGATACGCCGGGAGACAGTTTGAAGTGTTGACTCAATCTCAATCTTGATCCAAGAAAGCATTCGAGAAAATGTCGAAACAAATCAGAGAAGCTACGAGATGATTTGAAACTGAGGTGCTGATGCTCTGACGTTTACTTTTGAAACCCCACAGGTTTCATTTTGAAATGTTTTGAGCCGACGCGGTTGCGGGTAACGAATTGCGATAAGTTGTGGAAAGTGTTTAAAAACAATATGATAGAATCCCACAACCGAACGCAATGCAGATTTGGCACTATAGTTGTAATGAGAAACGAACAGATGACCGAGTTATCTTACGCTGAGACCGGTAACTCCCCTAACCCCGGTTCAGTGTAATAACTCGGTTTTTTTTTGGGGGAGGGCGACGATATCTGATTCTTACCCCGGAACCTCGTTAGGCTTTCATTTGTCATTTTCCATTCATATCTTATGTTAGCAGTAATAAAGTAAAGCACTCATAATAAAGAATAAGTGGGTAAACTG
>JBHHXT010000272.1:0-6538 GCA_046757165.1 bacterium | reverse complement strand
AGCTTCGCTCGTCATTTGCTGTCATTTGCCCTGCGGGCGTCATTGAGCAAGCAAGCACCAAATGACGTCGTAGGGCAAATGACGGCGCGAAGCGCTAATCAGTGACGAGACCGACCAGCCGTCATGGAGAGTTGGAAGCTAGAGAGTCAGCCGCAAACAGCGGTTTTCCGTGTGAGAAAAAACCGTGCTCAAAAGATGCTTTTGATTGCAAGACATGCGTTTGATTTGTAGATTTCAGGAGTGCGGGTGCCCTTGACATGAACAAAAAGGAATTGGGTGGCACGTGGCTTGAGCCCGTGCGTGACCCCTGGTTCTAATGAGCGTAAGGCGTGAAACCGGTAAGGAGGATCAAATGAAAGCGATACGAATCGTCACATTGATTTCTGTTTTTGTGCTTCAAACTGTTTGTCTAAGCCAAAACATCATTCAAAACGGAGATTTTGAGAATGACTTTACCGGCTGGGTGCCGGTAGATAGCGTTGACATTTCCAGCTCCATCGTTCATTCCGGCGCAAAGTCTTTGCTGGTATCGGACACAGCGAAAGTTCAGTTCAGCTATGTTCACCAGCAGCTCGCACTGGACTACGATAGGCACGAAATAAATTTCTGGGTCTATCCGGCCAGCGCGACATACTTTAGCGCCTTTGAGCTTATTGCCAATTGGCAATCCGGAACGGCAGATTTTATTACCAGAGTCCTTTTCGGGGACAATACTTTGTCTTTTACCGCACTTGACACCAGCGCAACAATTTCGAATATCCTCACGCCAAACAGTTGGAACAAAGTAACGATTCAAGTCGACAAAGCAAGCTTGAAACAAGATTTCTTCATCAATGATAACCTGGTCAGCTCTTTAACCTCCTCATCCTTGCCAACCATTGAAAATCTTTTGGTTGGGGATTTGAGCGCACTGAGCATGTTTGGGACTTTATATTTTGATGACATATCCATTACGGATTCACCAACGACAGATATTGCCGAACCAACGACTATTCCATCCGAATTTATGCTACAGCAAAATTTTCCCAATCCCTTTAATCCGTCCACTCAAATCTTTTACAGCCTGTCGAAAGCAACTGGAGTAGAATTGACCATTCATAATGTTGCGGGACAAACGGTCAGAACACTTGTGAATGAATTTCAAACAGCCGGTCCAAAATCCATTGTTTGGAATGGCCTGGATGACCGCAGCACGGCTGTTACCTCAGGCTTGTATTTTTTCCAGTTGAGAGCTGGCGTTTTTCAAGAAACGAAAAAGATGATCTTGATCAGGTAGTCTCAAGCGGGGTATTGAAGAAACAAGCGCCAGGCAAGGCCTCGACACAGCTCTCAGCCTATCTCGAAACAAACTCAACGACCCTGCCGCGGACAATGTTATGGTCAGAATGAAGACTCTTTTCCTGGCTGCAACAATCCAGGTGCTCGCTCTTGCTTTCACCCATGTGCGAGCCCAGGAATCACTTGCCAAAGCTCACGTTTTCTTGCAGTACAAGCAAGCTCTCCATTTAGTGGGCGAGCAGCGCTACGAGCAGGCGATAGCCGCGTTGAAGCAGATCATCGGGCAGGCCTCTTCGTTTTCCCGCCCCTACCTCAAATTGATAGAAGTTTACAAATACCGGAATGATCTGGATGCGGCTCGAAGCTTCTTTCTGCATATCGTCGACAAATCGCCAGAGAATTCGCGGGCTTATCATGCTTTGGGTCTCATTTACAGAGACGATGAGGAATACGGACAGGCGTACGATAGTATTCTGCGCGCGCTGCAGCTCGATCCGGACTACGCAGCCGCCTATCCGGATTTTGTTACGGTCAACAAAGAACTCGAATCTGCAAAAAACGCACTCGAAGAGATACTGCAAGCCAGACCGGAGGGTGCAGCGGCCCACTACGGTCTGGCTTACATCTTCGGGGAACAAAGCAAGTTCGAGGCGCAGCTTCGGGAAGCGAAGCGAGCGCTGCAATTGCGCCCCGGTTTCCTGGAAGCCTCCTGGTTAATCGCTGATGCACACTACTCGCTTGGGAAGTATGAAAAGGCTCTGGCAGCGTGCAATCTTGGAATAGAACGAGCGGACCATCTTGGTGATATTGAGCAAAGAATTGAATTCATGAATTTGATGGCGTTCGTTCTTTACAAGATGGGGGACGCGTCACGCGCGATTGAACTTCTCGACCAGACCCTGAAGATGACTCATGAAATCGGAGACAAAGACAAGGAAGGTGAAACGCTGAACAACTTTGCGAGAATTCACTGGTACGCCTCAGATTATGGCCAGGCCCGGCAGTACGCCAGAGAAGCCCTGAGAATTGAAACCGGGCTGCGCGACACACGCGGCCAGGCTGTCAACTTCAATTACCTGGCCATCTTCAGCGCCGAGCTTGGGGATTATTCAATGGCCTTGGAATACTTTAGGAATGCCCGGGAGCAATTCCTGCAAGTGGGAGAGAAAGGCACAGCGGCGATTTGTACCGGTAACATGGCGGGTGTCTACATCAGGCTTGGCGACGAGCTTCAGGCGATTGCGCATTTCGGGCAGGCGCTCGCAACATTGAGCGGGATGGGTAAGAAGAATGCCGAGGCAGCGTACTTGAGTGGAATGGGAGAGGCTTACGAAAGGCTGGGGAATGTTCAGCAAGCATCAAGTCATTATCTTCAGGCGTTGGCGATTGTGCAGGAAATGCCAACTCAAGGACATCTGGTCAGCCAGCTTCTGGGGAAAATTGGTGGCCTTTACCAGGAGCTGGGAGATTATTCTCAGGCCCGGGCCTATTACGAACAAGCTCTCGACACAGATATGAGAATCTTTGATAAACTCATAAAGGCCCAAAATCTCATCAAGATAGGCGGCTTATATCTTTCCCGCAAAGAGTACGCGAAGTCAAGAAAGTTTTTTCAGGAAGCCCTGACCATTGGCGAGGAAACCGGAGATGTGATGGTCACCTGGCGGGCGCAAGCAGGCCTCGGGCGCCTCCTGCAAGCGCAAGACCGATACGATGAAGCTTTGCAGCGCTTCAAGCGTGCTATCGAGACCCTTGAACATCTCCGCGGGCGGCTGCGAACCGATGAAGAAAGAACCGGTTTCGCCAAAGATAAGATTGAACTCTATGGCCATGTCATCGAGATTCTGGCCGAACGCAACGATGACAGCACTGACAAAGCCGATGGCGAGCAAGCGTTGGTTTACGCTGAGAAAGCCAAAGCACGTGCCTTTTTAGATGTTGTTTATGAGGGCAGAATTTTTCACCGCTTGAGCGAAATCCCCGCCAGTTTTAGACAGGAGTTTCTGATCACAGAACAGGCGCTTGAAAAAAAACATTCTGAACTCTCGCAGGAATTGGCCAAAGGCGAAGCTGAAAGAGATGACCGTTACATTTTGGAACGCAACGATGAGATAGAAGCGCTTCAGCGACAACGGCGGCAGCTCCTGGAAGAGATCAAACAGAAATTTCCACGCTATCATCAGCTCACCAACCCCAGGATTCTCACTGCCGTCGACGTGCAGCGGGAAATCCTGACCGACAGTCAGATTCTGTTCGAATATTTTGTTACGCAGAAAAGCGTTTTCGTGTGGATCTTGACAAAGAATCGTCTAAAGTTCCACACGATTGATTTGAGTCGAAAAGATCTGGAAGAGAAGCTGGCGCTGATCAGCCCGCTGTTTCAGCGAGAAAAGCCGCCTACCGAGGGTCGTGTTGACCATCGCTGGGCCAATTTCCGGCCGGGCTTGCTGCATGAGTTGTATCAAACTTTGTTTCTGGAGCCCGGGGCAGGATTGTTCAAACCCGGGATGGAAATCGTCATCGTTCCCGATGATATCCTGTTCTACCTTCCATTTGAGATTCTGGTCACGAACTCCACCGCGGATCGAGTCCATTATTTGATCGAAACTCACCCCATTTCCTACGCGGCTTCGATGAGTCTGTTGAATCCGGAGCTGCAAAAGGGCGGCACCGCCTCGGAACAATTGCTGGCGCTTGGCAATCCGGATTTTGACACGGCACCAAACAAAGGGGTGGTGGAATGGTTGGGCACCCTTTCACCGCTCGGGTCGGTGTTTCGCGGCGGGCGTTTCCAACCGCTTCCTCACGCGGCGACTGAGGTGAAAACCATCGCCAGGAATTTCGAACATCCAACCGTGTTGACCGGCGTCGATGCCTCCGAGGAAAGATTCAAGGCGTGGGCACAGAATCACAAATTCATTCATCTGGCGACTCACAACGTTGTCGATAACATGCAGCCGATGTATTCCAAGATCATCTTATCGCAAAAGGACAAAAGAGGCGAAGACGGGCTCCTGCAAACTTATGAGGTCTACAACCTGAGGCTCAACGCGCACCTGGTGGTCTTGAGCGGTTGTGACACCGGGCTGGGAAAGCTGAGCCGGGGAGAAGGGCTCGTGGGGATGAGCCGTGCCTTCCTGTACGCCGGCGCGAAGAGTCTGGTGGTGAGCCTGTGGCCGGTCAACGACGAGTCCACTGCCGAGCTGATGAACCATTTTTATCAAAATTTGCGAAAAGGAATGGCGAAGAACCGCGCCCTGCAACAAGCCAAAATCAAACTGCTGAAATCCAAAGATTGGCGACGCGATCCGTTTTATTGGGGAGCGTTTGTGCTGATGGGAGACTGCCTTTGAATCGTTTATCGATAATCGATGATCGACGATTGAGGTTGGCCCACCTTGATGTCGCGCTGTAAGCGGAACCTGGATCTCGACTGGGGACTTCACCCGGTAGAGATGGGCCTTATTCCACACGGATAAAAAACCCACACGGATTCATTTGATTAATTAACCTGGATCGTTCACAAGAAATTAGCAAGTATTCATATAAGTATTTGATTATGCACATCTTAACGGGATAACGGGGAGTGCAACGCTTTAGCGTTGCATGAAATGCTAAAGCATTTCACTCCTTAGGTGTTGGCCTAGCCGCTGCAGAATCTCTTTGGCGTCCTCTTTTCGCAAGAGATTTGGCGCATCGAGCGCGGCGAGCTGCTCGAACCGCTCGCGCGCTGCTTGCAGGTCTCCCAGCATCATGTACCCCTTTCCCAGATACCACAAGCATTCTTCTTGATAAAAGAGGTTGTCTTCGGATAAAGACAGGGCTTTCTGCAAATAGCTCAGCCCGGCTTTCACGCGTCCGGAATCAAACCGGTAGGACACTCCCAGGAGCGTCTCCTTTGCTTCAAACAAATGCGCTAAGCCAAGATAGAAGTTGGCTTGACAGTGGTTTGGGTCTTCCTCGAGATAGGCGCCGAGGGCTTGAATCGCTTGTTCATAATCGCGGTCGTCAAAAGCATTGAGCCCGGCTGCAAGCCATCCCGATGCACTGCCTTCCCCGCGCACAATGCCGGTTTGCTCGAATTCAATTTGACTCAAAGAAAAGTAGGGCGGCCGGCTGATCAAAGCATAGGTGGTCAGGGCGCCAAGACAGAGCGAAAGTGCCAGGATGCCGGGAGCGAATCGCGGAACACGGTTAAGTAGCAGCAGATTGTCGAGGGTGCTTTTTGCGCCAGCCCAGAATCCGGAAGCGGGCGTTCTCCGGTGCGCACGAGCAGGTTCGGGAGGGGCCAGAGCATCCAGCGCCGCATACACACGGGCGTCCATCGCCTTTTCAATTTCCGTCCAATCTTCGGGCAGGGCGGCTCGTCCGCCTTTCGCCTCGACCTGGGATAGACGCTGCACCACTTCCAGGCAAATCGGACAACCGTCGAGATGCGCTTCAAGCAGCGGAATCTCATCGCCGGCAAGGTCTCCTTCGAGATATCGACTCAGCATCTCAGCTTCCGGGCATTTGCCTTCAAACGCCGCCTTCATGGCGCGCAGATGGTTACCGAACTGCTCCCCAAAATCGCTATCCTTTTCCGTGTCCGTCATGCCTTCTCCATCAGTATCTTGAATTTTCTGCGTCCGTTTTGAATATGGGAACGCACCTGGTCAAAGGAATACCCCGTAAGCTTTGTGATTTCACGGTAAGAAAGGTCATGAAGATAGAATAAGCAAAAACACCTCCTTTGCGCCGGCTTGAGCCCCTTCAACACGTGCAGAATTTTCTTCCTCAGGTTATTCTGGTTGACTAATTCTCCATTCATATCCGGATGTGTCGCGCCTTGATGTTCTTCAATCACTTGATGTCTAAACCGGCTGCGTTTGCGCAAATGATCGATGCATAAATTTGTCGCAATCCGCTTCAACCAGGGGGAAAAAGGAGCGTCAAGTCTGAATTTCTCGATTTGATTGAAAACTCTGATAAACGTTTCACCGGCCAGGTCTTTCGCTTCCTCGGTGTTTTTGACCATTTTCATGCAGTGCATGAAAATCTCTTGTTTGTACTTTTCAAAAAGGTTGCCCAGGTAACGGGTATCTCTGGATTCCACGTATTTCTGGATCCAGATATTTTCTTCGTCCTTGAATTCTGTTGTTGTGTTTCCCCTCACCCTCTGCGTTCCATCGTATTACGAATGAAGTTAGAAAAATGCACAATTCAGTTTTCTTGTCACAAAAATGTAAAGGCTCAAAGGTCTAAAAGCAATGAAAACTTT
>JBHHXT010000271.1:0-6631 GCA_046757165.1 bacterium | reverse complement strand
GGAATCGGTCCGGCAGGCGGCGAAGGCGGACTTAAACAGACATCCGGAAATGCTGCGATAACCTTCCCGTCACTTGCCTTGCAGGCAATTTCATTGCTATTTGCGTAAACCTCGCAACCCATATCAAACCAACCCGACTTAGTTTAGAATTCTTTCAATCACACCAACCGCTCTATCTTCCGAAACTGCGCTCGTAAAACAGATGGCTCGTTTTCCAGGGGAATAACCTTTCAGAAAGGCATGAACCGCATAAATCAACTCACAAATCCCTGCTGCAGCTCCGGTATCACCAATGGATTCGGCACAATGCCACAAAGGAAAATCCTCCTTGCGCTCTCTTAGCAGACGTGCTTCAACAAGGGAAAGTTCTTTAAATCCATAACTCTCACCCGTGACATCAGAAATGCGGAAATCGACCTCATGCATCTCGAGCCCGGCACTTTCAAGCGCAGCACGCGCAGCCTCTGTCAATCCCAACCCCAGAAGCGGCTCTTCCGTAAGGACACTTGCTTCCTCAAGTCCAAACCCGAGACCAATTATTCTAACCTTAGGCTTGCCATTCGGTTTCACTTCCTTTTGCAACAAAACTGCAGCCGCTGCTTCTCCGGGAATCACACCATCGGAATTTTCTTCAGTTTTCAGTCGCCAATGCTCATCAAGCCACTGCAGAGCGCGGGCATTGAGATAGGAATCCACCCCGCAAACCAGGCAAATGTCTTCGTCACTCTTTCGAAACATCTCGGAAGCAAACTTTAGCGCCTGGAATCCTGAAGTGTGACCTTTCGAAATCACTCTGGAAGATTCTCGACTAAACCGAATATCCAACTTCTCCTCCAACCTGGGAATGACACTGTCTGCCAACGAACCTGGCCCACCTGGACGCTTTCTCTCAGCTAATCCGACAAAAACCGGAATCTTTTGAGCCGAATCAAATTTCATTCTTCCAAGACATTCGGCTACCGGCATTGCCAGCAATTCAAGCAGCCGTTCTTCGCGCCTGAGACTGTGCTCGATTTCCGGGACCATCGCTCCAACGATAGGCTCGCCGCTATTGTCATGATAAGGCAGCTCAACAAACCCATCGATCCCGGCCCGCATGGCGGCGCACGCCGCCTCTGCATTGAGACCAACTGAACACACCATGCCTGTAGAAGTAATGTACATGAATCAACCTTTCTTCCAATCGATAAACTCGGAAAGCGATTTGAAATAGCGCTTGCCATTCCGGTGTTTTGGCGTCTCTGCTTCCGGTTGGACGCCTACCAGGACCTCGCGCAGCGTATTCAGTTTTCGCCCGATTGGAACATTTGCCCGCCAGAGCAGGATAAATCTTCGCTCATCCGGTTCAATGATCATGGTATCCAAATTGGGTTTGACCTCGACCTCCCTGTCCCGAAACCGGAACAGGAGAGGCACATCCATTTTGGGAATCGTGAATTTGAGCAGGCCCTCAGTGGTCATGTTGGTGCATGCAACTTCTTCGCCACCCTGTAAATAGTCGAGCTGCTGGTCGGCGGGAGCAGCCTGGAAATACCGGGTGTCGAAATCGTCCGGCAAGAATGGGAATTTATCTTTTAGCCAGCCATCGTCATAGGTGCCGGCATATTCGATCCGGGGCTGCCAATTGCGTCCCAACGTCCCGAAGCCAACCGGATTGGGATGGTCGGTATGTTTATGGATAAGCCGCTCCGCATCTTCAAGATTGGGCAAAGGCGTCCCTTCTACCAGCTTTGACTCGGGGTTTTTGAAAAATCCCACCCCGACCGGATTGCGCATTTCCGTGCCGTGATATTGGGGGTCTTCATGAGTATGGTCCGAGCCGCCGAAAGCCTTTTCAAACATCAACGGCATTTTCACAAACGGCTTTGGCTCAGATGGATAAAGTTTGAACATGTTGCGTTCCCAGAATCGATCGCCAACGACCCTTAGCCGTTTTCGCATTCTTCCAACCTGAAAAGAAACTGCAATTTCTTTGACCGGCTTCTCCTGCGGTGCATAGGCATGACCATTGATGATGATATCGGTGCGCGGCTTGACCGGCGCGAAGTCACATTCGTATTGAATACTGGTCTCGCCAGGGTCGCCGTAGTGGACATCTGCATAAACAAACGGCTCCTGTTTTTCTGCCAAACCGGCGACGCCATTTTCATTGATCAAAAACGTTCCCTTCACCACAACAACACAGGAATCCCGGCCATCCTTGTCAGTCGCCGTGGTAATTCCGGCTTCCATATATGTCGTATTATTCGAGATTTGCATGAATCAGTTGATCTGCACCGATCCCCCTTTTATCCGGTTCACGCCAGAAGAACGACTCAGCAAATAAGCGCCCCGAATGAGAATTTTACCGGCGCGGGTCAGCGTGATGCTCGCTTTGCCGCAACGCAGGACAATCTCCCGCTTCGCGCTCAACACCACCCGTTCGCCATCAAGCTCAGCGCTCAAAGGCGCTTCTGCCGGTAGATTCCCATTCTCTGAAGCCAGCGCTCCAGGGTGCTGAATGACCCCCACGACGATGAGCTTGTTGATGTCGCCGCTTTCTGCCAGCAAAACGACTTCCTTGCCAACCTCTGCCTGGCTCAACTTGATCGTAGAACGCGCCCGGAGCGTCAAAACCGTATCGTTTTTCACAACCTGCACCAGGGGCTCCCCTGAGCTGGTCAATGCCCGGAGTTTACCGACGATGTTGCTGGCGAGGAAAGGCGCCGCTTTCTGCGGTTCCGGCAGCGCTGCTTCTCCGGCTTTCAATCGGCCATTTTTCGCGCCAGATTCTTGCTCCTCCTTTGTGTCACTTTCAGCAGTTATCGCTCCGCCTTCGAGCAAAATTTCAATCAACTCTTTGGCCATGTCAGTTCTCCAGAATTTTTTTGCCTTTGATGATCACATTTCCGGAGCCTTTGATAGTTATCTTCTTACCGGAAATCGTAATGTCGCCGTTGCTTTTCATGACAATGCTGGCAGAGCCGGTCTTGATATTGATCTGGTCGCCGGCAGTTATGCTCAGAACTTTGCCAA
Organism: bacterium; assembly: GCA_046757165.1. GTDB lineage: Bacteria > Zhuqueibacterota > Zhuqueibacteria > Oceanimicrobiales > Oceanimicrobiaceae > JBHHXT01. The sequence goes on along the minus strand of JBHHXT010000271.1, from coordinate 3,616 downwards.
CATCGAGGTCGTCGTTCTTGCCAATTGTGTGGCTGCGGTTGCTGTCGACCTTGACGGTTTCATTGTTCTTGACCTGTTCAGTGCGGTCGTTGTCGATGGTAATCGTTTCATCCTTGCCGACCTTTTCCGTGCGGTTTTCGCCGATGGTGATGGTCTCGTGCCGGTCAACCGTCTCGGTGCGGTCGCGTTTGATGTGCGAGGTTTCATCCCGGTCGATGGTCTTGGTACGGTCGTTTCCCACCCAGTGCGTCTCATCGTTTTCGACCTCGATGTCCTGGTTTTTTTCGGCATGGATAAAAAGCTGTTCCTCGCCCTTTTTATCCTCAAAGCGAATCTCGTTGAAATTATCAGGAGAACCACCTTTTGAGCTGCGGGTTTTGATGGTACTTTTGGTCTGCTCCGCCGGCAGCTCATACGGTGGCATTTGCTCAGCGTTGTAAACCCGGCCGGTGATAATCGGCCGGTCCGGGTCGCCCTCCAGGAAGTCGATGATCACTTCCTGGCCGATGCGGGGGATGAACATCGTGCCCCACTGCTTTCCGGCCCAGTGCTGCGCCACGCGGATCCAGCACGAGCTGTTTTCATCTTTCTTGCCCTCGCGGTCCCAGTGAAATTGCACCTTGACCCGGCCGTATTTATCCACCCAGATCTCCTCGCCGCCAGGGCCGACTATCACGGCGGTCTGCGGCCCCTGCACAAGCGGCTTCGGCGTCATGCGCGCCGGACGGAAGGGGACATCAGCGGGGATGCAGGTGAAGTGGTTAAAGTATGCCAGATCTCCTTCGCCGCCCCCGCCGCTTGCATAGCTGGTCTCATTGGCCGAGTGGTTGATGGAAGTCAGCACATACGAAGTGTTCATATCCTCGCGGTAGTGGTCGAACAAGTCGAAGCGAAAGCCGGTGGCGAAGGCCCGGCAAGTGCTCGAGCCGCGCACCACCAGGGTCGGCGTCTCCTCTTCCTCCAGTCTCACTTTCACCAGTGAGTCGCCTTCGGATTTTTGGCTGTATTCGCCCGGATAGTCGTAGATTTCATGCTTGCCGTTCGAGCTGATGTTCGCGGCCAGGCTGGTGCTTGGCATCTCGAAATTGTAGTCGGTGAGCGCATATTTTCCCGGCCGCACCTCTTTTTGTATCTCCCAACCGTTGATCGTATCCTCCTCCAGAAAACCGTCGCCACTGGTTTGGTAACGCGCTTCTTCCTGGCCCGGACAGGGTTGGTGCACACTCGTTGAGTTGCCCATCACCAGGGTGTGTTTGCCCTGTTCATGTTCGAAGAAGTAATAAATTCCTTCTTCCTCCATCAGCCGCGAGACGAAATTGAAATCGGTTTCGCGGTACTGCACGCAGTAGACCCGCTTGCGGAAGCTGCCCTGCAGCTCATTCTTGAAGTCGCTAAAGCCGGCGTCGCTAAATACTTTTTCAATAATCTCCGGCGCCGTCATGTTCTGAAAAATGCGGCAGTCGCTGGTCAGGGTCAGGAACCAGAGCCAGGGTACCATTTCGGCGCTGTAATATGTGAAGTTCTCATCACTGCCTGACTGGGAGAATTTGCTGATAAAGCCGTTGAAATATCTTTCACTGCCATCTATCATGCGGATTGTAAGCGTTACATTCTGTCCGACGATGTCATCATAGCTGACGGACGGGTCTTCGGAGAGAAGCTCCAGTTTGAAGTTGAAAAGACTCGAGATGGCCTCATTACCGTTAAGACTCTTGAGCAACAGAACGTCCGGCCCCAAGGGTGTGTCTATTGTTATGAATCTTGTTTCCTGGGTGTAGGGCATTGTTTTTCCTTTTTTTCACTATCTACATAGAGCTTTTTATCAATCTTTAACTTTCTTGGATTCAAGTTTCAGAATATCCCACGCGCCTTCGGAGTTGAAGCCTTCGGCAAAATCGATATGCCCCTGGTTGGCGAATGCGTCCTGGCTCATCGGTTTAACCCCTCCCCCCTCGAGCATTTCAAATTCAATCACCTTACGCAAGTCACTGCCAAAGCCGCCCTTGGAAAGCTCATCCATCTTGGCGCCATCAGCCAATTTTTTTTGGGCTCCCTTGGTAATTGCGTACACACCGTCTTTGAGCACGACCACTTCTTTTTCCGCCAAGCGTGTCTTGGCGATGATTTGGCCGTCACGGCTGATCTTGCAGCGGACGCCTTCCCAGCCTGGCCCGCCGTCGGTAATCTCGATGGACATGGTGCCATTCTTACGCCCCCCCCACTCGTATCCACGGGTCTTGACCTTGACGACGACCGTACCATCGGCACTGGAGTAGATCACTTGTGCGGCGTCTGTCATCACCTTACCGGTTGCTGGCTCCCTGGGTCCGTAAACCTCCTTCTTGGCCACGCGCAAGCCTTTTTGACTGGTCAAATAGCGGTGGAGATCTCTGAATGTTCGAAATCTAGGATGGTTGCCGCTCATCATGTCACCTAAAAGGGACCGGGCTAGCACAAGCGACTGGCTGAATTTGGCTGCACCGATCCTGCCGCCGGAAATGACCGGAATTCCTCCCTTGATCTTGTAGCGAAAGCACAGCCTGATGAAATTCTCACGGATCCAGCTGTCCAGTCTGGGACACCATTTGAAGAGCTTCGATTGGCGGAGTTTGGTCATTCCCTTGCTACCGCTACGGAGCAGATAGACAAGAATGGCCTGGATGATCAAGCTGCAGAGGACGCCGATTCCCTCAGCAATTTCACGGGCACCTTGATCGATCTGAAGCCGGGAGCCACAGGAATCCCACGCCAGGGAAACGCCCTTGTGCAAATGTTCCCCAACCTCGCTGATGTGGTCCAATACATAGGCAGCCAAAAACGCCAGCCCCAAATACGAGAGAATGGCCAAGCCGACCTTTGCCCCGATGAAGGCGCCGGGAATGGCACCAACACCGCCAAACAAAGCGCCTATCCCTGCACCGATCAGCGTTGTCACAACCACTGCTCCAGCAGCAATCATGAGGGCCGGGATGAGACCCTCGAGAATCTTCCAAAAATCTTCGGTTGTGTGCTTGATGATTGCCTTATCGATATAAAGCATTGAGGCACGGATGAAAGCATCCTTAACGTACTCAACCTTCCGGGTGATGCCGGGATTCCGTGTGGGGCATGTCGGGCCAGGCATTCTCATGCCTTGTGTCCCCTTTCCCGGAATCGTGTCACTGGGACGGGAGTAATGCTCTTTCCATTTGCTCATAAGACTAGCTCCGAGGCAAAGAAGACCGTACTTCGCTGTGTGTGCCCTTTATTTTTTCCCAAATACTGATCGCAACTTCGGCACAAAATGACTTCAAATCTTCTATGCAAGCACGGCATCAACACGGGCAGCGACTTCCTGTCTAATACCTGGCAGCAACGTATAGAGATTTTCTCCAGGACAACGCTTTGTCGTAGGAAAATCTCGATGCCCGAAGATATTCTCAGAAGGGATGCGATACGTATTACACCAGCTGACAAGACGATTGACTAAACTTGTCCTTTGTGCGGGCGTAGGCGTTTCGACTTGAAAATTTCCTACGAGCTGTATGATGAACTACAATGAACGTTATGTATCGCATTGCTTATATCGAAAGCATAACCTGCGCTGCCATTCAACGCACTTAAATTGATTAACATA
>JBHHXT010000270.1:0-6635 GCA_046757165.1 bacterium | reverse complement strand
CTGACGCTGCCAACGGGGCGTGATTCTGAGTTTTGGCGCTTTGTTCTAAGTTATGGCGCATAATTTTGTTAATGGCCGCTTTGACGCCGTCTTTCTGAAACTCAAATAAGGTGTTCCAGATGTCAGTTTCAGTGAGCAGACTCCTTTCATAGAGGAGACCTTCCTCGACCTGCTCTTCGAGAAACTTTTCGAATATGTGAAACAGAGTCTTAAAGTAGAGGAATTCGGGTTCGTTTTCTTGATAAAGCTGCTCGAGATATTGCAGCACACTGTCTTTGACATCTTCAACTAGTGCTTCATCATTCCAGATTTCCTGGAACCACTGATAGAGGTCTTCGCGGTCACGCCTGCTGTCGACCTCCAGATTCAGCTCGATATTGAATTGTTCACTGAGACCCAATCCCCGAACCGTGAAATTGGAACTGCCGATGATCGCTTCATTGACGCCGTCATTATTGATGTGATAGAGTTTGCCGTGCAGGAAATTAGGCTTACGTAATGACCGGATGTTGACTTTTTCGCGAATCCACTCAGCACAGTCCAACGCGACCTTTTTTTTGCTGCAATCGGTTGGATAGCTGTAATTCGTCATCCTCGATTTTGAAGGCTTTTTTGTCGGTCTTCTCAGGATCCAATGAGCTGACGAATCTCGGCTCACCAAACAGGAAATCCAGCTCGTCAATCTTATCCAGCTCGTCTTTGAGATAGTGATAGGCATAAATCGTAAAAAAAGCGGAGACAAACGACAACTTTGAATCGGGCCTGATTTTCTCTTTTAAAAAGTCTCCGATCTTTCCACGGTTGTGGTTGTCTCGGATTCCAGAAACCATTCTTGTTTCCATGCGCGTTCACTCAAAACCTTGCGAAGGTTCAAAACCTTCGCAAGGTTGCCTAATTCAGTTTTTCCAGGTCCTCCAGAATGGCGCTGACTTTGCGAGCTCTTTCATCATTCTCCGGCACCAGTTTCAGAAATTTTCGGTACTCGGCCAGAGCGGCGTCAAATTCGCCTGCTCGATGCAGCAAGATCCCGAGGTTGAAATGGCTGGCGGCGTGCTCGGGATTGATCTCGATCTCTTTTCTGAATGCGGCAATGGCATCCTTGGCGCGCCGCTGTTGGTCATAGATCTGGCCGATTTGAAAATAGACCAGTTTTCTGTTCGCATCGATTCTCAGGACGTGATAATAGTTGGCCAGCGCTTCGGTGGTGTCGCCTGAGAGATAGTGCGCCTGCGCCAGATTCAAGTACCCCTCCGGCAGGGTGGAATCGATCTTGGTCACTTTCTTAAAGGTGGAGATCGCCTGGTCCAGAGCTTTTGTGTCGACGTAGACGAAGCCCATGTTCAGATAAGCTTCAATGTACTTGTTGTCGATTTGTGTTGCTCGTCTGAAAAAGCGCAGGGCTGTTTCGTACTCCTTCTGCTGGCGATAGAGCTTGCCCATTTCATTGTAGGCGGCCTTGTTCTCTTTGTTGAGCTCAATGGCTTTCTCGAAATGAGTTTTGGCCTGGTCATAATCGCCATCATCCTTGTAGAGAATACCGAGCGCGATGTGAGCCTTGTCCATGGTGGAGTCGGCCTCGATGGCATTCTGCAAGTGCGTGTAGGCCTCCCTTTTGCGATCCAGTTTTTCAACAACATAGGCCATGTTGTAATGCGCCTCGGCATAGTTGTCACGGAGTTTGATCGCGTCCTGGAGATTGGTCAGGGCCGCCTCGTAGTTTTCCAGGCCGATGTGTGCGATGCCGATATTGAAGTCAATATCCGCTTTGTCATAACCAGGCTTTTCAGTGATCGGCTCCAGCTCATCAGATTTTTTCAACTGTTCGATGGCGTCTTCGAACTTTTCGGTTTTGATATAGGTCAGGCCAAGAACATAGTAAGCCTCAGCAAACTTCGGATTGAACGAAATGGCTTGCCGCAGAAGATAAATCGCTTGAATGTACTCGTTTTTCTGGTAAAGGTCCGTCCCCTGGACATAGAGGCCGATGGTTCTTTCCTCGAAGGTTCGAGTGGTGGCGGTCGTCATCGCGCACCCGGTGAGAAGAGAAGCCACTGCGGCGACGGTCAAAAGCGCGAGCAAACGCTTAGAAGCAGATTTGTTTTCTTGCATGGTGGGTCCTTGTTTTTGGTTATTCGACCTTATGATTTTTTCTTTCGCACAATGGCAATGAAACCTGCCTGCTCAAAATGCTTATCAATGCTTAAGACATAGTGCGCATTGATTTCTAATTCCACGGGTTCTTCGGGACAGAAGACTTTACCATCAAAAACAGCATGGACTTTTCTCGTCATTTATGCTCACCGCGTAATTGTTAGTATGAGCGTACCTTCTCCCGCTTTCGTGGCTTGCGCACACCGCCAGCCCGGTTTTCCACGAACTGGAGAGCGGCTGGCAGGATGACGATGGCGGTCAGGAAGGTCGAACTGATGCCGATGAGCGCGAGCTTACCGATCGAGTTCAGGCCCGGATGATGTGCCACGGTCAAGCCTGAGTAGCCGACCATGGTGGTCAGGGTGGTCATCAAAATCGCCACGCCCGTATTCCTGAGCACATGAATCAGGGAGCCGCGCCCTTCCTCGACATAACGATGATAAATATGCACCCCGTTGTCGACACCTATACCAATTATGCTCGGAATTACAACGATGTTGAAGAGATTCCATTTCATCCCAAGGAGATGCATGATTCCCGTAATCCAGAGCACCCCCAGGACCAGCGGGGCCAACACGAGCAAAGCGGCCTTGAAGCTGCGAAAATCCAGCAGCACAATCATAAAAACCACGACCATGGTCAGGGCCACCGCCCACCGGCCCTCGCGGATCATGATGGTCAGCATGTCTGCCAGAATGATGTTCGAGCTCGAGGCATGAAATGTCTTCCCCGAGGCGGTGGTGATCACGCCGATGTCATCGCGAAAATCGATCGCGTTCTTTCCATGCCGCAGAGCGACCTTTGGATAGATGAAGACAAAGTTACCGATCTCCCCTTTTTTGTTGATGAACTGACGTTTGTCTTTTTGCGGAAATTCGGCCCAGGTGAACGGTCTTTCCACTTGCAAGTAGCCGCGAAATTCGTCCAACCGTTCTTTATCTTTGCCCGTGAACACGCCTTCAGCCTCATGGTCTACCAGGTCTCTTATCTCTTTGATCTTGAGCAGTTTCTCGGATTGATCCTGTGGCACGAGAGAAAAGATCGAGCGCACGGTGTTGACGGTGGGGGAGAGGGTGTCGGCTGCGATGATCTCTTTGACGGCCGCGACCACCTCATGAATCTCCTGCGGAGACTCTGCCAGAACGACCGCCGGCGACTCGGACAACTTGAAGACCCCCCGCGTCTTTTCGCCGACGAGTTTGCGTTCTGCCGTGATGGCGCGCAGGTTGGTAAAATCATATTCAAAGTCGATCTGAGTGGCTGTATAGAGTGTGAGCAGGGTCAAAACGGTGCCGGCCAGCAGGACCGGCTTCGAGTGCTTGAAGGGTTGGCGAACAAACGAGTGATTCTTCGCCTCTGCCGGACGAAATTTCAGGAGACGGTATTTTTCCAGCAGGGTGAGTAAAGCTGGCAGAAAGACGATCATGGCGATGAGGGCAAACAGAATGCCTGTGCCGGAGATGAAGCCAAGATCGGAGAACCCTTTGAATTCCATCAGAGTCAGAGAAAAGAAGGCCGCCGAGGTGGTCACGGCGGTCGTGGTCAGCGCTTTACCGGTTTGGTTGACCATCTTGTCGATGGCAGCCTCGAACGTCAGGCCGCTGCGCCGGCTTTCCCGGTATCTTGCAAAGGCGTGAATGCCGTAGTCGACGCCCAGACCGAACAGAATGACAAACAAGAATCCCGTAATGGTATTCAGGCTGCCGATGACGAGATAGGTCAGACCGAACGTCCAGGTGAGGGAGCACAACAAGGTAAAGGTGATCAAGAGCGCGCCGGTCAAGCGGCGAAAATAGAGGATGATCAGCAAGAAGACGCCGCCGAAGCCATAGATGGCCGTGCCCGTGATATCTTTCTTTACCACCTGGTATTCATCCAGACGATTTTTGAAACCGCCGCCATAGTAGACCTTCATGTCGTCGGCATACTGAGCCGGATTGGCTGCCTCGACGAGCTGTTGCACCTCGCCGATCATCTTCTCGACGAAACTCAAACTCGCGCTCGTTTCGACCGGGTAGACTTTGATGACCAGAATCGTGCTGTCGCTATTGATGTAGTATTCCCCGGGCTCTTTGTCACGGTATTTTTCCTGCCAAACGGACAATTTGTCTTCAGACTCTTCCTCGTCATCGCCGAACAAGTCATCGACAAACAAAGGATTGAGCTTCTGCTTCTCCGCATCGATCTTTTCTTCAACCGCGACTTCCAGTGAGTCCAACTCATCGAGGTCCAGGAGCAGGAGGGCGTTTTTCTTGTAAAACCGGACATCGTTCTTGTAGTCGACATAATTGATCAGGTGGTTTTGGCGCAGATCGGAGGCCAGGGTGTCGGCAAACTCCTTTAGAGCTTCATAGCGGGAGGATTCCAGAATAATTCGAAGATGGCTCACCCCACCGACTTCATCCTTGATGCGATTGAGGGCCTTGACGCTTTCGAAATCATCGGGGAGCAGCTCGGTCAGGTTACTCTCCAACGTCAGCTTAGAGGAATAGTAACCACCGGCCACGCTCAAGGCGAGTGCCACAAGGATAATCAAATTCGAATACTTGATGATCAATCTGCTTTTATCTTTGCCAGGAAGCATAGATGGTACTCCGTCTGTTAGAACCTGCTCCGCCTTGTTGTCAGGCGTTGTCTCTTAATCCGAATCATCGGGGTCTCCTCGTGTGGGTGTCCAGGTCGACGGGCCCCCGACATTCGTCCGGGTGGACAGCATTTTCCGGCCGGATTGGTAGCAAAGGTAAGAATTTCATGACGTAAAATCAAGGGTTTGCAAAATTCTTGCCATGCAAAGCATAAACCTGTTCTGGCCTCAAAACCCTTCCCACAAACTTTCCTTTTTGTTTTCTTGAAATGGTGGAACAATTTCGTTATACTTAACCGGAGAGCAACTCATGGGAGCAGATGAGCACTTACCTTTTCTACGATATCGAAACGACCGGCTTGAACTACGCCTTTGACCAGGTGTTACAGTTTGCCGCGATCCGCACGGACCGCACATTTGCCGAGCTGGAGCGGCACGAGATTTACCTCAGATTGCGGCCGGACGTCGTGCCTTCGCCCGCGGCCATGATCGCGCACTGTCTTTCAATCGATACGCTCATGGCTCGCGGTGTTTGCGAATATGAGGCCATCAAGCAAATTCATGCGCTGCTCAACGAGCCGGGCACGATCAGCCTGGGATACAACACGCTTGGATTTGACGATGAGTTCTTGCGCTTTTCCTTTCACCGCAATCTCCTGCCCCCGTATACCCATCAGTATGCTCGCGACTGTGGCCGCATGGACCTGCTGCCGATGGCGATCATGTACTGGCTTTTCCGCAAGGAAACGCTGAATTGGCCGGAGATCGATGAGCGGGTTTCCCTCAAGCTCGAGCACTTGAAAGAGGCCAATCAGCTTAGCTCCGGCAGCGCCCACGATGCGCTCGTCGATGTTCAAGCCAGCGTCGAGCTGGCCAGGAGAATGGCGCAGGACGAAAAAATGTGGGATTATTTGGCGGACTATTTCAAGAAGGGCAGCGACCGGTATCGGCTGCAAAAACTTCCGCCGCTCAGCGAAAAGCTGCACCCCGGCACCCAATTTGGCCTGTTGATCAATATCGATTATGGTGCCGAAAGGAACTACCTGGTGCCCGTGCTTTTCCTGGGCTATTCTGAACCCTATCGCAACCAGTCGCTCTGGCTGCGGCTGGACCGGCCGGAGATCCAGGAAACCACGCTGCAAAATATTGCCGCCAAGACCTGGCTCATCCGCAAAAAGCACGGGGAGCCCGGAATCGTTTTGCCCCCGTTTGAGCGTTTCCTGGCACGGCTCGATGGTGAGCGCATGGCGCTGCTCGAGCAGAACAAGCAGTGGCTCCAGTCGCATCCGGAGCTGTTGCAAGCCATCGCGCAATTCTACCGTCAATTCAAATATCCTGAAATTGCTGATGTTGATGTGGATGCTGCCCTTTATCAAATGGATTTCCTCACAGACGCGGAGCAACGGCAGTGCGCTCGATTTCATACGCTTGGTCGAGCGGGGCAAATTCAGGAGGCAGAGAAATTCGAGCGGCCTGAGCTGCGAGAGCTCGCCAGGCGCCTGTTTTTTAGAAACGACGCCTCGGATTTGCCACAGGCCTGGAAAAAGAAGCTGGACGCGTTTCTGTACAAAGTGAATCCCGTTTTCAAGGAGGAGGCCCTCATGGACTATCGCGGCCGAAAACGGAGGGTCCCGCTCGAGGTCGCAGCCGAGATTCGCCGGCTGCAAAGTCAGAATAATCTAAGCCCGAGGCAGGAGGCGGTCCTGCAGGAATTGCAGTCCTATCTGCAGGAGCGTTTTGGGGTGCGGGCACAAGAGGGGTAGGAGGGACATGTCGCGGTTGTGGTGGTGAAAAAGATGTTGGAGTTGTAACTGACTCATTCCTGCCAGCTCAGCGGCTTGACCTAGTGTTGGCCGCGCCGTCAAGCTCCGGTGCGCCGGTCGGGCAAAGTTGGTGCGGC
>JBHHXT010000269.1:0-6644 GCA_046757165.1 bacterium | reverse complement strand
CAAGATGTTAGACAATGCCCCTGTGTTCAGCAATATTTGTGGGACAGGATAAGTTGCGAAAGGGGGACTTTTCGCGCCCTTCGGACACGGCGACTATACGGTCTTTGTTGTTGACCTCTGTACTACAAATCCGCACCTTGTGGTTGCGAACTCCAAAAAGATCGCAATTTGCCGTTGATTTTGAGAGTTTTTTGCGGACTTTCCAGTCTTATAGTGTATCATCCCTTCTCGTAATATGTGTTGATCGCCGATAGCGCGACGGACTGAACCCCGGAGATGACAGCAGGGCGGTTGGCACAGTTCAAATCACCGTTTCTGACCATGGCTGTTCTGGAAAACTCAAAACATTGATTCTTAAAGCGGCTGCCTAAGTGGTTTGAAGCAGACCAATGCGGTGCAGGAAATCGGGAGGTTGCAGCATTCCAGGGCGCTGCAGAATCACCCGGATTCGGCGGAATCACATGACACATGACGTCTCTCCAGTTGCCCTGTGCCGGAATCTTCTTGCTTTCTTTCAACTCTGAACTTCTGGGGCCGCCGCATCTGGCTCAGTGACATCTCATTTTTGTGCACCTTTCTGCAAAGAATCAGGTGGCTGGCAGAACTCGGTGTTTATCTCAACCCCTGGGGGCTCCCTATGTTGGGTTTCATACCAGACTTTTTGTGGGGGAAAATTGGGGGTATCACGATGTTGTTCGGGGCGAGCGTCGTCATTCTTGTGCTGGTCTGGCGGCGCCTGAGTTCAGCGCAAGCCCGGGTACGGTATGCGCTCAGGGACAACGATGAGCGCACACGGCTGCTGGTCAAGGCTTCGCCTGTGCCGATGGCCGTTCAGCGCGGCGGCCGATGGGTGCTCGTCAACGATGCCGGACTGGAACTGGTTGGGGCAAGAACCGGCGCGGAGATCATTGGCAAGCCCGTTTTCTATTTTGTGGCAAGAGACAGAATAAGAGCCCTGAAGGAACGCATTCGCCGCCGTGTCCCGGCAAGTCCCGAGGCGATGGTGTTCCGGGAAAGAATCTTCTGCCTGGATGGCTCGAGCAAGGAGGCAGAGATTGCTGCAATCCCTATCGTTTACGGCGGCCAGGCCGCGGGTCAGGTGATTGCGTCTGATATCAGCCACCAGGGAGATTTGAGCGGTGAGCTGGCCCGGGCGCAGCGGTTGGAGCTGGCGGGACGCCTGGCGGGTCAAATTGCGCATGATTTCAACAATCTGCTGGCGCCGCTTACGGCCTATCCCACTTTGATGCGGGAGGCATTGCCGGCGGACCATCCCGTGCTCGACTTCATCAACGAAATCGAAAGCACGGCTCACCGAATTGCAGAAATCAACCAGCAATTGTTGGCGCTTGGGCGCCGTGGCCACCATAGCTTTGAAGCCATTGATCTCAACAAGTTGCTCGAAAAAGTTTTGCTGACACAGTCGATGCCGAGCACAGTGGAAGTCAAAATGGAGCTGAGCCCGGAGCTGTTTCATATCAATGGCGGAATGGCGCAATTGCACCGCACACTGGTCAATCTGATTGCGAATGCGAAGGAAGCGATGCGGGACCGTGGCGTTCTGACCATCAAGACACAGAACTGCTATGTGGAAGACAAGCTGAACGGTTACGGGACTATCAACCCAGGCGAGTATGTGCGACTGGAGATCAGCGATACGGGGACCGGTATCCAGCCCGAGATGTTGGAGAAGATATTCGAGCCGTTTTTCACGACCAAAAAAATGGACAAATATCGTGGCTCAGGGCTCGGTTTGAGCGTGGTGCAGGGCATCGTAGAGGACCACGGCGGGGGGATCTCCGTCGCGAGTGAAGTGGGAAAGGGGACGAGGTTTTCGCTCTATTTTCCAATCGCCCGGCGTGAGCCGGTTGAACACCTTGAGAAGGCGAAAATGCCCGCCGGACACGGGGAACGGCTGCTGGTGGTCGACGACGACCCGGTGCAAAGAAAGGTGGCGCGACAACTGCTGGAATGGTTAGGCTACACCGTTCACCTTGCTGCCAGTGGTGAAGAGGCCGTGACCCATCTCAGGAGCCACGATGAGGATCTCCTGCTGCTGGACATGGTCATGCCCGGCATTGATGGTGCTGAAACCTACCGGCAGGTTTTGGAATTCAACGCCAGGCAGAAAGCTATCATTCTGTCGAGCTATGCGATGTCGCCGCGCCTGAATTATGCGCTCCGTCTCGGTGCCGGCGCGTTTGTCCCAAAACCCATCATTCCACAGGCTCTCGCCGACGCGGTTCGAAATGTTCTCGACAGGGACGAAGTGGCGAATTGAGCTGATTTGATGCTCGCAGTTAACTTCTTTCCCACGCGTGCCGATTACTCTCTCGTCTAATTAGTGTTTGACCGAAAACCATGAAACGTTTCCAAAAGTGGTGTCATTCTCCGAAGACAACTCGGAGCCAGCCGAACCCGTTGTTCAGGGTGAGGAATCTGTCAACGAAGATTGGGACATTAAAAAACAAAGCCTTAAAGGCAATTAGTCTGTGCATTGACAGATTTCTCCCGTTGGTCGAAATGACAGCGACGGCGTTATCGGCCAATCACTGATTAGATTAATTCAAGCAGGGTAAACGAGGACAAGCGTGGACACTCTGAGCCTAAACGATGTCGAGAGCGGCATGGAACTAGCCCGACCGGTGACGGATTTGCAGGGATTTACTTTAGCAAAAGCGGGCACCGTTCTCACGGAGAAGCATATCAAAGCATTCAAGGCCTGGGGGGTAACAGAAGTGAGTGTGCGAAGGTATGACACCGGCGGCGCTGTGAACGGGACGGATAAACCAGCGCCCACAGGCGAATTGAGGCGAGAAGAGCAGCTTGCAGTGGAAATCGACTTTCTGTTTCAAAAAAACGACGCAGAAAACCCCGTGATTAGGGAATTACGCCGCCTGGCTATTGAAAGCGGCATGAATGCACAAGGACAGCTGCATGGAAGACCTCAGCGCCCTGGTTCTTAAGGTAAAAAGAATCTCGAGTCTCCCGACCATTTTCTTGAAGGTTAACGAGCTCATCGACGATCCCATGAGCTGTGCCTCTGATCTTGGCAAAGTCATTGAAAAAGACCAGGCATTGACTTCCCGACTCTTACGTCTGGCGAATTCTGCTTTTTACGGATTTCCGGGCCGAATTGAAACGGTCGCGCGGGCGGTCTCCCTGATTGGATTCAAGCAGCTCAAGGAACTGGTGCTGGCGATGTCCGTCAGGAGCATTTTCAGTGGCTTTGACAAGTCCAGTCCGATCAACATGCAGAGTTTTTGGCAGCACAGCATTGCTTGTGCCATTGCCAGCCGCAATCTCGCCATTTTGAACGGAGTCAAAATGCCGGAGTCCTACTTTGTCGCCGGGTTTCTGCATGATTTTGGCCGATTGATCTTGCTGGAGCAGTTCCCACAACAGTTTGCGGAAGTGGTTGAGGTGGCCGCAAACAAGGTTAGACTGGTTTACGAAGTCGAGCAGGAGGTGTTTGGGTTTACGCATTCCGATGTCGGCGCAGAACTTATCCGGAGCTGGCAGTTGCCGGCAGGGTTGACGGAGGCAGTGGCTTGTCATCATACACCGGCGCAATCCAAAGACAGTTCGCATTTGACTGCAATTGTTCACGTCGCCAATGTCGTGGTTCACGCCTGCCAGCTCGGATTTAGCGGCGACCGGCTTGTGCCGCCTCTGGATGAGCAAGCGTGGCAACTTTCTGGTCTCAAAATCAGCATGCTTGAACCAGCGGTCAACAAAACGAACGAGCAGCTCGAGGAGCTGTCCGAATTTCTCGTGCCAGGCTAGCGCCGGGCCTTTCTCATGGGTGAGTTGGACTCTAAAAAGACTTATTTGAAAAAACGAGTCGCCTATCTGGAAGAGGTGAACCGGAAGATCACGGCTTCGTTGGATTCTATCCGGAATCTGACCACCTTCCAGAAACGGATTGGCAACAAACATGATTTGTCCGCTATTTTCCGGGAGAGCCGTGAGCGCATCCTCGATTTGATCGAGTTCAAAACCGTGGCTTACTACTTATATGATGAGCAGAGTTATGACTTTGTGCTGCAGCACGCCTATCCTCAGTTCATGCAAGATTACTTGCTCCGTGAGGTGGAGACTCAAATAGACAAAGGCACATTCGCGTGGGCGTTGAACCAGAAAACGCCGGTGGTTATCAAACCTGATAAACTCAATAGAGACTTCGAACTTGTTTTCCATTCGCTGACGACAGAGAGTAAGACCCTGGGCATGTTTGTTGGACAGCTCAATGTGGTCAAAGAACAGGTCTATCACGAGTCCTTCGAGTTGCTCTCTATCGCTCTGATGATGACCTCCCTCGCAGTTGAGAATGCAATACTATACCGGGATATCGAGAGATTGAACAGAGATCTGCAGCACCGTGTCGAAGAACGCACGGCTGAGCTGGCGGAGACAAATCAGAGGTTGAAGAAAGAGGTCGAGGAGCGTTTGAAGGCGGAAGAGGAGGTCACCACGCATAAGATTTACTTTGAGGCGCTGCTCAACAGTGCGCCTGTGGCCGTTGTCTCTCTGGATTGTGATTTTAATGTCGTGATGGTCAATCCGCAATTTGAAACCCTCTTTGGGTACACCCTGTCTGAAATCCAGGGCAAGAGTGTCGACAGTTTCATCGTGCCAAAAGAGCAACTGGCGGATGGCATGGAACTGACGCGACGTGCGTTTGATGGAGATATCTCCAATGTTGAGACGATTCGGTGTAAACGCGATGGCTCGCCGATCCATGTGGCAGTGAGTGGCTCGCCTGTTGTGGTCAACGGCAAAAGGGTAGGCGTTCTGGCGATATATGAGGACATCAGCCAGCGCAAACGGGCTGAGGCGGAGATGAAACGGGCCAAAGAAGTCGCCGAAGCGGCTGATCGCGCCAAGAGCGAGTTTCTCACCAACATGAGCCATGAAATTCGAACACCGTTGAATGCCATCATCGGGATGAATGAGTTAGTCCTGGATACAGAGGTGACTGAAGAACAGCGTGAGTTTCTCGAAGTGGTGCAATCGTCCTCGGAAGGACTGCTGAGCTTGCTCGACAACATCCTGGATTTTTCTCAGATCGAAGCCGGCTGCATGCAGCTCGAGAGTGATGAATTCAGACTCACGCCGCTTGTGGAGGCAGTCGCCAAAACATTCAGCGTCGATGCCGACGCCAAAACCATCGAATTGATTTGTGACATCGAACCCGGGATGCCGGATGCCGTGACCGGTGACCCGGCACGTTTGCAACAAATCTTGCTCAATCTTGTCGGCAATGCCATCAAGTTCACAGAAAAAGGCGAAGTTCATCTGCAAGTGAGGTGTCGCCGGGCGGGTTGCATCCCGCCTCTTCGCCCTGATACGGCACGCTACGAGTTTACCATCAAAGACACAGGCATGGGCATCTCGCAGGACCACCTCGAGAGCATATTCGAGAAGTTTTCTCAGGGCGATAATTCCAGCACCCGCAAGTTTGGCGGGACGGGACTCGGCTTGAGCATCAGCAGATCTCTGCTCGAGCTCATGGGCGGCAAAATTTCAGTCGAGAGCCAGGTGGGAAAAGGCAGCACATTTTGTTTTCATGTCGACTTGCCAGTTGATGCAAAGGCTGGGGCCTCTGCTGACGCGGCGGGTGCCGGCCTGGCTCGCTGCTCGGCCCTGGTCATCGATGATAATGATGCATGCAGATTGGTTTTGAGACGGATGCTAGAGCATTGGGGGCTTAGCATCACGCTGGCCGCCAATGGGGAACAGGCGTTGAACCACTTGAGGCGGAACGGCAACAAAGTTGACGTTGTGCTGGCAGATTACGAAATGCCGACCATGAACGGTATTAATGTGGCCAGTGCGATCCGCAACGAGCTCGGGCTTTCTGACATTAAATTTGTCCTGCTGACACCCAGGAGCGTGAGCGTGGAAACGATGGTTGATGAATTGAACTTGTCAGGGAAGGTATCCAAGCCCGTCGTGCAGTCAAAGCTGTTGCGTGTGTTGACCGAGATTCTGGCCTCACCCGCGACATCAGCCGCGGCCAAGCACGTGCAAGCCCTTGCCAGCAACGCCCGAGTCCTCCTGGTGGAAGACAATCTTGTCAACCAGAAGGTCGTGCGAGAAATTCTGCGCAAAGCAGGCTATCAGGTCTCTGTGGCCGGCAATGGCCAAGTCGCCGTGGAGTTGTTCAGGAAGAATCGGTTTGACCTCGTTTTGATGGATATCCAAATGCCTGTCCTCAATGGCTACGAAGCGACTCGCGAAATCCGGCAACTCGAGGACGGGCTTGGCGGCCAAAGAATCCCTATCATTGCCCTGACCGCTCACGCTATTCGTGGGGTTCGTGAGGCGTGCTATGCCAACGGGATGGATGATTATCTTACCAAGCCCGTACAAACAAGCCGATTGCTCGAGCTGGTGAGCAAATGGTCGTCCGCCCCGGTGACGGTTGTAAGCGAGACCCCGAACGCGGCGGGGTCGGGCAAGCCAGCCGGATGAGCGCCGCGGCCTCCTGAGAATTTGCCCGATTTTTCACCACCAACACCGGTAGAAGACCAGAGCATCTCCGTTGGATGATCATGAGCAAACACCGATCCTAAGGTCATGATTCTTAACGGAGTGCAATGCTTCAGCATTGCAAAACTCGACCTGGCGAGAGGAGTGAA
>JBHHXT010000268.1:0-6714 GCA_046757165.1 bacterium | reverse complement strand
CTAACCACTTAATTATACACACAAAAGCGCAGAATGCTTAAATCACTTCTCTGAATAATTCCCTCTGAGGATTGCAGCGGAACTCTCAGCACGCGTAAACACAAATCTTTGTTCCGCTTTCCGGAGCGAGCAAAGGGTCACTTTTGTAGATTCTGTGTGTGGGGACAAAACACGAAACCCGGCTTCCCAAATATTCCGCCCCGGATTATTATTCGCGGGAAGCCGGGAGTCGACGTATCAAAAATGGGGCGACCAGGCGGTCAGACTCGCATCGGTGCCACAGGTCGTGTATTCGATGGCAATTCTTGTTTGCTCTCCCGCCCATATTCCTGTCGCGGTGGCGCCGCGGTTGTGACCTGTCTTCTGCTCTCGCAGCTCCACAGCATAAATAGAAAATCCAGCAACAAAATGGCCACCAGACAATGATTCTTTTTCAACGGACGCATACTGAGGGTCATTGTATCTCACCACCTTTTGCTTCAACGTCATCTGAGTTTACATACAGAAAAAACAGACAGATATTCCGCAGCAGGCTACGACCACGCTCCAATTCTGCTGCCTATCATTGGCAAAACCATGTCGCACTAACAGCATTGTCAAATGTTTAAGCCGCTACAGAAGGTCCGGAATGAATTGTTGCGGAGTGCAACTGGTCAAAGTAGCCGATTCGTTCAGACTATGGCGCTAACTAACTCTTGGGGATGGCATATTTCTTGATTTTGAATCGCAAGGTAGCTTCAGGTATGCCAAGTAAGCGGGCGGCCTTCACCTGGTTGCCAGCATATTTGCCGAGGGCTTTTCGGATCAGATGGGTTTCGACTTCGGAGATGACGCGATTCAGATTTCTCACTTCCAGACAATCCAGAGGGTGGCGTTTGATTTCGAAAGGCAAATATTCTGGAGAAAGCTGGCCGTTGGTCGACATCATAACAAGGTTCTCGACACAATCCTTGAGCTCACGAATATTGCCCTTCCAGTTGTACTCCAGAATGGATTCAAAGATTTCAGCCGGCACGGCAGGCACTTCCAGTGCGTTGTCCACACAATATCTCTTCAGGAAATAAAGCAGCAACTCGGGGATGTCCTGCTTGCGCTCCCTTAACGTTGGGATATGGATAGAGAGAGGTCTCAGCAAATAGTACAGATCTTTGCGAAAACCACCGTTTGCAACTTTCTGATCGATTTCCTGGTCACTAGCTGAAATGATGCGAACGTCGACCGGAATATTCTCATCGCCCCCCAGTCGCCGAAATTTCTTTTCCTGCACAATTTGCAACAACTGAAACTGATACTCGAGCGGCGCATGGCGGATGCCATCCAGGTAGAGCGTGCCCCGATTTGCTCTTTCCAGCAACCCAATGATTCGTCGGATGGTGCCGGAGGACTCCCGCTCTTCGCCAAAGATCTCCCTTTTTCCAATCGTGTGCCCAAGGGCAGCACAGTTCAGAACAACAAACGGATGAGCTTTGCGGGAGCTCAGGGCATGAATCCTTTGCGCGGTAAACTGCTTGCCGGTGCCAACATCGCCCACGACCAAGATGTTCTTGTCAACCTTCGCAAAGGCACGAATTGCGCGATTGATCCGCTTGGCTTCCGGACTATTGCCCGTGAACGCTTCCTCCCTATCGTATCTCATCGAACGTCCCCTCGTTGTATTTTCCGATTCATCTTTCCCGCTCTCTTGTCCCCGGAGCGTCGTCTTAGCGCCAGAAAATCACCGCTATTGACACGCTTGTGATATAAAGCAGAGATGTAGAAAAACAAAACCAGAGTTGCAAAAGAGACAGCGAGCACGTTGATTTTAAAGAATAAATCAAAATCGAAATAGTTCAAACAAAAAACGAAAACAAACATGATAAACGCAACCGAGTTACGTCGTTGGTCAAAATAGGCTCTCAGAAAGTTGAGAAATGAGAATACAAATGGACTTTTCTTTCTCTTGATGGGAACGCCGAAATGATTACCCGAAATCATCAAGTGCTCGTAAAACTGGCCAAACTCTGAATAGATGGAGTTCAGCTTTCTAAACAAAGTGATGATAAAAAATGAAAGGATAATCAGCAGCACATACTGGCTTAGCGACAGAAGCCTTATCTTGTAAATGTAACCCACGCTGTCGGTGATGTCCAACAAAGTCATAATAAAAAAACACACCATCAAAGAGTTGATATGCTCACCAAGCGACCTTTCCGTTCTATACAACAGAATCCCATAAAAACAGACAAAAAAGAACGAAAAAAACGTGAAAACCAGAATGCTCTTGTCGAATACCTCATAATCAGGCAGAGTAACCAGATAATTCAGATTCATGAAAAACGGATAAAAATGCCACATGAAGACAGGGAAAATAACCGCTATACTCATCAGATAGTTCTTCAGGACGCTTTGCCGCTCAAACATATACTTCACACAAATGTAGGAGATACACAGCGCCAACAAGAACCGCAGCAAGATGGTACGGCACTGAAAAACATAAATCGATAAAAGATTATCTCCAAATAGGAAATCATCTCCAACAAAAACGTTCACAAAGCTAAGGCTGTATACGAAACACAGAAGCCCGATATTGAAGAAGACGTCTTTGTTGTAGTTGTCTCTCAAACTAATAAAAAGACACTGCAAACAGATCAAAAAATATAGCGCACAGTTGAGCCACGACAAAATCGGAACGCTTTGATGCGGCAAATTTGAAAAAAGCACCAGAAACAATACAAATGCAAGATTGAGATTGATGATCTTGAAGTGGATATTCTTCGCATTCATAATAGACCCGAACAGCTCTGAATAATGGTTAGTTTCTTAAAAGCTTTGCCGTAAGCTTACCGCGTTTTTGGCGGTCGCGGCATGGGATCAATTTTCGGCGGTCGCGGCATCGGATCGATCAGAATGACTTTGGGCGGCCGTGGCATGGGATCGATCTTTGGCGGACGCGGCATGGGATCGATTAAATTCCCGTTGTGCGTATTCTGTGCCCAAGGTGCTGAGTCAGAGATGCTGGATATGCCAATCCTCGAAAGGACCAGGGGAATCTGTTGACTGGCGTCAGCAACGCTAAAACCAATCACGAACAAGGAATAAAACAACAAGGCAATAAAAGCGGAGAACAGTTTCTTCTTCATCGTTCACCCTCCTTCAGGGCTTAGGGTTGGAAGATACACTGTTCGGGTCGCCAAAATATACGACATTTCTGCAACAATGTCAACCTTGTTACAATAATGCAACAGGTTTGGCTGCTTTGAACGTTGTCGAAACGCTTTCCCCTGTGTGAGTCTTGGTGTTTATCCCTTCTAAATCAAAAAGATAAAAACTATTTTGACATTGTCAACACATTTTATGTCTTATCTTGCGAAGTTCGGTCATTTTTTTTGATTCAATGTCTTGCCAACAAGCTCACCAGCTCAATATGCGGCGTCATCGGGAACATGTCCACAGGTTGGACTTGCTGCAGCTCATAGTTGGCTCGGTGCAGAGCCCGGGCGTCGCGAGCCAAGGTGGTTGGATTGCAGGAAACATAAACGATTCTCGCGGGGCCTCGTCTGCAAACCTGCCGCACCACCTGCTCGTGCATCCCGGCTCTGGGGGGATCGATGATGAAAATATCGGGGTCGCCCCAATCTCCCCCTTGGTCAGAAGCCAGAGAATCCTTCAAGTCGCCAGGAACGAAGATGCAGTTAGTCACGTCATTTAGTTCGCAATTGACCCTTGCGTCCCTTAGCGCGTCCTCGAATATTTCGAAGCCCACGACCCGACCCGCCTGGCTGGCAAGACAAATGGAGATGGTGCCTGCTCCGGCGTACAGATCATAAACGGTCTCGCCTCCCTGCAAGCAGGCAAACTCCTTCACCGCTGCGTACAACAACTCTGCCCCTTTGGTGTTGGTCTGAAAAAATGAATTCGCTGAAATCTGGAACAGGTGTTCGCCGATTCTTTCCTGAATATGGCCCGGCCCAAACAGGACGCGCTCTTCCTCGCTGATGGCCACCTCAGCCCTGCGCCGGTTGATGTTGTGAACCACGGTTGTGATTTGCGGGAAATCCTCGGTCAACTTTTGCGCGAGCTGCTCGACCTCAGCCGCCGCGGGTCCCACGTCCGCCGTCACGATGTTGATGAGCAATTCGTTTGTATTTGTGCCGGTTCGGACCACAAGATGGCGCCAAAAGCCGCTGTGGTCGAGAGTGGTATAGGGCTTGAACGCGCTCTCGACCACAAATGCGCGGACGAAATGCAAGATCTCAACGCTCAGGGGGGACTGCAAATAGCATTCATCGAGGTCGAGGATTTTATCAAAACGGCCACGGACGTGCAAACCGAGGGCAAAATCGCGCCGCTTGCAAATTTCATCTTTGTTCACCTCTTCAGCGCTTAGCCACCGTCGACGCCCGAACGAGAATTCCATTTTGTTCCGATAATAAAACGGCTCAGGGGAGCCGATCGTCTCCAGCACCGGAGGCTTCCGAAAGCCGCCAACGTGCTCCAGGCTCTCGATCACTTGCTTGCGCTTATGTTTCATCTGGGCGGCATAAGCCAGGTTCTGGAACCGGCACCCCCCGCACTCACCAAAGTGCCTGCATCTTGGCTGAATTTCCTCCGGCGAGGGCCTTAGAATTTCAACGGCCCGGGCCTCCGCGTAGGCTTTGCGTTTGCGCAAGATTCGGGCCCGGACCTGCTGGCCCGGCAGAGCACCATCCAC
This sequence comes from bacterium, assembly GCA_046757165.1. Taxonomy (GTDB): domain Bacteria; phylum Zhuqueibacterota; class Zhuqueibacteria; order Oceanimicrobiales; family Oceanimicrobiaceae; genus JBHHXT01. The sequence goes on along the minus strand of JBHHXT010000268.1, from coordinate 2,024 downwards.
AAAGATGATGTACCCGTTCTCCCTGGCCACGCCGCGCCCCCCGAAAGCGAGAGATGAAATCTCGAGTGTGACGACCGTCCCCTTTTGAACCGGATGTTTCGCCGCGGGATCACTCATGGTAGACCCGCCTCGCGCCCACATACCGTCTGCGATAGTATTTCTCGCCCAGCCCGGAGATGATCACCCCCCGAGTGGTGCTGGCGTGGGCGAATTTGGAATCTCCAACGAAGATGCCCACATGCGAGACGCCGGAGGATTCGATATTCTCGAAGAAGACCAGATCGCCCAGCTCGAGTCTTTCCCGGGTCACCGGCTGCCCACGCTGATACATTTGACCGGCATTGTGAGGCAGCGTCAGGTTCACCGTTTTCTTGTAAACCACGCTGACGAAACCGGAGCAATCCATCCCCCGTGCAGTGGTGCCTCCCCACTTGTAAGGCACGCCAAGGTAAGCCTCAATTTGCTGCATGAGAAGGCGCTCAAACAAGTTGGACGAGACCGCCGGTCGACGGGCATGGGTTTTCTCTCTCCGCCCATTTCGACCACCATCTTCGTTGAAGCGCGGGCTGGATTGCATGCCAGCACAGCGTGGTAACATGCAAAGGAGGACAACCAAACCGAGCCAGCCGCTGAACTTCAGCCTGTGCTCAGCACGGGGTGCGTAACAGAGGCATTGGGTATGACGTAACATCTGAACTCCTCCGGTAAGAAAGACATCGATTGCCGCCACCCATCCTCCAGGTGGCTGGCCGGCAGTATGCCCAGTTTTGTCACCAATTCAGCTTTCAATTGAGAGACCAGGACGATTCGCACGGTCTCTGCCTTCGTTCTCAAGGACAGTGCGGTGGTGCCGTTGAGCTTGTACGACTGCACGAGCTCATCAGCCATGGCGCGGGCGCCCGGATAATCAAACCACTCCAGAAAGGTGGGAGATCCGATTCCCTGGCTGCATTCCGCGAGCACCAGCAGTACACCTCCGGGCTTGACAGCCTGGAAGGCGTTGTAGATGGTTTTGTGGCTCTGAATGAGATTGATGTCCTTGGGGAAGCCGCCGCAGCTAGCGACAACGAGATCTGCGTGTTCCTGAATCTCGATTCGATACATCGCATCCACGCATAGGCAGGCGTTGCGGTGAGCCGGGTAAAGCTCCCCACAAAAGACCGCTGCAATTTCGCCTTTCGGGGCCAGAACGGTCTCAATCAAGAGGTCGACGTCGACGAATTTCATCGCATCTTTGATGTCCTCTTGCACCGGATTGCCCTCCAGCACGCCCGGGCGACACAGGGGGTGCAAATTGGCTGTTTGGACGTCGATGGTCAGCGCATGGTTTTTGGTAATGGTCTCATACGCAGCACAGCCAGGATTGATCATCTTCGGTCCGCCACCGAAGCCGGCGAAATAATGGTGCACGGCCGTTCCGACAACCACGACCTGCTCAGCATCGAGGATGTGCGCGTTCAGGCTGACAGGCGTCCCGAATCGGGTCTCTCCCAGAAAACGCAAGCCAGGGGTGTGGCGGCAACCGTGCTGCACAATCCGAAAACGGCGCACCATCTCAGCGCCGACAATGCTTGCGATCTCCTCCGGCTCATTAGCCCGGTGAGCGCCGTTGGCCACAATAATCTCGATCTCCGAATCCTGTACGCCCAGGTCCTGCAACCGCCTGACCAGGGCTGGCAGGATCAGGCTCGCACCACAATTGCGTGTCCTGTCGGGCACAACGAGTACGGTTTGCTTGTTCTGCAAGATCGCGGGCGAATCTTGCAGGGAGGCGAGAGCGGCGTCCAATTCTTTTTCAATACGGGCCTCAGCCGGCAAGGGTTCACTTTGCAGGACACCCGGTTGCAGAATGTCAAGAATCTGCCTGGAGGGCAGCTGAAGGTTCACAAAACCTTTGCCATAAGCAAGAGAAAGTTCCGCCAAAATCCTGACCCACACCTGGTAAAAGTTTCTGTTTTTTAACTGCTTAAAATAGAAACTTCCCAACAAAAAGTCAACCGGTTTTCCAGATTTCGCAGGCTGAC
>JBHHXT010000267.1:0-6715 GCA_046757165.1 bacterium | reverse complement strand
GGCGCGAAGCGCTAAATGACTTTTTTCGCAGCGAAGTCTGCGAAAAAATCTAGGCGCTTGGCGCCAAACATGGACAAAGTATTCTCGATATGTTGAAGCGCAACTTAGCATTTCGAATTTCCGGCTTGTCCGGCTTAGGTGTCGCGAGTTGAGTGAGCAAAAGGGGTTTCTATGAAGGTTGTTCTCTATATTTCGTCAGCGGTTGTCTTCCTGATCACCGTGTTGACCTTTATCGAGGAAAACGTGTCCGCCGAGTGGCGTGGGGTCCAGGTGCAGTTTCGGCAACTGCTGGCCGCCAGGGACGCTGAGGCCGGCGACGACGAGTTTCCCATTGAGCTGCGACAGATTTATTTGCCTGAGCTGAACCGGGTCGACCGCTGTGTGACCTGTCACGTGGCAATCGAGGATCCGCGGTTTGTCGATCAGGCCAATCCCTTGAAGACACATCCCGGCGACTACCTCGAAACACATGATTCGGAAAAAATCGGCTGTACCGTCTGTCACGATGGTCAGGGGCGGGCGATCGTGTGGGCGGACGCGCTTGGCCTGGAGGACAGCAAACACTGGGAAAAGCCGATCTTGCCGGCTCCGTTCATCGAAGCGAACTGCTATCGCTGCCACAGCGACACCCTGGTGCAAACGCCGCACTACAATCGCGGCAAACGGTTGTTCGAGAGCAGCGGCTGCCTCGGCTGCCACCAGCGGGACAGCAAGGGCGGCTACCTGGCGCCTGAATTTCGTGGGCTGGGCGATGCCAGCTTTCAGCTCAAACATCCAACCGATAGTCTGCGCACAGAGCTTTTGAAAATGTTCAAGCGGAACCGGAATGTGGCCTATATCTACGAGTCTGTGCGCTTTCCCGCTGCTCAGCCCGCGAATTCTGTCATGATCGACTATGGCTTCTCTCACCAGGACGGCCTTGACATTGCAGTTTATCTGAAGAGTTTGACCGCGCCGCTGCCGGGCGTGCAACGGTTTCCGCCGCCAGTGCAGGAGGCGCTACCGCTGCTGGCGCAAGGAAAGAAGACCTACCAGCTCTATTGCCGCGCCTGCCACGGGGAAGACGGCGCCGGCGGCGTTCAGAACCCGAACTACATCAACGATGAAATCCCACAGCTCGATCTGATCGCTGAACGCATGTTCCTGTTCGAGAAAGAAGATGCAGACACGATCATCCATGCAATCGAGCGATTTGGTGACCTCAACCAGGCAGACCCGCAACCGGAGGTGCCGCGCTATGGCGTTGTCCTGGCGCAGTACAACGCCATTCGTGACGTGATCACCAATGGCAACCCTGCGGCCAAACTGGCGCCGGAAGGGCCCTCTCCGTTCAATATGCCTTCCTGGCAAAGGAGCATGCCGATGGCGGAAATCAATGCCGTGATCGCTTACTTGATCTCGATCTATGATTTTGACGAGGACGAGGAAGATTTGTAAAACAGCGCCGCTGTAACGCGACATTTATGTCGCGCTAATCAATAGTCCAAAACTGACCTTGGTTTCCCCTCGAACTTCTTTTCTCGCACTGGCTCCGCCGTGAATCCACCGAAAAGCGCCGAATCCACCGAGTTTCACCGAAGGTGTTTAAAAAGAGGCATTCGAAGATGCGTTCAAAAAGAATTTTCGGTGAGACTCGGTGCTTTCGGTGAATCTCGGTGGTCAGCGCTTCATTTCTCGATTCTGACAAACTACCGGCTCATCATTCTCATTGTTGAAAAGGGCGCGCGTGCCCTGCTCTATCCCTGCTGCTCTTAACCTTTGGATAATCAAGTAGATGGTGCAACGTCCGGTGTTGGCACAAAAGTTGACGTCTTCCCATGTTCCTTTTTTCTTTCTCGAGAATCGGTAAAACCATGCAGAATATGTTCAAGACCATCGATGGCAATGAAGCCGTTGCCTACGTTGCCTACAGAATCAACGAAGTCATTGCGATCTATCCCATCACTCCCTCCTCGCCGATGGGGGAGTGGTCGGACGCCTGGTCGGTTGCCAGAAAGCCGAACATCTGGGGAACGGTGCCGGAGGTGATGGAAATGCAGAGCGAGGGCGGTGCGGCTGGCGCGGTACATGGCGCCCTGCAGGCGGGGTCGCTGACGACCACCTTTACGGCTTCCCAGGGGCTGCTGTTGATGCTGCCCAACATGTACAAAATCGCCGGCGAGCTGACGCCGACTGTGTTCCACGTTGCTGCCCGGTCGTTGGCTGCCCAGGCCCTTTCCATTTTCGGCGACCATAGCGATGTCATGGCAGCCCGCATGACCGGATTTGCCCTGCTGGCCTCTGGTTCCGTGCAAGAGGCGATGGATTTTGCACTCATCGCTCAGGCGGCAACGCTGGCATCCCGCCTGCCGTTCTTGCACTTTTTCGATGGCTTCAGAACCTCGCACGAAGTGGCAAAAATCGCCGTGCTCTCCGATGAGCAGATGCGCGCGATGGTCGCCGACGCGCTTGTTCTGCAGCATCGTGCGCGTGCACTTTCTCCTGACCATCCGGTGCTGCGCGGGACCGCACAAAATCCGGACGTTTATTTCCAGGCTCGAGAGAGAGGAAACCCTTTTTATGCCAAATGCCCTCAGATGACGCAAGAAGCGATGGACAAATTTACCACGCTCACCGGGCGCACCTATTCCCTGTTCGAGTACCACGGCGCCAAAGAGGCGGAGCGGGTTATCGTCCTGATGGGCTCTGGCTGTGAGACCGTCCATGAGACCATCGATTACCTCACTGCCAGGGGCGAAAAAGTCGGGATGGTGAAAGTCCGGCTGTACCGGCCCTTTGATTCCAGAAGATTTGTCGAAGCCCTGCCCGCTTCCGTGCAAAAGATTGCGGTTCTGGATCGGACCAAAGAGCCCGGCAGCTCTGGCGAGCCGCTCTATCTGGACTGTGTCAATGCTCTGCAAGAAGGGCAGGCTCAGAAATGGGGCAAGCTGAAGGCTGCTCCGCAGGTCATTGGGGGGCGATATGGCCTCTCTTCCAAAGAGTTTACTCCGGCCATGGTGAAAGGCATTCTCGACCACCTGAGCGGTGAGGCTCTGAAAAACCATTTCACCATTGGAATTCATGACGACGTCACCGACACGCACCTCGACTACGATCCGGAATTCTCAGTGGAGCCGGACACGGTGTTTCGCAGCTTGTTCTACGGCCTGGGCGCTGACGGTACCGTGGGCGCGAACAAGAACTCGATCAAGATTATCGGAGAGAATACCGACAACTACGCGCAGGGCTATTTTGTGTACGACTCAAAGAAGTCCGGTGCAGTGACGGTCTCCCATCTACGATTTGGAGAAGCGTCCATTCGGTCTGCCTATCTGGTCACTCGAGCCCATTTTGTCGCCTGTCACCAGCCTGCTTTGCTGCACCGGTACAATATGCTCGACCATATTGTACCGGGCGGAACGTTCTTGCTAAATACCCCGCAGGGCCCGGAGAGCGTCTGGTCCCATCTACCGCGCTTCTTACAGGAGGAGATTCTGAGCAAGGGCGTCAAGGTCTATGTCATCGACGCGACCAGAGTTGCGCGCGACAGCGGCATGGGGGGACGGATCAACACGATCATGCAAGTCTGTTTTTTTGCGATTTCAGGTGTGCTGCCGAAGCAACAAGCGATTGATGCCATCAAGAAATCCATTCGCGAGACCTACGGCAAGAAAGGGGACGAAATCGTCAAAATGAACCTGCGCGCTGTCGACAACACTCTGGCACATCTTCATGAAGTTTCTGTGCCGTCGAGTTTGAACGGAAACGGCACGGCCGGGGTCGCATTGCCGGTTTCAGACAAAGCGCCGGCGTTCGTGAAGGAAGTGCTCGGCAAGATTATCATGGGGCGGGGAGATGAGCTGCCGGTGAGTGCCATGCCGTGCGACGGCACTTTTCCCACGGGGACCGCACGATGGGAGAAGCGCGGTCTCGCCCTCGAAATCCCGCAATGGGATCCAGCGGTGTGCATCCAGTGTGGCAAGTGTGCCATGGTCTGCCCGCACAGCGTGATTCGAATCAAGGCGTACGAAGAAAAGCATTTGCAGGGTGCGCCCGCAGCCTTCAAGTCCGCGGAGATCCGCGACCGTGACCTGAAAGGGTTGCATTACACACTGCAGGTCGCGCCCGAGGATTGCACGGGCTGCGCGCTCTGTGTGGATGTCTGCCCGGCGAAGAACAAATCTGTGGCCCGGTTGAAGGCCATCAACATGGTGCCGCTGAAGTCGCTGCGCGAGCAGGAAAAGGAAGGCTGGGACTTCTTCCTCTCCCTGCCGGACCTGGACCGCAGCCGAATCGATGTTCACAAAATCCGTCAACAACAACTTCAGGAGCCATTGTTCGAGTTCTCCGGCGCGTGCTCAGGATGTGGCGAGACGCCGTATGTCAAACTGGTGACGCAACTGTTCGGAGACCGCATGTTGGTCGCAAACGCCACCGGCTGCTCCTCGATCTACGGCGGCAACTTGCCCACCACGCCGTGGACAAAAAACGCCGAAAGTCGCGGCCCGGCGTGGTCGAATTCGCTGTTTGAGGACAACGCCGAGTTCGGGCTCGGCTTCCGGTTGGCGATTGATAAGAAACGTGAACAGGCGTCTGATTTGCTCAACGCCCTGGCCGCAAGATTGGACCCGGATCTGGTGCAGGCCATCCTGAATGCGGAGCAGAAAGATGAAGCCGATATTTTCGAGCAACGCGAGCGCATCGCCCGGTTACAAAAGCACCTGGACTCGCTCAATCCCGAGACCCCTCTGGAGCAGCAGCAAGTGGATTCTTTGCGCAGCCTGGCGGACTGCCTGGTCAAAAAAAGCGTTTGGATCATGGGAGGCGATGGCTGGGCGTATGATATCGGCTTTGGTGGCCTCGACCACGTGCTGGCGAGCGGGCGCGATGTCAACATTCTCGTGCTCGACACCGAGGTTTATTCCAACACCGGCGGCCAGACCTCCAAGGCAACCCCGCGCGGGGCAGTGGCCAAATTCTCGGCCGGGGGCAAACCGTCGACCAAAAAAGATCTTGGACTCATCGCCATGACGTATGGCAATGTCTATGTCGCCCAGGTGGCGATGGGCGCCAAAGATGAGCACACCTTGAGGGCATTTCTTGAAGCAGAAGCGTATGACGGTCCGTCGCTCATCATTGCTTACTCCCACTGTATCGCCCACGGCATCAACATGAGCACGGCTATGCAGAATCAGAAGGCGGCTGTGGAGTGCGGGCAGTGGCTGCTCTATCGCTATCATCCGGAGCGCATCAAAGCAGGTGAGAATCCGCTCATTCTGGATTCGCGCCGGCCCAAGCTGTCCATCCAGGACTACATGTACCGGGAAAATCGCTTCAAGATGCTGCGCAAAAGCAAACCCGCCGCTGCCAGGCGGTTGCTGCAGCAGGCCCAGGAAGACGTGGATGCCCGCCGGCGGTTGTTTGAACACCTGGCGAAGCTGCCCGTTGCGTGGGAGTCGGGAACGAAGGTCTAAGGTTTCGTGTCGATAATCAACAAATCCTTATTCATAAACAATAGTCAATGGCCATGGACCTCACGACAACCTACCTGGGCATGACCCTGCGGTCGCCGCTCGTGTCTGGCGCCTCGCCTTTGTCCGAGGACATCAGTAACATTGTACGCATGGAAGACGCCGGCGCCGCCGCGGTCGTGCTGTACTCTTTGTTTGAGGAGCAGATTACCCATGAAACGTACGAGCTGGAGCATCATTTGTCCTACGGAACGGAGTGCTTCGCTGAATCTCTCAGCTATTTCCCCGAGCCGGAAGCGTTCGTTCTGGGTCCGGATGAATATCTCGACCACGTTCGAAAAGCCAGGGATGCTGTCGATATCCCCATCATCGCCAGTTTGAATGCCAACTCCCCGGGTGGGTGGACCGAGTTCGCGAGGCATATTCAAGAAGCGGGTGCAGACGCCCTGGAGCTGAATATCTATCACATTGAAACCAGCCCCGAAGTCACGGGCTCTCAGGTCGAGCACGGGTATGTCGAGATTGTCAAGTCGGTCAAATCCGAGATCAGAATTCCGGTGGCGGTCAAATTGGGTCCGTTCTTCAGCAACTTTGCCTGTCTGGCGAAACAGATCGACGAAGCCGGCGTCGACGGCATGGTTCTTTTCAACCGCTTCTACCAACCCGACATCGACCTGGAGACGCTCGACGTCAAGCCGCGCGTGATGCTCAGCACCCCCATGGCCATGCGGTTGCCCATGCGTTGGATTGCCATCCTCTATGGCCAGGTTCTGGCAGACCTTGCTGCCACCTCCGGCATTCACAAGCACGATGACGTCATCAAGATGGTCATGGCCGGTGCAAGCGTCACCATGCTGTGCTCGACTTTGTTGAAAAACGGCATCGACCAGATTCGTCTCATCGAGCAGGGCTTGCTCGACTGGATGGAGCAGCACGAGTATGAGTCAATTAAGCAGATGCTGGGCAGCCTGAGCCAAAAAAACTGCCCCAACCCAGGGGCGTTTGAGCGGGCACAGTATATGAAAGCGCTGCAAAGCTTTGAGCCGAGGAGGGTGTAGCGGGGGGTGTGCGACCGGTGAGCGTGGAGGGTTTGGTCTATGATGAAGATGGATACATCTACTCAACTATGGTTTGGCTTATTACTTTTTGATGGTATCGCTTTCCGAAGGGCGTAGTTCATACAGATCAGCACATTGTTGACAGATTTTCTGTGAGGGATTCCAGTGGGGGTGTTCCTGGCTAATTTCGTGAAGGACGGTGGAATA
>JBHHXT010000266.1:0-6717 GCA_046757165.1 bacterium | reverse complement strand
CACGCTAAAGCGTGAACACCCCTGAACCCCAACGGCCGGGGGGGCCGGTGTTGAATCCTGTTCGTCGTAATACATCTATTCATGTTCACGCGATTTATTTCAAGAAGACCATCTTGCGTACGAACGTCATCGAAGCCGTGTTTTGCGGCCTGAGGACCAGCCTGTAAAAATAAGTCCCGGAGGTGACCCGGACCCCAGAATCGTCACGTCCGTCCCAGCTCACCGAATGGGTGCCGGCTTTCTGGTTGCGCCGATTGACGAGCTTTCTGACCTGCTGGCCTTTGATATCAAAGACGGTCAGCGAGACGGTTGCTGGGCGCGGCATCTCATAGCGAATTTGCGTCTCCGGGTTGAAAGGGTTGGGATAGTTCTGCGCCAGGGTGAATCGCTCAGGCAAGCCAGGAGCCAACCCATCGACCGCGGTTGGATTTGCACTGTACTGGAAATACCCCGCCGGCGAGACCTCCGACACCGCACCATGATTGTCTGTCGCTTGCACGCGCCAATAGTAAAAGGAGGCGACCTCGAGTCCGCTCGCGCTGGCCAGGTCAGAGAGGACGAGGCTGGTGTCGGATATTGCGGCGGTTGAGAATACCAGGTCAGAGAATTGCTCCTCCTGCGCGATTTCGACCCGGTAGCTCATCTCGTCCCCGGCATCGGAATCATCTGCCTGCCGCCACACCAACCTGTCTGCGGCAGCGCCCCAGTCGGGATAAACAGGACTCGGAGCAAGCGGGGGTGAATTGACAAACATGCTCAGAACCACCAGCACCAGGGTATCAGCCGGTGCATTGCTGGCAATGCGTAGCTGCGCCTTTTTGGTTCCGGTTGCTGCCGGGCGCGCCTGCACGATGAAATCGCGGCTGTCGCCAGGAGCCAGTCTCAAGGGCGGCCGGGCGCCTTCCAAAGCGAAGTGAACGGTATCCGCGCCGGTCAATGCGATCTCGCTGACATGGAGCGCCGCGCCGCCCTCGTTGATGATGGTCACGACCAGCGGCTCGAGCTGGTTGAGATTCAAGACGCCAAAGTCGTGCGCCACCGGCTCAACCGCAATGTCAGGAGCCACGAAGCCGCCGCCGGAATTCGGCTCATCCGGGGTGCCACCGACACCCGCACTCGCCTGCCAGTTCTCCGGCTTGCTGTTGTCCAGAGCGACATCGATCAGCTCGAGCGAGGGTCCCCCGCCGTTCGGGGCAGATGGCCACGGCGTCCGCACGCCGTATTCGACTGCGTCTACGGTGAGCCCGTCCGCATCCACGATTTGAACCCGCTCACCGGTGTTCACCAGGTTGCCGGAAGTCCACTCGATGCTCCCTTCATACATTTCACCGTTCCTGGCCAGGACGAGAAAACCGTTGGCCGGGAGCACGTCTCCCGCCTGAAAGGCATAGACGATGCCCCTTGCAAAAGACAAGCCGGCCAGGTCGATGTCCTCGCCGGAAGCATTCGCCAGCTCCAGAAATTCAAAATCATTGTCGCTCCCCTGCCCGGTGCCGGGATTGTAGTGCAGCTCATTGATGACCACCATGCCAGCGAACGGCGAGGCGGTGGTCGTCACGCCCATTCCGGTGAGCGAAACCGCAACGGTCGGCTCGTCCGGGTCGTTGCTGCTCAGTTCGAGCTGCGCACGCTTCTGGCCTTCAGACGTGGGCGAGAATCGCAAGGTGAGCGTTTGGCTCTGTCCGGTCGACAGGGCAAACGGGGCTGCGCCCTCCGTAATCTCCCACAGGTCAGCGTCGGGGCCAGCAATCACGCTGGTGGTGACTTGCAGCTCCTCGGCGCCAAGATTGGTGACCGCCACCTGCAAGTCGCTGCTGCTGCCGATCTCGACCTCCCCGTAGCTCAACTCGGTCGGATTGACGAAGATATCCGGTTCCACGACACTCGGATTCGAGTTTTCGGCTCCGGGTGTGCCGCCGGGGATGAGGCTGGCCTGCCAGTTTTCTGCCAGGCTGTTATTCAAAGCCGGGTCCCTGAGCTCGAGAGACGGACCTGCACCGTTGGGCTCGGAGGGCCATGGCAAGGCCACGCCATACCGGACAGAATCCACCAGAGCACCGCCGGCATCGAGCAGTTTGAGCAGTTCACCGGTGTTCACCAGGTTGCCGGAGGTCCATTGTATGCTGCCCGGATAGGAGGTCGAGTCGCTGGCCAAAACGAGAAGACTGCTGGCGCGCAACGTATCCCCGGCCTGGAACGTATGGTTGATGCCGGCAGAAAAAGCAAAACCCGCCAGGTCAACGTCGGTTTCCGAGGTATTGTGCAGCTCGAGAAACTCGAGCTGACGGTCGCTCCCCTGACTGGTTGCGGGATTGTAGTGAATTTCATTGATGACCACGACGCTGTCAAACGGTGAGGTGCCGCTGGCCGCAACACCGGTTCCACGAAGTGAAACCGAGACCGTGGCTTCGTCCGGGTCGTTGCTGTGGATGCTGAGCCGGGCTTCTTTTGCCCCCTCTGAGCCGGGCACGAACCTGAGCTTGATGGTGTGCACTTCTCCCGCCAGCAGGGAAAACGGCGCCCCGCCCGAGGTCATCTGCCAATCGCTCGCCGCTGTGCCGGTAATCTCTGTCGTATCCACCTCGAGCATTCCGAGACTGTCGTTGCGAACCATGACCGTTCGTTCCACGCCCGCGCCCAGCTGCACCGCGCCAAAGTCGAGGCTCGCCGGTTCGACCGCAATGTCGGGGTCGAGGTCAGGATTGACCCGTCCGTCGCCCCTCATGCCGACTGCGAACCGGGGCTCATCGGGATCATTGCTGTAGAAGCGCACCCGCCCGCGCAGGATGCCGACCGTATCCGGAGCAAAAATGACCTTGAACCGCTTGCTTTCTCCCGGCTGCAACGTGAAAGGCTCTTTCTTCTCGACCAGCTCATACTGCTCGCCATGCGAGCCGCCGATGGCGATCCGGGTCACGGACAACGCTTCATTGCCGTCATTGCGGAGGGCAAAAGATTTCTGCTTTTGCGACCCAATGTCGACGGGGCCGAACCGGAGATTCCGCTTCGGCCCGGCGATGTCTGGCGCCAACCCTTTGCCGGTGAGCACGACTTCGAACGGGTCTTCGTCCGGGTCATTGCTGCGAATGCGCAGGACAGCGTTCTTTTCGCCACCGGAGGTCGGATTGAAGCACACCTGCACGTTGCGCGCCTCCCCGGAAGCGAGCGTGAACGGCGCTGCGCCTTCGGTCACCTGCCATTGCTCCGCGTCCGGACCGGCAATTATCGTCGAATCGACAGCAAGATTACCCCCGCCTTCATTCCTGACAACAACGTTGATGTCCAGCTCCTGACCCGCTTCCAGGTCCCCAAAGTCGAGGCTGGTGGGTTCGACCGCGATGTCCGGCACGGGCGGCCCGGTGTTTTCTGCACCCGGTGTCGGCGGGATGGCAAGGTACTGCGCGCTGTTGCGCGGACCACCGGCGCCGTTCGGAATCCGCTGGATGGAGTGCTGGTCCTTGTCGCCGGCGCCATTTTCGTTGACCTGGGGCTGGCCGGAATGGAGCAGCACCAGCAGGCCAGGGTCGTTGGCATCATCGGTATCATAGACAACGGCGTCGACCAGGCCGCTGAGGGTCACGGGCGTGCCGTTGGGAAAATCCGCGGCATCGCCAAAGTAGAGCGCCACTGCGTCCGCACCATTTTGCAGTTTGTTGTTGGAAAAAGTCAGGTCCACGTTCTGCACGCCGGCGTTGCCAAGCACGAAAAAGCCGTCGGCATCGGTGGTCTTGCCGTCCAAATCGAATGTGGCGTAGGAAGCGTCACTGCTGCCGTTAAACAAGACGACAACCAGGCCGCTCAGGCCGGTGTGACCGCCGCCGCCATCGAACAGCTCGATGAACTCCAGGTCGTCGCTCCCGGGTGTGTCCGCATCCACCTCGTTGATGATGACCGACGTGCCGGGCAGCGACTCGACCGTTGTCTGCTCGGTGGCGTGGTTGTTGGTATCGTCTGGATCGTCTGTATCGGAGGAGACCGTGGCCTTGTTGGTTAACGTCCCTTCCCCATCCGCCTGCACCACAATTTCGACCTCTACACTCGCGCCGCTGGCCAGGTCACCGAGATTTGCCATGACGACATCGTTAGACTCAGCGCCGTGGTCCGTTGCAACGAAGGTGGCGCCGCCTGGCAGCGAATCGACCAGCACCACGTTTTCTGCGCTCGAGGGACCGGAGTTGGTGACCGTGACGGTATAGGTGATGTTGCCGCCGGCGAACACCGGATCGTCATCGTCCGTCTTCGCGACTTGCAGGTCAGCGGTGGTATCCGGCAGCGCAAGGTTGGTAAACGTCACGGTCGCCTCCTCGCCGGCCTGCAGGTGGACAGTGACACCGCTGGTGATCTGGGTGCTGCCGGCACCAGTGACCTGGACATCATCCAGCGCCCACCCGGCCGGGACAGTTTCCGTCAGGCTGTAATCGCCAGCAAGCAGGTTTTCAAATTGCGTTTCGTCGCCGTCGTTCAGGGTAAAATCGCCCAAATCGCCGGTAAATGAGAACCCGGCGCCGCCAGCCGGAGCGGTCACTTTTGTCACCCGGATGCTGCCCGTGCCGGGCGCTGAGCAGCCAGAAAAGGGCGCGCCCGTTGCTTTTGTGCCGGGCGAAAAGAGTCGTCCGCCCGCACCCGAAGCAGAGGTGTGTTGCACCAATGGCTCGCTTCCGCTCATATCCGGGTCGCGGGTGAGGGACTGGTCAGCGTTGGCTTCGCTGCCGTAGGTGACAGAAGCGACCTCCGACGCGCCATCGTTCAGCGTCACGGTGTCGCCGGTGTTGTTCAGACCAAGCGAGCCGGTTGTCTGCACGATGGCACCGCCGAATGACCCTGAAGGAGAACCACCGCCGAACACCACGATGGCGCACTTGCCAGGCACGATGGTACCATTAGGGAACGTATGGCGAACCCCCTGCGCATCCGAAAGCGTCCAGCCGGAAATGTCGATATCTGAAGCACTGCTGTTGACCAGCTCCACGAACTCATCATTGTCGGCGCTGCGCACGCCGTCATTGTTGGCGTCGCCCTCCAGTCCCGGTGCCGGGTCAGCATGGATTTCGTTAATGACAATCTGAGCATAGGGAGTGAGCGGAAAGGCAAAGACAACGGCGAAGATGAGCAGCTTGATCCAGGACGTCATGTCTTCCTCCAACGTTTTTTTGTTGAATTCCTTCGGACCTTGTGGTGCTGCCGCCAGAGGCTCACGCTTGCCTGGCAAAGAACCACAGAATCAAAACCAACCTGAGGCAAAGACATCAACTCCCGGTGCGGAACAGACACCACTTTGGCCGTTAGCCCTCAGCTAAGTTTTCAGAACGTTTGCGAATCTGGACATAAGAGACGGGGTTGTTGCGTACACTCGAGTTGCCCCCTGAGTTGCTTGAGCCTACTGATTATTTATACGACATAAATGGTGACGGCTGCGGAAAAGTCGCGGGAGATTTTTTTCTCTCATCTTCAAGATTTATTGCTAAAACCCGTGTTTTATCAGTGTAAATCCGTGGCTAAACATTGAGCCTCTGATGTCAAAGCTCCGCATAAAAGAGTGGCAAACGTCAAATTTTCGAAATCGACTTGTTTGAGCATCTCCCGCTCGTGCTAATTCAAGCACGCATAGCTCGTGGATTAACACAAAAAGAACTAGCACAAAAGCTAGGACTTAAAGAACAACAGATTCAACGCTACGAGGCAAACGATTATGCCAAAGCAAGCCTTGCCCGCTTGAACCAAATCATTGATGTGCTGAAGGTCAAGATAGGAAGTAAAGTTGACTTGCGCGACACTGATGCCTCAAAAAGAACAATTATCACTTCTTGAAAACGCTCTCACACATTTTTGAGCCGATTGCCTGGTTCCCGAACTTCCAGTTTGGGAACCCCAGGAGCGGAGAAACTCCGTTTCGACTCCTGGTCTTTCCAGACGCCTCTTGCCGGTGGTGAAGCTAAGCTGACGCTAAACGGAGTTTAGCTGCTCGGAACTCCTTCGTCAACTTCGTGCCCCGCGTGGTCTACCCACACAGATCGACCTGGTGCCAATTGTGCTTTTTTGAGTGAAGCAATTCCAGGGCTCGAGAATTTCTCCTTGACATCCCTGCGCATATTTCCTATATTTCACCAACGTCACCATCACATCTCCCATCGACAGTGGACACAAGCGCATACGGCTGCGGGAGGAACTCGTCGCTTGGATTGGCGCATCGGTAAGCTTGCCACACGCCCTGCGGCGACAAGGACAGGCCGAACATGTCTGCGACACAAACCACCAGGCCAAAACCTCTGCACCAGGTCCGCGAAGCGATTCGAGTGCGCCACTGCAGTATCCGCACCGAAGAAGGATACGTGCAGTGGGTTAAACGTTATGTGCTCTTCCACAACAAACACCATCCCGCGGAGCGTCCCATTCTCGAAGAATACCAAATAACAAGATTGTCGCCGTGCGGATTGCCTTCGAGGAGAAGCACGCGCGCAGGCTGATTAAAGCAGCCGGCGACAGATGGAATAGCAGCAGAAAACTTTGGGAGCGCCCTATGGGGAGATCAAGCAGCTTGGGTTGACACATCGCATTGTCCAGAAGGGATGAATGCTTTCTATTATTAGACAGCACGGCAATGTGTAATAGTAGAAATTCAACGGTGTCTAATAGTAGACATCATTTCTAATAATAGACAGTTGTTTCTAATATTGGAAAAAAATGCTGGCTGAGACAGCCTAATAGTAAAATGTTAGC
>JBHHXT010000265.1:0-6736 GCA_046757165.1 bacterium | reverse complement strand
TATTTTCTAACCGCACCTTCAGTGGCTTCGTCACCTCGCGCAGGTTATGCCCGTGTTATCTGACCGGTCCACAAGCTAGCGGTTCTGATTGGCCAGTCAGTCGTGTCAGGTTGAGTTTCCGAGTTCTTTATAGTGGCACCGTGTGGGAGCACTGTGCCCGATTAGTTGCGTGCTCCCCAATGAGGCGGGAGCACGATCGCGAAGAGGATTGCGCAAAGTGTACCGCTCGGTCGACGGGGACAATCCTGCCCCGCACCTCGGGCCCAGCCGATGAAATCACGTTGGCCGAAAACATGCCACGTCCCGATGCACAAATCAAAATTGACAATGCCAAAACTCTGTCCTATATTCAGTACCTGACTTCAAGAGAGCAAACCAATTGGGGCAATGAATGGGATATCAGAGATTGCGCGGTGCAAGAAAATGAAAAAAATCGCTTACCTCCTCAACGGCAGGCTGAAAAAGAAAGATGAATTGATCGGTAGACTCCGCCAGCGCTTAGCCGGTCAGGTTGAACAGCAGGTTTACATCACCGCCGCGACCGGAGATGGGATTCGATTGGGCCAGGCAGCTATCGAAGCGGGAGCAGACTTCCTGATCGCTGTCGGCGGTGATGGGATGCTGAACGAACTCGTAAATGGGTATATGAATCGCGCCAGGAGCCATCGTGAGAATGCGGCCATCGGGTTGTTGCCTTACGGAACCGCAAATGATTTTGCAAAAACGATAGGCATGCGAAAGGATGTCGAACAGCTCGCGCAGCTCATTGAAAACACCCGAACCCGGCGTGTTGATGTGGGAGAGATCCGGTACCAATCTGACGAAGGGGAAGCCAAAACGAGATATTTCATCAACATCGCCGATCTGGGAATTGGCGGGCAGGTTGCAAGAACAGTCAATCGCGGTAACAGGTTATGGGGGGCGAACCTGACTTACAGAAAAGCCATTATCCAGGCCTTTTTTACCTACAAACACATCAAGGTCCGCCTGACGAGTGACACGTATCAATGGCAGGGCCCCATCCTGAGCCTTTGCATGGCCAACGGACGCTTCTTCGGAAGCGGGTTATGCATTGCCCCACAGGCCGAGGTTGCTGATGGCCAGATCCAGCTTGTGATCCTTGGCAATGTCACGCTAACGGACTATCTCAGGAACCTGTCCGCGATCAAAAGAGGAGATCTCCTCGATCACCCTGAAATCCACTACCAAAAAGTCAGCTCCTGCCGGATTGAATCCGGTGACCGTGAATGTCCGGTCAATATGGACGGTGAATTCATCGGTTATGCACCGATAGAAATGAACGTGCTGCCACAGACTCTGAAGATCTTGCAGGGCTACTAACTCCGCTTCGCTACGTCGAAATGACATGGTAAGTACTTTTCGAACAAACAGTAACCCAACTAATTCACCTTAACGAGCATCTGCACAAGCAACAGAACCGTCGCAATTGCAGTTACATTTTTCTCTGGAGCCCGGCATTGAGTGCCGCTGTGATGCGGGCAAGCGCCTCCTCCAGATGGGCCCGCGAAGTGACATCGAGCGAGTTATTCAAAGCCTCGCTGATGCTTCCCTCCAGTGCTTTCAAGTCGGCTCTGGCCAGTGTTGTCGCATCTGCAGGCGGCATGATCTTGCCGGCAGGCTCTCGCCTGCTGGCCGGGGAGAAGTACGGTGCGCCCGTCGGGTTCACGGCCAGGCGAATGAGCTTGTCGAGGTGTGCACGCTGCAAATTGCGACGAAAGCTGTTTACGTTCGTCTGCTGGCTCACTTCGGCCCAAATACTGTCGCGCAATTCGCGAAACATTTCTGCCAGTGAAAAGGTCGAATTGCGATCATCAAAATAAAGACCCAAATCCACCATTCGATTCATGGCGATGGGATGATAGAGACGATTGAGGGCAAAATTCTGGATGTTGAACACGACACTGTGCATCGGATAGTCCACGCGCGGCACGTAGAACAGGGTAAAATCGAAATCGTAAAAGCGTTCGGGTGTGAGTTTTCTCATCAAGCTGGGCGCAAACTCGAACGCCTCCGGACCGAATATGTGTTGCAGCAGGAAGCCCATCGCCTTCCGCTGCTGCTCAGCACTGACGGGCTCAAAGGGTGCGCGCTGCCCCCTATCTCCAATATGGTCGCGCCTGTGATAGATGCCGCCGATATATTTTGGCAACGTCGCCGCCGTCAAGAAATACTGGCGCATGACCTGGGCCAAAACCAGCCGCATCTTCTGGTAGCGTTCTCCTTTCTGCTCGAACTTGTTCTCGATGTTGTTCAGGAGCTCGGTGGCCATTTCAAATCGTGCTCCGTAAAAGGCAATCGGATCGGGTCCCAGGTCCCACATGTTGGTCACGGGGTCGATTCCCCGGGCTGAGAAGCCCAGCGCATCCTCATCTGTGCCATAGGCCAGCTTCGAATCGTGCGCTCTTGCTGCAATTTTGTTGAGCTCCTTGACTTCGTCTTCGGGAGATTTGGCTCGGAGATGTTTGTAAGCATATTCGATCGCCCAATAATCATACGTGCCCAACGTGGTCTGCCACAACTGTCCTTGTTTTCGATCTCGATTGGCCAGGTTGACTGGAACGTAATCCATGACCGAGCCGGTAATGCCTTCTTTGGTGGTCAGGGACTTGTTCTGCAGCTCGTCCAGTGTGTGCGTGGTGCTGGCGCGGAAATTATGGCGCAATCCCAGAGTATGTCCCACTTCGTGAGCGGCGATATGTTTCAAGGCCTGGTTGACGAAATCCTTTGCTTCGGGCGAATCTGGACTCAAGGTGCCGCGCACCGACAAAAGATTCCAGCCAAAGGCGGCTTCATACATCATCCCCAGCCCCAGGTTGCATGACTTGATCGACACCTCGCCATTTGGGAATGGCGTGGACGTGAACGCCTCGAGAGCGCTCAAGGGGTCAACAAATCTTTCGAACCGGCCGGTCAAGCCGCGCACCATATCGGCACTAAAGCGAATATCTGCGTCGTAGATCTGACCGGTAAAGGGGTTCGTGCGTGAAGGACCCACGGCATAGCCGCCGCCAGGCATCACAATCCAGCGAATGGTGTTGTAGCGTACATCTGCCGGATCCCACTCCGCCTGATCCGGTTGTTGTTCGACCACGATCGCATCTTTGAGCCCAATTCGCTCGAATGCTGCATTCCACATGAGCGCGCCTTCTTTCAGGGCCTGTCGGTATTCGTGGGGGATGGTATTTTCCAGCCAAAAGACGATGGGTTGCGTGGGTTTCGACATCCTGGCGTTTGGATCGGCTTTTTCCAGATGCCAGCGGTTGATGTATCGCACGTAAGGCGAATCCGTCGTCTGGTCGGTATAGTCCTGGTGCAGCGTCAAGAAATGGCCAACGCGATCATCGGCCAGCCGCGGGGTGTAGCCGGTTTCGGGAAGGGTCGAAAGGCTGAACCGGTAGCGGTGCTGCATGCTGCGGCTGTCAGCGATTCTTGCCGCGCTCGGTTTCGGTTTGCTGTTCTTGAAATGGAGCACGGTTTCGATCTCGGTGTTTTGAGGAAAGGATTTCAGCATGCCGAAATAGCTTTCGTCTTTGTCAAACTGAAAGTTGACCTTGGCCAGTTCGCTGAGAATGTATCCGACATTTCGGTAGTCTTGCAGGAAAAACCCGGTCGGATCAACCAGCAAACTCATGCGCTCGGGATGGGGTTTGCTTTCGAGTTTTGCCGAGCCAATGATCGAGCTCGACAGGCCTCGCTCGACAGCACGGGCTATGGGGGTCTTCGGGTCGGCGCGGTAGTAAACATTCTTGTGAATGAACTGGATCTTTTTCCCGACGCGTTTGAAAACAAAGGGAAAATCATCCTGCATAGAACCGGAATCAAAGTAGATCCCGTCTCCTGCCTCACGGGTAACATTGCAGAGAAAGACCTTGTCGAGCTGGTCGGGTTTGATCTCCATCAGCACCGTGTGGTCGTCTTCCTTGTAATAGAGCGTAAAAAGCCCTGCAATGGCCTCGAAGTCCTTGATAACTTCATCGAACGACTTGTCCTCATCCTTCTTCTTTTCGTCCCCGCTGGTGGTGTCGCTTTTCGCTATGGTAGTATCTGTTTTGGCGGGGGGTGCTGCTTTCTCCTGGGCAATCGTGAGCGAAACAGGCAGGGCACAATAAAGGACAATCGCCGGCATGAGAACATGGCTCCATTTCATGTTGACCTCCTTTGATAAGTAACTGGTGGGTTATGAGTTACAGGCGATGACGGTTCGTTATTCCCGGGTCCGGGTCGTATCAACGGTTTTACGGTGTTTTTACAGCGGATGTTTCTTTGGCCTGAACTTAGCGATGATAGCGGCAAACTACTTACCGATTGACTGGTGCTTCCGCGGGGACGTTTTCGATGAGAAAGTACTGATTGTCATATCACGCCTCAGTTGCAATTGGAATAATAAGGCCCTATATTAACTTACTTACGTAGTGTCTGGCCGAACACAATCAGCGCCTAATATGTCTACCAAATTAGAAACAGCCACTCTCGGCGCCGGATGTTTCTGGTGCGTCGAGGCTCTCTTTCAAAAGCTCAAAGGTGTGCACAGCGTCGTCTCCGGCTACTCTGGCGGCAAAGTGGTCAACCCAACCTACCCGGAGGTCAGCACCGGCACCACCGGCCACGCAGAAGTGGTGCAGATCACCTTCGACCCGCGGGTGATTTCCTTTCAGGACTTGCTTGCCGTTTTCTGGCGCACACACGACCCGACCACCTTGAACCGGCAGGGTGCGGACGTGGGCTCGCAATATCGCTCGGTCATCTTCACCCACACCGAAACGCAGAGGGAGATCGCCGAGAAATCCAGACGGGAAACCGATGCCTCTGGCTTGTGGCCCGCACCAATCGTGACTGAAATCGTTCCGTTCAGAAATTTCTATGTGGCAGAAGATTATCATCAGAACTACTACCGGTTGAACCCCGACCAGCCCTACTGTCGTATCGTGATCGACCCGAAGGTGCGAAAATTCATATTGAGTTTTCAGGAGAAGATGGGTGAATAGACGCGTGAGAGGATGAGCACGAACATGTTAGGGCAACGCCTGCAAACCGAAGTCGTCGAGCTGCATCAATTCTTCGAGGGTTGGTTTACCGGCCGGCTGGCAGACACGGAGGAAAACTTCAGCCGTTTGTCGAGCGTCATGGCAGACGATTTTGAGCTGATTTCCCCAACGGGCCAGAGGAGGAAACGCGCCGGTTTGATCGTGGGTCTGAAGCAAGCCCATGCCAGCAGGGCGAACAGCGAACCGCCGTACCGCATTTGGATCAAGAATGTTCATAGCCGGGTCGTGGACGACCGACTTTACGTTGTGACCTACGAGGAATGGCAAATGGCGGACGGAAAAACTCGCGGCCGCCAGAGCACCGCGCTTTTGCGCGACAGGCCGGATACGCCAAACGGCGTGGACTGGCTGCATGTCCACGAGACCTGGCTGCAGGACGGAAAAGAGATTTTGAACACCGATTCAACAGATAAACGCTGAATTACAAATTGCCGTTATTTTTTCGCAGGCAGCTAACTTAACTAACTCAAACCAGGGACCCTCCGAGCAAATGATAACCCTCCGCAGCATAACTTTGAGAGAAATCAGGCTGCCCCTGAAGGAAGCGTTCCAGATTTCCTCCGGCGCAGAGACGATGCGAAGAATCTTGCTGTTGCACATGAAGACCATCGATGGCCGCGAAACGTGGTCCGAGTGCGTTGCGGGCGCGCTGCCCAATTACTCCCCCGAAGCGATCGACACGGCCTGGCTGGCCATTCGGGAGTGGGTCGCGCCGCGCGTCCTGGGACGAGAGTTCGAGCATCCCGAAGCCGTGCACGCCGCGTTGCAGCAGGATTTCCGGGGTCACAACATGGCCAAGGCAGCCGTGGAGATGGGTGTCTGGGAGCTGGCGGCACAGATTCAGGATCTCCCGCTGGCGAAACTGCTCGGCAGCTCGCGCGACAAGATCGCTACGGGCATTTCTCTCGGTATTCAGGAGACGCCTCAGGCGCTGGTCCAAAAGGTGGGAGAGTCGCTCGCACTCGGCTACCGGAAAGTCAAAATGAAGATCAAGCCCGGAAAGGACCTCGATTATGTCGCGGCGGTGCGGGAGGCGTTCGGAAAAGAGGCCCCGCTCATGGTCGACGCCAACAATGCGTATACGCTCGCAGACACCGGGCTGCTGAAAAAGCTCGATGAATTTCACCTGATGATGATCGAGCAGCCGCTGGCCTGGAATGATATTTACAAACATTCTCTGCTTCAAAAGGAGCTGCAGACCCCCATCTGCCTCGACGAGTCGATCACGGATGTGACCAAAGCCGAGGAGATGGTGGCCCTGGCAGCCGGCAGGATCATCAATATCAAGGCTGGTCGGGTTGGTGGTTTTGCCCAGGCCATCGAGATTCATGACTTTTGTGCCAGTCACGCTATTCCTGTCTGGTGCGGAGGGATGCTGGAGAGCGGCATCGGCCGGGCCTACAACGTGGCGCTGGCCTCTTTGCCGAATTTCGTGCTGCCCGGAGATGTCTCGCCAAGCTCGCGCTACTGGGCGCAGGACATCGTGACCCCGGAATGGACCATGGATGCCGACGGCATGGTCCAGGTTCCGCTGCACCGCCCGGGCATGGGGGTGAAGGTGGAGGTGGACCGCGTCAAGGATCTGACGGTGCGGTGCGAGAGTGTCGGGGAGTAGGAAGTGGCGGGTTTTCGCTCAGCCGATGTGCCGCGAAAACCACAAGGTGAAAAAC
>JBHHXT010000264.1:0-6741 GCA_046757165.1 bacterium | reverse complement strand
ATGATTTCATTCCCGAGTTCGCTTTTTTATTTACGCCGAAGGCGTTGGACATCAAAGCCCAGGGGCCCAGGGTTCGTCTTCGACGAACCCTGGGATGGAGAGAGAAGATGTCACACGAACCCTGAAAGGTTCAACAATAGCGGTCGAAATTAGAACGACATGCACACATACAACACCTATCATCCGACGATCAAGAGCCGTTTTTTATGAAACCCCTTTGGGGTTTTGATTTTCAATGTTCTCATAAACCGAGGGTACGGCTGTCGCCGAACCCTCGGCTTTGTTGTTGTAACCGCTTCGCGGTAGTAATCAATGCGAAGCTTTCGTTTATGAACTGAGAAATGTTAGTTAATGACGTTATTTGTCATTCTTCGCGTCAATGGACTATTTTTTTCCACAAAAATGCAACATCTGAGTCATGATACTATAGCTTCGTTTCAGCCAGCCCCATACGGCGCAGCAGGTCCTGGAAGCGCGGGTCGTCCCGCAATGGATCGTACCACGGGGAACTTTTGATGGTATAGAGAAGCAAAAAAGATCCCTGCTCATAGGCCTGCTCGAGCAATCGCAGTGCCTCATCGTACTCACCAAGAGAAATATGGATGGCTGCGAGATGACAGGGATCGACAAACTCTTTCGTCGCGAGCTGTTGCAACTCGCGAATGATCTTTCGGGCCTGGTCGGTCTCCCCGGATAGCGCATAGGCGGAGCCCAGGAAAGAAAGTATGCGAACATGATCTTCCGGCATGGTTTCCAGCCGTTTCTCTAAGTCGGCGATCACATGCTCGTATGTACCCCTTTGCTTATCAGCTTGCTCGATCATAAGACGGATTTTCAACCAATAGTGATAGGGGCAATCGCTTCCAAATAACTCCGTTGTCTTCCGGAGTTGTTTTATTGCCTGGTCCTGCTCGTCCGCGTAGTAGTAAGCCCAGCCGAGATCGCAGTGGACGAAGTGTGAAACCGGGTCCAGCTCAACGGCTTTCTCGCCGGCAGTGACGCTTTCATCCGTGCGCCCCATGGCCCATAAGAACTGGCAATATGAGTCGTAGACGGACGACGAGCTCGGGTCCAGCTCGATGGCACGTATCAGCTCCTTTTCAGCTCCGTGCCAATCCCGGTCACTGAAAATCTTTATCATCGCAAGCTGATGATGGTCGCTGCCGAGCGCATCATCCAGTTCCATGGCCTTTTGTGAGTATGCCTGGAATTTTATGAAGGCTTCTTTTGGGGCAAGCTCGCCAAATCCCTGCAAAAGGTAGCTCTCAACCAAACCGGTGTAAGCCGGTCCGAAGTCGGGATCTCGTTCCAGGGCCTGGTTGTAATACTCGACTGCCTTTTTTATGTCGTCCGCGGTTCCCTTGCTGGAGTGATGGCGGCCCCGGAGGTAAAGCTCGTAAGTTTCGGGATCGACCGGGCGGGCGCTGGCAAGGCGAGTCTGTTCCTCAGGCGTTAGCTTGACCTGGACCTCTCGAGCTATGATTTGCGCTATCTCGCCGTGTAAAGTCAAAACATCCCTGAACTCTCGCTGGTAATTGTCAGCCCAGAGATACTGGTCCTCTTGGGGATCGATCAACCGCGCCGAGATCTTAACCTGATCCTCAACCTTGAGTACGGAGCCGTCAATGAGGTAGTCCACTCGCAACTCCCGAGCGATTTCTTTTGTTGGCTTGGTCGTGCCCTTGTACTGCATGACCGAGGAGCGTGAAACGACACGTAATCCACCGATTTTCGCAAGATCGGTGATGAGAGCCTCGGTCATGCCATCGGTAAACCATTCCTGGCTGGAATCATCGGTAATGCTCGTCATGGGCAGGATGGCGATGGAAACCGGTTTCGCTTCGGCATGGTCGGTTTGCCGCAAGTAAAGTCCTGCGGCGGCTATCAAAACTGCAAACACCGCGACCGTTCTGTACAGATTCGCTCGTTGTTTTCTGCCTATCCTTAAAAGACGGGGCCGGCTTTTTGATTCACCCGATTTCAGCTTCTCCCTGACAGTTTGCAGTTCCATCAGCATTTCATCTGTAGTTAGAAAACGCTTGTCCGGATTCTTCTCCAGGGCCTTTTCCAGAATCTTCTCCATCTGAGTCGGGACTTCGCTTCGCACTTTTGTGATGAACTCCGGATTTTCGTTCATGATCGAATACATCACCGCTTGCTCATAATCCCCTTTGAATGGGTGGTCCCCGGCCAGCATCTCATAAACCATCACCCCCAGCGCCCAGATATCCGTCCTGTGGTCGATGTGAGCTCCCTGTGTTTGTTCGGGCGACATGTAGGCGACCGTGCCGAGGGTGGTTCCTTCTTTCGTCAGCATAGTTCGTCCGGCCAGTTTCGCCAGTCCGAAGTCGACGATTTTTGCCTGGCCTTCTTCTGTGATGATGATGTTGGCTGGTTTGATATCGCGATGGATGATCCCCTTTTCGTGCGCCGCCTGCAAGCCTTCGGCGATCTGAATGGCATGGCTGATGGCGTCGTCCACCGGTAGGGGCAAACGGCCGTTCGCCCCTACAAGCATGTCCTCGATGGATTTGCCCTCGATGTATTCCATCGCAATAAATATCTGACCATCAGCCTCATCGATTTCGTAAATGGTGGCGATGTTGGGATGGTTCAGCGCTGAGGCGGTTTTGGCTTCGTGGATGAAGCGTTTCTTCTCCTCCTCTGCCTGACTCAGGTGGGGCGGCAGAAACTTCAGTGCGACGAAGCGCTCGAGTTTGGTGTCCTGAGCTTTGTAGACGACGCCCATGCCGCCGCTGCCGAGTTTTTCGAGGATTTCATAGTGGGAGATGGTTTTGCCGATCATGGCGCATTTCTCCTCGCCAGAAAAAAGGAGAGTCGAACGTCTGGAGTTCGGATAAAGTGCGTCATCAATTGTTTCCGAATAGATCGCGATGGCACTCAAGAACCTGACGCAACGTCTATGATGGCCTTGACAAACAAGACAAGAAAGCTACCCCAAGTCAAACACCATTCTCAGCGCCTGGTCAATTTTTCGCATCGTCGCATCTTCCAACTGGCCTCGAATGCCAACCATGCGTTGACGATGATCGATCGGCCGCGTTTGTAGGCAATCCGCAACGGATTTTTTTGACAAACCGTTTTCCCCACCAGGCTCGATCTCGACGTTGGTGATGATTCGTCCTTTTTTCTCATTCCAGGCGGTTAGCGGAACGACCTGAATCACAGGCACTCGCGCGTTGTAAATATCATGTGTCACAATCACACATGGCCGGGTTTTGCGTTTCTCAGCACCGACAGCGGGGTCGAGATTGACGTCGATGACGAGTCCCCGTTTGAGCTTCTTCATTCCGGCCACTCCGCTATCGCCGAGTCGGCCAGGTCTTGCAGCTCTTCGTCTTCGTCATAGATTGCCGCGTAGAGCTCGGCGCTCTCTTTCAGTTTCTCTTGTTCTATTTTTTTCAGCAACCGATCGAGCGCCGTGCGTATGACCTCGCTCTTGTCTTTGAAGCCATACTCCTTGTAGTTATTCAAAAACCGAATATGTGTTTCATCGAGACTGAATTTTGCTTGCACCATTCGCAGCCCTCGGATTATCACCTTTCAAGGTACCCATATTTGCCCCTAAAATACGTACTACGTTGGAAAGATGCAACCCCAAAATGCTTCAACATAAAGGAGGGATGAATATGTATTAGACTGACTGAAAATGACAGAAACAAAAACAAATGTCAACAGATGAGAGTCAGCCTGCTTTCGGCAAGACCCTGCGCGAGTTGATGAGTGCTCTGCCAAACCTGGGAAGTCGAGTCTTCGGGTCGTTGTAAGTCCGCTTGAGCCGGCACTGCTCATCAAATAATCTCACGTCGGTTTCATTGATCTCATAAAGCCGCTTCATCCTGTGTACGTTTCTCCATCGGGCGAGCGGCAGGATATGGTGATCTCTGTATCCGAGATGCACGAAAGCTAAGCAGTCCAGCACAAGGGGAGGCTCATGGTTGTGCGGATAAAAGAGCAGCACCAAATGTCCATGCGGGCGAGCCTTGAATGAGGCCAAACGCAACTGCTCGACCGGAATTCCCAAAAGCCGTAAAGACACGTATTTCGCCATGGCAAAGTCATCACAATCGCCGATGCCACGCACCAGGGTTTCGATCGGGGATTGCCAGTAATCGTAGCGCTTCGTGGAGCCTTGATCATTCCTTGGTTGGATTGTCTCGTTGAAATAGGTGTTCACCGCCTTCAGTTTGTCCAGCGACGTGCGATTCTGGTAATTGTTGATCAGCCGCTCCCACCCTTGGAGTCGTTGTCGCGCCCGGTCTCCGGCGCGTGCCGCCGCCTGAACGTTTATTTCATCAGCGATCTCGAGCCGTCCGTCGGAGACCATGGCCGGTCCGGTGTAGAGCAGGTCCACTAACATGCTGCGCGCCTTCTCCAGACGGACTGGATTATTCAACAAACTTGCCGTGAGGGAAAGCCCCTGGCTGCCGAGATCCGTCAAATGCTCGATATGAACTTCCCATTTTTCTCGGTTATTCAAATCATAAATCAGCGCCATCGCGCAGGTGTTTTTCCACCACCGGCCGGCCGGGCCGCCCAGTAGTTGATTTTTTTCGAGCCGGGACAACGCC
Source organism: bacterium (assembly GCA_046757165.1). Taxonomy (GTDB): domain Bacteria; phylum Zhuqueibacterota; class Zhuqueibacteria; order Oceanimicrobiales; family Oceanimicrobiaceae; genus JBHHXT01. The sequence continues at coordinate 2,149 of JBHHXT010000264.1, read as the reverse complement.
TGCCAGGCTTCGCCCAATTGTTCGTATTCTGCTTTAGTGATCGCAAACCCATCGTGGGTCTTTGTGTTCAAATCTAGTTTTCGCAGCAAGGTACTGAAGGCCAGAATTCTTGCCGGGTTTGCGCAGTCCGGTGTTTTCCCCCAACCGTTTTGCAAAGCAAGTGTGGCAATCATCATCGTGGCCCAAAATAGTAGTCGTCTCATCGGAAATTCTCCTTTTAACAGAGGTCAGAATTGCCATGAGAGAGGTCAAAATAGATGCCAACGAAAAAGCTGGAGTGTTCTCTGGAGTGTAAGTAGTTGTCAAATAAATACTTAAATAATATTGCTTTGACGGCAATTGGGTTGGAGCAAAGAGGTGGGAAATCTGTTAAGAATTTCAGATTTGAATAGGGTGACTGTTTTTATTGGAGGTATGGTTGCGAAAAAAGCATAAACATTAAGGGCGATTTGAAGTGCGCAAGGGCTCAAAATTTCATAATAACCTGAAACAAGAATTTCACACAAAGACGCTAAGCCGCAAAGGCTCGCAAAGAGCGCAGAGTTTGTTTCTTTTTGACCTTCCTTTCTCTGCGGACGTTGCGGCTTTGCGTGAGGCCACCCTTAGGGAACCAATCTTAGGAGATTGTTTTGGGGACTTGGATGTCAGGTACCCGGCTTCTCAATATCCAATTTCTTCATCTTATACCGAATGGTCTGTATGGATATTCTCAAGGCGCGAGCCGCCCGCGATTGATTCCAATTGTGTTTGTCCAGCGCTTCGCGGATGAGTTGTTCTTCGCACTCAGCCACGCTCTCATCGAGTGATTTTGGCACCAGCCCGTCATCGTAAACGAATTTGACATTTCTTAGTTCAGTTTGCAAATCTTCAGGCAGAATTTTGCGTCTCAGAATTTTCATCCCCTGGGGGGTCACAGTCACCAGGCGTTCTACAAAATTTTCCAGCTCTCGAATATTGCCAGCCCACTTACGCTCTTTCATGAATTCGGTGATTTCTTTATCAAAGGTGTCGGTTTGCTTTTTTTGCTGCAAGGCAAACTTACGCAAAAAATGATGCGCCAGCATCGGAATATCTTCTGCGCGATCATTCAAGGAAGGGATGGTGATGGGGTAGACATAGAGGCGATAAAACAAGTCCTCGCGAAACTTTTTCTCTGCCACGAGCTCTTTTATGGAGCTGCTGGATGCCGAAATGATGCGAACGTCAATTTTGCGGGTTTTGTTGCTTCCCAAAGGACGGATTTCGCCGTCCTGTAAGACGCGCATGAACTTGGCTTGCATTTCCAGGGGAAGGTTGGCAACTTCGTCCATAAACAGCGTGCCTTGATGGGCTTCATGTAACAGACCTTTGCGATCGCTGGCGGCGCCGGTGAAGGCGCCTTTGACATACCCAAACAGCTCACTCTCGAGCAAATGCGTGGGAATCGCACCGCAATCGATGGCTACAAAGGGCTTCTGACTACGCGCGCTGAATTTATGAATCGCTTTCGCGATCAGCTCTTTGCCCGTACCGCTCTCGCCTTGCAGCAGGACGCGCACGTCGCAGCGAGCCGCCGCTTCGATGGCTTGCAGCAAATCGACAAAGCGCTTGCACTTACCCAATAGTCCCAACGCTTCGTATCTGGCCAGCAAGGCTGCCTCAGGCAAGGGCGTTTCAAAATAGTGTTGAATTTTTTGAACGTTGCGCAGATAGGGAGCAGCGATAATAGCAACTTTCCCCAGAAAGGCAAGATCGCTCTCATCGAATTCTCCACGCTCAGTTTTGTTTAAGAGGATGAGCGAGCCGATACACACCCCTTCGATTTGCAAGGGCACACCCATGACCGATTTGATGGACAAATCTCCCAGAATAACATTACTGAATCGAGCATCGCTTTTGATATCTGAGGTGAGCAAGGCTGCCCTGTGTTTCATGAGCCAGCCGCTGATTTGATTCTGCACCGAACGGTAGCGTGGATGACTGACTTCCAGACCTTCTTTGATGATGGTTTTAACGGTTTGCTGGGAGCGCGGATTGAGCATCAAGATGAGCACGATTTCCGCCTCCAGCAAAATCGAAACCTTGTGCGCGACCAGGCGCAGAATTTCCTGAAAACTATTCTGCTGGCTGAGAATGTCTGCGAGCTCGAGCAGTTGCTCGAGTTTCTGGG
>JBHHXT010000263.1:0-6761 GCA_046757165.1 bacterium | reverse complement strand
GGGCTGTGATGTTTGACCGCGTTGCGGTCTATTGGTTGAGGGGGGATGGGTTTGGGTGAGCTGCATAAGTATTGTGAGTACAGAACCTAAATAGTACAACGTCAATAAACTGTTGACACTACGCTTTTGACACCACTACGGATTGAATCATGAAGAAGAAAGATGATTTCATCGGTGGAACCGTTAAAAGACGCTCGCCTCGTTCCAGGCCCTGGCATGAGTCGAGCCTTCGAAAAAGCAAAATAATCCTCTGCCTGATCGCTGTGGCGGGTCTTCCTTCGATGCATCACGCCTCCGCCCTGTCGCGGAGGCAGGGGACGGTTCATTATCTCATGGTCAAGTACGGGGACGAATCCGCAGACCAGAAGGTCGCGGCCGAATTTCTTGAAAAACTGTCGCGCTATCTGCAAAGCACCGTCCCCGCTTTCAGGGACGAAGTCGTGCTGGGCTGGATCGCGAATACCCCGCAGCTTGCCGGGGAATTGCTCGAGAAATATGAGCCAATTTTGGCTTTTGTCCCGCCTGGATTTTATCTCGAGTTTCTAAACACAAAAGAGCAGCAAAGCACGCCCATCTTGCAGGTGCCGCGCTTTGGAAGTTTGGACGAAAGATTCTATGTCGTCACCACACAAAATGGCCCGAACTCGTTCTCAGAATTGAAAGGGCACTGTATTCGGACGATATTCGCTGTTGACTTAAAGTATCTCAGCAAGATCGTTTTCCCGGCCAAATTTCGCCCCGGCGTCTTTTTTGACCTGGAACCTTCACAGAACCTTGCCGATGAAGTTTTTCTCATGCTGGAAAATGCTGCCGGTGGCTTCGGCGTGGGCGAGGTTGGGGCGGCCTCCGCCCTGCTCTTCGACGAGGAGCTGAAGCGATTCTTCGAGGAGGACGAGCTGGTCTGGCCGAAGTTGAAAATCATCTGGGTCTCCGCCTCGCTTCCACGTGATTTGGTCGTCACCATCGGAGAAACGTGGAGCGAAGAAAGCAAAAAGCAGGTAAAAGGTGCACTCGAGAATATGAAAAACGACTCAACCGGTCTGGAGATCCTGGACTTGATGCAATCAAGCGGTTTTGTGCCAGTCGACATCTCCCGGCTCGAACAGGTCATCGAGAAGTATGGCCGGAGGGAGTGAATGGCCACGGACAAGAAATCTTACCTGACCCTCCTTGTGCTCATCTTGCAGCTCACCTGGTCGGCCTGCGGAACAGGCTACAAAGGGACGAACGCACACAATAATGTTGATTTCCCTGCTCATGCTGAATCTCTGTATTCAATCACACCACGCACCTGGCAGGCTGTCGAGAAGGCTTACCAGCTCATGTCGAAGGCAGCCCAGTCACACAACGGCAAAAGCCAGGCCTATGACCCTCTGTTCAAAGCCGCAAAATACGCCCTCTGGCTCTCTTACAACAGTCAACAGAAAACAGAAAAGTCGCGCTACGCGAGCGAGGCGATGAGGTTTGCCGGGCAGGCCATTCAAATTGACCAGAATCGAGTTGAGGGGTATTACGCGCGCGCCATCGCCACCGGACTGTTTGCTCAGGCCAACAAAATCACCGCGCGTGGCGCCATGCGCAAAATCCGCAGCGACGCCCTGAAAGCCATCAAAATCGATGCCACGTTTGACTCCGCCGGGCCCCACCGCCTTCTGGGAGCGCTCTATCTTCGGGCACCGGGACCCCCCGCCGGCATCGGCAGCAGACGCAAGGCCCTGGAGCATTTTGAAGCAGCCTACCGAATCGCCCCGGCCCATCCGGAAAACATGAATTTTCTGGCTGAGGTCTATCTCAAACTCGACCGGATTAAAGAGGCGACGGTCCTGCTGCAGAAGGCCCTCGATTCCTCCTGGCCAGACGGCGACCTGGTGACCAAAGAAGCCCGCAGGAAGAAATCCCTGCAAATGCTGCACGAGATTGAGGCAAAATGATTTGGATTAGGAGTGCAACGCTTTAGCGTTGCAGTTGCAAAATTCACTAGCTAGAAACAAGTGCAAAACTAAAATGTTGCACTCCGTTTGTCACTCAGAAGAACTTTTGATGGACATCCAGTTGCTGCAAAATGATCCGTTGCATTTTGTCACGATTTTTCTAACTTTTTTTGGGGGACGATGACTTTACCGCTTCATCATCAATTACGGAGGGATGCTATGCCCAGCTCACAAAGGGTGTACCTGCTTTTTTGTGCCATTCTTTTGACTTTTCTTCCGGTCGTAAACCCTGACTCGGCTTTTGCGCAAACGAAACCCGTGGTCGGGTTGCGCCAAAACACCCCCGAGGTCCATGCCTTGATTCATGCCAGGATTGTGCCGGCGCCGGGCCGGTCGATTGAAAACGGAACCATCATTGTTCGTGACGGCGTCATCACAAAGGTCGGAGCCGACGTTGCGATACCCGCAGATGCCCGCACCTGGGACTATGCGGGCATGACGGTCTACCCCGGGTTGATCGATGGCTACTCTCAGCTTGGCATCGAGAAAAAGAAGGAAAAGAAGCGAGAACCGCCATCAGAAAAAGTATGAACAGCTCGGAATTGGGGCGACGAACTGAGGATGCTGATAGACCGATAGGCTGTAGACTTTTAGGCTGTAGGAAGAGAATCGCACATCGTAGACGCAGATCGTCTGAACACCTAAGAGCGATGCCAACTATCTGGCAAAGAAAAGTGGTGCAGCCCATCATCCGGCTGCTCGAGATGGGGACGACGCCCGAAAAAATTGCGCTGAGCATTGCGTTCGGCATCATGCTGGGCGTCTTTCCGGTGCTCGGCACCACGACCATCTTGTGCACCATCGCAGCTTTTGCCCTCAAGCTCAACCTGCCGGCGATTCAGCTCGTCAACTATCTGGTTTATCCGCTGCAGATCCTCTTGCTCATTCCGTTCTACCGCGCCGGCGAGCACCTGTTTGGACAGGAGCCGTCCCCCCTCTCTTTCGCCATGGTCGCGGCCACGTTCGAGCAAGATTTCTGGAATGCGACGCGGGTGTTGTGGGGCATCACATGGCACGCGGTCGTGGTCTGGTGTCTGCTCACGCCTGGAGTGATCTTCGTCACGTATCGAGTCCTGACGCCCCTGGTGCGCAGACTGTCGGTGGGTGGAAGAGGGTCTCGGGATTGAAGCTCGCCCAATAGATATAGAGTTGGCAGCTCTCAAACCTGCTTCCATTTCCTAGCAAATCTGTTAAGCTTCATGACGATTTCTATTTTCTTCTCAAAAGGCAATTTTGCTTGCTCTTTGCGATATGCTTCCTTTGCTCTAAACAGTTTTTCCCGGTACTCTTCTACCTCTTTTTCGTTTTTGGCAACAACCTTTTTCATCGTTCACCTCTGAAGATTTCAAATTTTTCCATTAAACCATGCCTGACTAAAATATCCGACAGCAGTTTCTTATTTATTTCCGTTTGTTCCAAAAGTCTAACAATCTTTTCCCTGTCTTTCAGCCTGAACACGCGAAGACAAATTGCGATCAAGTATTCCGGTCGCAGAATATTTACCTGGATTTTTTTGTATTTCACAGGGACAGCATGCTGCACGGCTTCTTTTTCCAGCGCCGTCGCCGCAGGCAAAAATTGTATGGGCGTTTCACCTATCAAAATATACTCCTTATACGTCTTGTACCCCTTTTTTGTGCAAAATTCATAGAAAGGAGTTAGCACGAGTAGTCCTTGTTCTTCAGGCGGAATAAAGAATATGTCCACATCATCGGTGGCGAACGGTTCGGTATAGTAGATAGTGGCGATTGCACCGCCGATGGCATACTCCTTAAGCACTCCTTCCTTGTGCATATTGCTGATGACGTTCAATGCTTTTTCCATTCTTTTTAGGCTTCCCTATTACTTTGTCCTTCAACAATGGCGATTTCCTCCGCGGTCAGGCCGTAGAGCTGATAGACCAGTTGGTCGATCTCCCGTTCAAGGCCGGTAACGTCTGCGCCGGGATTATCAGACTTGACCGTGAGAACTCGATCAACGATTGATTCAATTTGATTTGTTGCTATGCCAGCAACAATCGGAATTTGAGAAACATACATGGGTTTGAATTCATAAAAACCACCCTGCCTGACTGCGGCGATCATTCGAATAAGCCACCAAAGCAATCTTGAATTGAGAAGCCCTGCCAGATAGTTGACATTCTCACCAACGCAGATGGAAGTCTTATCATTGCTATAAAAGCCCAATAAATCAATAGCGTAATTGACATTTTGGTCGATAGCAGGAATAACTATCTTCGGCTGCTCAAACTCCTGCCAGTATTTGCATGATCTCAATTCCCAAAAATATTTTCCCTGATCATCCCGCGCAATCAGTTTTCCCCTAAACTGCATTAAATGTGAGTAAATTGCCTGATAGGTTTTGGCAAAAATCCGTTCCGCTTCTTTTGGCTCTCTGTTTGACCAGGGATGTGTCTCGTTTTCAGAGGATTCAATCTTAATCAAGTATCGCTCCGAAAAATCCACCCGCCACCGTTTCACATCCCGGCCGCGCAGAAAGGGTTTGAGCACGTCCGCCGAAGACGGGTGCTCGGCAATCAGCCGGTCGCGGGTGCCGCGATCCACCACAAAGGCCTCGTTCAAGCCTGTCAGCACACCCCGGTAAAACCGTTCCTGCACATATTCGCCCAGCGGCTGCCCGGCTTTGCGAAGCTTCTCGAGCAACCGTAGCACTGCCGGGCTTTCGATACGCCAGCCGTCGGCAGTCAGCTCTTTTTGGGCGATCAAAAAACTGCCCGTATGAACCTCCTGCTCGAATTCTTCCACGGGAGTGTTTCTCTTCCAGTTCAGGGCCATTATGCTGTTGTCATTGAGTTTGATTTTTTGCAAAAGGATGATGCTGGGGTAGGCCGTGGCCTCAAAAACCGGGGCGTCGCCAAAGTCGATCAATTGCCGGATGGCCGCGCGGGTGGTCAAGAACTGACGGAGTTTTTCCCCATACCCTGCGCGCATGTATTTGTTCGAGGTGATGAACGTCAGCACACCATTCTCGCGCAGCAGGTTCAAGCCACGCTCATAAAAGTAGACGTAGATGTCGGTCATGCCCGTAAAACATTGGTAGATGCTTTTGAATGCCGACTTGTATTCGCGAATCTCTTCCTGGCGCACGTACGGTGGATTGCCAATCACAACATCAAACCCGCCATTCTTATGAAACACCTCTGAAAAATAAATCTCAAAATCAAAAGCATCACAGGCATCTTGCCTGTGAGGCCTGTGGCGCCCCTTCAACCTGGAAGGTTGAGTTACAATCTCACCGATCAAGTCATCAATCTGCTGTTTGTATTCCAGCTTTTTGGTGGGATTGGTTTCGTCGAAGTAAAGGGGTTTCAGGCGTTCCAGCTCGACAAATAATTGGTTGTTAAACAAATTCTTTTCCACTCCCAAAAGCGAATTCCCACAAACAATCTTATAATCCAGATTCGGCAGGGGCTTGATTCGCCGGATGTCCTCCTCATCCACCACCAGCGACAGCCAGAGCCGCAGCTTGGCAATCTCCACCGCGCCCGGGTCGATGTCCACGCCGTAGAGCGATTTTTCGATGCATTGGCGTTTGAATTGGTAGGTAGCACGGGCATCCAACGGATCACAGGCATCTTGCCTGTGGGGCTTCTCAGGCTGGGAAGCCTCAATTACATTGGTCAGCACATTGCGCGTTTTGACAATCTCATGCATCATGCCCACCGGAAAAGCGCCGCTGCCGATGGCCGGGTCGCAGACGGTGATGTTGGCCAGGGCCTGGTCGATCCGTGCGGCATTCTGCCGAATGCTTTCGGGGAGCTTGTGCGAATAATCCTTCGTTTCCCGACCTTTGGCCCGTACCGCGGCTTCGTGTTCCCCAACCTGCTCGCCGGATTTGATCAGGGTTTCAATATCTTCTTTGCTTATCGTAACACAGGCATCCTGCCTGTGGCTTGTTGGCAAAGGCTCAGACTGAGACTGAGAATACTCCGGCTCCTCAGGCTGGGATGCCTGAGTTACTTTGGACTTCTTAGGATTGTCAGCAATATAGTGGCGAATTTTTTCCAGTTGCATGGGGCTGCGAATGATATGGTCAAAGGACTCAGGCATCCATAGTTGACCTTTTCTGCCAAGAATCTTATTGATTTCGTTTGATGTGAAGGATTTCCAGGAGTGTGTGATTTGTGACAAATCCCAGTTTTTTTGGGGCCGAACGATTGTGTGCACGTGATTTGGCATGACTACATGCTTGTCCAAATCGTAACGGTCGCCATCAAAGTGCTTGAGCGCCTCCTCTACAATTTTCTTGCATTCGGGTTTTGCCAATACACAGCAGCCATAGCCGTTATCCAGCAAGTCATCATAGCGTTTGGAAAAGAGGCGGTAATATTCGATTTTCTGGGCGCGCCTCAGTTTTTTCAGCTCCGAGGGATCTGAGATGTTATTCGATTTTAACCATTGCTCTCGTTCCTTTTTAATACTTTCAGCCACTTCTTTTGGAATGGAATCGAATAACCGGAACGTGACAAAATAGGCGGTTCCTTTCTGCTGCCAGTGAGGCAGATTTCGTTGCTTTTTGCTAATTGGCGCATCTGGATCAAAATACATGATTGTATCCAGGGTATTTTGTGTATCACAGGCATCCTGCCTGTCGGACTTGCTCAGGCTGGAAGCCTTTTGTGTATCACAGGCATCCTGCCTGTCGGACTTGCTCAGGCTGGAAGCCTTTTGTGTATCACAGGCATCCTGCCTGTCGGACTTGCTCAGGCTGGAAGCCTGACTTACACTGTAGAGGTAATTGATCAGGCTT
>JBHHXT010000262.1:0-6764 GCA_046757165.1 bacterium | reverse complement strand
CTCAGCATCTCCACGACCGCTAAGTCGAAATCACAAGACGCCAAAAACCAGCGCCAGTCAAACCCACCTCTGAAAATGAACAAGTTCATTTTCGGTCTCCTCCCGGGAGGAGATTTGGCCTGCTAATTCAAGCCTGATCCAGCACTGTTTGCAACCGCGTTTTAGGGATGAATTCGAGCGGGCAGAGGGCGTCTGAAAAGTCGATCCAAGGGGCTGCCCAGAAAGACCAGAAATGTCATTCCGACCGAAGGGAGGAATCTGACAAGACAACAATCGTAGAACTAACGAAAACAACTACTTACATGGCAAACCTCGCACTAACAGATTTCTCGCTTCGCTCGAAATGACAGCCACGAGGAACCTTTTTGGACAGCCCCTTTTGGCTGCAACGTCGAGCTTAGAATAAAAAGCTCACTATGACTTGTTATCCCTTCAAGGCCGCACGACCCGCCATTTTCCACGCGCTCACACGCGGGCCGGTTGTGGTCATCCCGGCGTTGGAATTCTTAGAGCGGGAGGTATGATGGAACATGGCTGCAGCCAGCGCCGCCACCTCGATTTCCCCATCTTCCTCAGCGCCAGGTTCGTCACGACTGCATGGGCCGAGCATCTCGTCCTCGGTAAAATGGGTGTCAAACTCCCCGGCGACAAACCCGGGATGCCGCATGACCCTTTCGCAAAACGGAATCGATGTTTCCACCCCGTGGATGAGGTATTCTCGGAGAGCGCGGCTCATTCTGGCGAGAGCTTCTTCCCGGTCGTTCCCCCAGGCGATCAGTTTTGAAATCAACGGGTCGTAATAGATGGAAACCTCACTGCCGGCGTCATAGCCGTTGTCATCGCGAACGCCGGGACCAGCGGCCGGCGCCATGAAGTGAATCGTTCCGGTCGAGGGCAGAAAGTTGTTTGCCGGGTCCTCAGCGTAGATGCGGCATTCGATGGCGTGGCCATGAAACCGGATATCCTCCTGTGCGTACCTCAACCGCTCGCCGGTGGCAATGCGGATTTGCTCCTTCACCAGATCCAGTCCCGTGACCATCTCCGTGACCGGATGCTCCACCTGCAAGCGCGTGTTCATCTCGAGAAAGTAGAAATTGCGCTCCTGGTCGAGCATGAATTCAATCGTTCCGGCGTTTTGATAGCCGCAGGCCACCGCCGCTTTCACTGCGGCGTCTCCCATCTTCTGCCGCTGGTCCGGATCGAGAACGCAAGAGGGGGCCTCTTCGATCACTTTCTGGTGGCGACGCTGAATAGAGCACTCGCGCTCGCCGAGATGGATGACGTTGCCGTGCTGGTCCGCCAGAATCTGAAATTCGATGTGCCGGGGAGCCTGCAGATATTTTTCGATGTAGATGCGGCCGTCGCTAAAGGCGGCTTCTGCTTCAGAGCGTGCGGCCCGAAACGCTGCGGCGATCTCGCTCTCCGCTTTGACAACCCGCATGCCCTTGCCGCCGCCACCGGCTGCTGCTTTGAGCATGACGGGCAGTCCCACTTTCCGCGCTACTTTCAACGCCGCCTTGTCATCCTCGAGCGGCGCCTCGGTTCCGGGCACCACGGGTACCCCGGCGTTCAGCATCCGACTGCGGGCGGCCGTCTTATCCCCCATGAGGCGCATGGCTTCTGCGGGCGGGCCGATGAAAACGAGCCCTGCCTGATGCACACGCTCGGCAAACTCGGGATTTTCAGCCAAAAAGCCATACCCCGGATGAATCGCCTGTGCTCCTGATTTTTTTGCCGCAGCAATGATTCTTTCCTGCAGCAAGTAGCTTTCCTTCGAAGGCGGTGCCCCAATGTGATAGGCTTCGTCGGCCAGCCGAACGTGCAAGGACAGGCGGTCCACATCAGAGTAGACGGCCACCGCCGAAATGGACAGCTCATGGCAGGCACGAATCACCCGTACGGCTATCTCGCCGCGATTCGCGATCAAGATCTTGTCAAACATCTTGCAAGCCATCATCAAAAACTCCGCAGCGCCTCTTCTTCTGAGTCGAAGGACTCGAGAACATTGTCGAGATGCGCGATCCGGATCAATGTCTGCACCTTCACGTTCAAATGCACGAGCTTCATCTTGCCGTCGTTGATTCTGATTTGCCGATGCCCGAACAACAACGCCCCCAGCCCCGAGCTATCGACGTACTCCACATTCTTCAAATCCACCAGCAGGTGCACAGCCCCTTCCTGCTCAACCAGGCGCAGCAGCTCCGTCTTGAGTGCCGTCGAGATGGTCGCGTCCAGACGTGGCTCATCGATGCGGACGATTTGTACGCCCTCAATTATTTCCTCGCGAAGTTTCATCAAGTCCTCTTTCGAAAGTCCATTCACCGACTCGAGACAAGATCTTTGGACAAAGGAGCTGTCCCCAAAGTGACTTCCGGGACAGCCCTTTCTCGTTGACTATTCGAGAATGAAAGTGATTTTCATCCTCACCCGGTACTCGGAAATCTTGCCATTCTCAATTTTCGCTTTTTGCGAAACGATTTCTGCGCCAGTAATGTTCCGGAGCGTCGCAGTCGCCCTGTCGATCCCTTGCTGAAATGCAGCCTGAAATCCCTGATCCGAGGATGCCGTGATTTCACTCACGCGTGCTACAGCCATAATTGAACCTCCTTCTCTGGAAATTGATGAGATGATTGATTATGTATCCGTTAAATCCGTGTTCCATTCATTTGCGGCTCCACCGCTCTATGAATTATTCTTGGTCTTTTGGGTCTTGACCAGCCATTCCTGCAAGAATGGGATTATCTGATGTTTGAATTCTTGCGCACCTTCCAACACCTCCTGCGCTTCAGCGCCACTCTTAAGACTATCCATATCATAATCGGAAGCGAGTCTCTCCTCAAAAGCGGTGTGGAGTTTGGTGTGCAGATCTCGCGGTAGCAACTCCTGGTTGGTGAAATGCTCCGCAAAAGCTGAAATGACCGCAGAATGTCTTTTCCGGTACAGATCCTTTGTTGCCAGAACAGCTTGCGTCAGATAAAACATCGCATAATATGCCCGCGAAATGGCCTCCTCATAGAACTCTTTCTCATAGAGGGAGGTCGCGGCTTCCATGCTGCTCTGAGACCGCCTCATGAGCTTCTGAATCCAGACCACCCGGTTCTTCGCGGTCATAAATCGATACCCTCTTTGCAGACGTTCTCGAAAAAGTAAAAGTACTTCTCCTCGGTGAAATCGCGCGCGCGCGTTGCAAAGGCAATAACACACGTCCCATGTTCAAGCGAAACCTGCAAAGCGAGATTTCTCAAACTCTCCTTGTCCTGCTGCCTTTCGAACGGCTCCAACAACACGAGAAAATCGTAATCGGATTCTTCGTCGGCCGCGCCGCGGGCACGAGACCCATAGAGAATGATTCTGCGCGCACGCTCTTTGAACGTTCGGCGAACCCGCTCCGCAAAGCTGTCGATGACCAGCTTTTCGTCCGAAGACCAATGGGGCGTTTTCGGGTTCGACCGGCTAGTCTGAATTGACGCCATATCGAGACAGGGCTGTCTAAAAAGACCGCTTGTCGTGTCCTTCCCGCGAAAGCGAGAATCTATAACCTATTGATTTTTATGAATTCCTGCTTTCGCAGGAATGACAGTTCGGGGCCCGTTGTCAGCTTTCTTGGGAAACGCCCCGCAAGAAACGCGTTTGTTACATTTAAAACGACGAACCCGTCGTCAACGCTTTTTTGACAACCCCTCACAAGGCGATATTGCCCTGCCATTGCTTTGCCCTCGCTGCCAGGTCCTTCACATAAGTCGGCCAATCATGCAGGGTCGCCGGATCAAAGTCAGCATTATTCGGCCAAACCAGCGTATGAGATTCAGGGTCGAGCCAAACCTGGTTGAAGAGAGCGACGTCTCTCAGCGGGCCGTACAAAGGTCCGAACAAAACCGGACTAAAATCCACGGTTTGAGAAGTCCCATCGTCAAAATCGATCTTGAGTGTATGTCTTGCAACAATTTCAAACGAACGGATACGATATATTGGATGGTCAGATTCTCTGCTCATGTTCTCGGGCAATCTCCATCTTTTCTATTGCAGGGGAGCTATCGAAAAAGCCGGCTGCCCTGACTGTAACCTGCCCCAATCGTCTAAGAGTTCATCTTGATGTAGCTCTGCCCACGCTACGACCAACCTGTGCTGGCGACGAGGCAGCGAACCGGATAACAATTCGATTTCATCAATCGTATAAATCGCTATGTGCTCTTGATAATAAGCATGAAAATGCGGACGATGATGAGGGGCAGTCGGTTCCATGAACATTCTAATCACAATTCCAAAGAATCGAGATATTTCCGGCATTGCCAAGAAGGTTAGCTACAAGGGGATATTGCCATGCTTTTTGCGCGGATTGCTCACCACTTTGTTGTCGAGCATCTCGAGCGCCTGAATCAATTTCGGTCGTGTTTCCTGGGGCTCGATGATTTCATCGACATAACCGCGCTCGGCCGCAGTGTAGGGATTGGCGAAGCGCTCGCGGTAGTCGGCGATCTTCTCTTCGGTCGTCTTCTCTTTATCTTGTGCTGCTTCGATTTCCTTTTTGAAAATAATTTCCACCGCGCCCTTGGGTCCCATCACCGCGATCTCTGCTGACGGCCAGGCCAGATTGACATCCCCGCGGATATGTTTTGAACTCATGACGTCATACGCACCGCCGTATGCCTTGCGCGTGATCACGGTGATCTTCGGCACCGTCGCTTCGCAGAAAGCATACAGCAGCTTGGCGCCACTCTTGATGATCCCTTGCCATTCCTGGTCCGTGCCGGGCAAAAACCCGGGCACATCTACGAAGGTGATCAGCGGGATGTTGAAGGCGTCACAAAAGCGCACGAAGCGCGCGCCTTTGATCGAGGAATCGATATCCAGCACCCCAGCCAGGACGGCCGGTTGATTGGCAACGATGCCAACAGACTGGCCCCCCAGGTACGCAAATCCGACCACCATATTTTGTGCGTAACCCGCGTGCACTTCAAAAAAATCGCCCTCGTCCACAACATGACTGATGATTTCTTTCATATCATAAGGCTTGTTGGGACTGTCCGGCACAATGCGGTTCAGCTCCGGGTCCATACGATTGTGCTCATCGGTGCACTCGATTCGGGGAGGATCTTCCATGTTGTTTTGCGGAATGAAACTCAGCAGCTTGCGAATCCCCTGCAGGCACTCGATTTCATTTTCGGAGGTGAAATGGGACACGCCGCTCTTGGAGGCGTGCGTTTCCGCACCGCCAAGCTCGTCAAACGTCACCTCTTCATGGGTCACCGTCTTCACGACTTCTGGTCCGGTGACAAACATGAAGCTGGTGTGCTTGACCATAAAAATAAAGTCGGTAATGGCAGGCGAGTAGACCGCGCCGCCGGCACAAGGGCCGAGGATGGCGGAAATCTGAGGGATGACGCCGGAAGCAAGCGTGTTGCGCAGAAAGATATCGGCATACGCGCCGAGACTCACCACGCCTTCCTGAATGCGAGCGCCGCCTGAGTCATTCAGCCCGATCACGGGCGCCCCGACCTTCATGGCTTGATCCATGATCTTGCAAATCTTCTCGCCGTACGCCTCTGAGAGCGAGCCACCCAGGACCGTGAAATCCTGGGAAAAAACGAAAACCAGCCGGCCTTCGATGCGGCCGTAGCCCGTCACCACGCCGTCACCATAGTATCTCTGCTTCTCCAACCCAAAATCCCGGCAGCGGTGCTGCACCAGCATGTCAATCTCTTGAAAGGTGCCTTCGTCGATCAGCAAATCGATGCGTTCACGCGCCGTCAGCTTGCCTTTCTTGTGCTGTGCCTGAATGCGCTTCTCGCCGCCGCCAAGCAGGGCACTGGCCTTTTGTTTACGCAGATAGTCTATCATATCCGGTGCTGTCATACTCTCCATTCAGGGGTCAGGTCCGCTCAAATGCCGTGAATAATATAACATTAATAATTCAAAAAGCAAGTGCCCCAGGTCCAAAATAGCTTGAATAATTTGCACCGGACGTCTTATCTTCCTCAAACGCAAAAAGAGAGCAAAAAGATGACGGCAGTACCCTCCAAAGACCACATCTACACATTTGATGAATACCTCGAAATCGAGCAAGAACTCGAGGGTCGATATGAGTTCCACGATGGCCGAATGTACTTGATGTCGGGAACGTACAAGCATAGTGAAATCATTGAGAACATCAGCGGCAGACTATTTGTCCGCCTCGGCCAAAAGAAACGACGCTGCCGCGTTTCCTCGGGGCAACTCAAACTGTGGATAAGCTAAATCAAAACGGTCTATCCGGACGTCATGGTCTACTGCGATAGACAGTTGTATGAGAAAGACGGCAAGGTCAGGGAAGATATTATCCTCAATCCGACGGTGATTTTTGAAATCATGTCGCCGTCGAGCGAGAAATATGACCAGGGTGAAAAACAGAGCTACTATTTGGAGCTCCCTCAGCTCAAGGATTGTGTCATCGTTGCTCAGGACCGCATTCAGGTTCTACACTACACCAGGACAGAGGAAAGGACCTGGCTGGTAACGCCACTGCATGATTTGACCGACGAAATTGCTTTGCGCTCTATTGAGTGCACGCTGAGCCTTGCTGAGATTTACGAAAATGCATTGTAACCTTATTGAAGCATCCATCGAAGGTCATTGAAGCCACCCCAGGAGTTTTCTAACCTGAACAACCCGCTCGTGCCGTTGGCTATGAGCCTTTGTCTCTTGATTCTCTAAAACTTACGTCGAAGATTTCGCGCAAAGAGGCATCGCAAAGAAAAACCTTTGCGTATTCTTTGCGTCTCTGCGAC
>JBHHXT010000261.1:0-6783 GCA_046757165.1 bacterium | reverse complement strand
TTGCAAGTTACGAGTTTCCCTTAACGAAAGCAACCGTTCTGGGCCCCGCTCGTCGCTTGCAACCGCCTGGTTCCGCCGATATCACAGTGTGACGAAGTCTTAGTACACCCATGCTGTTTTGGCGTTCACAGAAAATTTCCATTAAAAAAAGGAACCTCCTGGCCGATAAGTTGAACTGGTTAGTAAGGCTTATGGATTTAACAACTAAGTTTGCGGAGAACAAATGTCCACCAGAGAAAACGTTGACTCGGATCTCGTAGAAGAAGAGAACCATGAAGATACCCAGGATGGAAAATTTCTTTCTTTTAGTTTGGGGAAAGAGGAGTACGGGATCGAAATTCGGCATATTACCGAGATCATCGGCACCCAAAACATCACGGAATTGCCGGATATGCCGCCTTTTGTGAAAGGCGTCATCAACTTGCGTGGCAAAGTGATTCCCGCGATAGATGTGAGACTGCGCTTCGGATTTGCTGAGAAGGAATACAACGAACGCACCTGCATCGTCGTGGTCAATATCAATGATTTGGCGGTGGGGTTGATTGTAGATACGGTTTCCGAGGTCATCGACATCCCTGACTCGAATGTCGAACCCCCTCCTCAGGTGACCAATCAAGCAGGCAGCCGCTTTATCAAGGGGTTGGGCAAAGTCGATGAGGATGTGAAGATTCTACTCGATACTCAGAGGCTTCTGTTCGATGATGAGCTCGAGCAGATTGCCGAATCGATAGCTGCATGAATAACATAACCTGAATGATTCACAACGACAGGGATCGGACAGTGTCTGAGTCAAATGAAGCGGTCTTCGACACTGCTTGTGAATGATTCTGCATAAAGGAGGTTTCACAAATGGGACCAAGTAAGAAGCAAACCGAGTACCTTGGTATCACTGACAGGAATCTTGCACAGCGACGGGAGTTTATTCGGCTGGGTGAAACGGACAGACAAATTCTCAACGAGCTCATTCCATGGGCAAAGAAAACCGCTCCGGTCATCGCAAAAGAATTTTATGATTGGCAGTTTTCTTTCCAGAGCACCCGGAGATTTTTTGAACGGATAGCTTCTGAAAGAAAGATCAATTTATCCACTTTACGGCGAAGACTGGAACAAGCCCAGTCTGACTATTACCTGAACATTTTCACGGGTGCAAAGACAAATTGGGGGTTAGAATATTATGAAAAGCGGCTTAATGTAGGAAGAATCCATGACGTGATCAATCTTCCGCAAAAATGGTACACGGGGTCTTATGCAGAATTTCAGCGCCTCACCCGCAAGTATCTGAGAAAGTCATTCGGATTGCTGAAGTTCAAAAAGATTGCTCAGGCTGAGGAAGCGATCTTCAAGGTTTTCAACTACGATCAGCAGGCGGTCTGTGATGCGTTTTTGTTTAACACCTTTGAGTCCATGGGATTGAGTGTGGACAGTGTCACTGCTGCCGGCAATGCAGATAAGACCGAATGCGTCGATCAAATCAAATCAACATTGACAACCCTTCTGAAACAAGCAGAAGCAATCTCCGAGGACCGCTTGGATGATGACGTGCTGAGCACTGAACTTCCGGGCAAGTTAGGAGCTGTCTTAATCCAAATGGTAGCTAACCTGAGAAAGAGTCGTGCAGACCTGGAAGGCAATTTACAAGCGGCGCAAAGTGTGGTGCAGGAAGTGAAGAATGCTGCAGAAGCCCTGAAGGAAGGTAGTTTGGAAGCACGTGTTGAGCCTGGAAATGCACAAGGTTCCTTCAAACAATTGGTTGAGGTGTTTAACAGTGCGATTGACAGTATTCTCGAGCCGGTAAATGAGGGCGTAAAAGTGCTGCAGAAAATGGCCGTTGGGGATCTCACGGTTAGTGTGGAGGGTGATTTCAAAGGGGGGCATGCCGTAATGAAACGTGGCATGAACGCGACTTTGGAGTCGCTCAACGAGATTTTGGTTCAGGTATCTGTTGCGGTTGAGCAGGTTGCAACCGGTGCGGGTGAAGTCTCCGATGCAAGCCAATCGCTTTCAGACGGTGCGACAAAGCAAGCCAGCTCCATTGAAGAGATCAGTGCATCGATGAACGAGATTGGCGCACAAACCAAGCAAAACGCCGAGAATTCTGACCAGGCCAATCAATTAGCCGGGGCAGCAGGAGATACTGCTGAAGAAGGCAACAATCAGATGAAAAAGATGTTGTCTGCGATGGAAGATATCAATAAATCGTCTGATGAAATCTCGAAGATCATCAAGGCCATAGATGAAATTGCATTTCAAACCAACCTGCTGGCTCTCAATGCAGCGGTCGAAGCTGCGCGGGCGGGTGTGCATGGAAAAGGGTTTGCGGTGGTTGCCGAGGAAGTGCGGAATCTGGCACAACGGAGCGCCAGAGCCGCCCAGGAGACCACTGAATTGATAGAGGATTCCGTGAAAAAAGTAGAAAACGGCAGGAAGTTGGCGAATGTAACAGCGGAAGCCTTGGATGAGATCGTGTCCGGCGTGAAGAAGGTGACGGATCTAATCGGAGAGATTGCCAGTGCTTGCAATGAGCAGGCGCAAGGCATTGAGCAAGTCACTGCTGGTCTCGGCCAAATAGATCAGGTGACGCAGGCGAATACCGCAAATGCCGAACAGAGCGCGGCATCTTGCCAGGAGCTCTCGAGTCAGGCAGCTCAGCTCAAACACATGTTGAGCAAGTTCAAGCTCAAAGATCAGGGTGTGCAAAACAGGCGGGCCGATTTTTCAGCGCGCCCGGCAAAGATTGTCGAGCAACCCGCTGTCTCAGAAACGGCAGAGAGGTGGGGCGGTGAAACTCAATCAGAGAGTTCAAGTGGTTCAATCGCTCTCGATGATGATGAGTTTGGCAAGTTTTAGGCGCTGTCCACACGGTTCAAACAACCACACGGAAAAATATTCTAATTAAAAGGATCCGTGCAATGAAAGGTTCATTAGGGTTCAAACTTTCTTTGGGTTTCGGGGCAATGATTGTGATTGTTGCCGTGATTGTTGCCGTGACCCTTGTTCAGGTCAATAAGATAGGTTCCCTGGGAGACAGGATACAACAACTCAGGTCGCCGACTGTGCAAGCGAGTATGACGATGCTAAACGGCCTTAACCAGTCCCTTTCCGGATTGCGCGGCTATATGCTTCTCGGCAAAGACAAGTTCAAACAGGAGCGTCAAACGGCCTGGTCCGAGCATATTGAGCCATCCTTGGAAAAAATGACGGAATTCTCGAGAAACTGGACCAACCCTGAGAACATAAAACGCCTGCAAGAGCTGCGCGCTATACTGAAAGACTTTGCCAAATACCAGCAAGAGATTGAAGATATTGCGCAAACCGAGGACAACGTGCCGGCGCTAAAAATGCTCTTTAAGGAAGCCGCGCCTAAAGCTGACATTATGGCCAGAAGCATCACGGAGTTGATTGATTTAGAGGCAAAACAGGCTGCCACCAAAGAGCGTAAAGCTCTGCTGGGGATGATGGCAGACGTGCGTGGCACCATAGGACTCGGTCTGGCGAATATACGAGCTTATTTGCTTTCCGGCGACCAAAAGTTCAAGGATAAGTTTGATAAACTTTGGGCCAAGAATGATCGCCGTTTCAATGATCTGAGGAATAATCAAGCTCTTTTGACAGCGGCGCAAAAAGCCGCCTTCATCGAGCTCGACAAAGCCAGGACAGCGTTTGTCCCTTTGCCGCTCAAAATGTTTGACTTACGCGGTGGCAAAGATTGGAATTTGGCTAATTCCTGGCTTGGCGCCAAAGCCGCTCCTGCCGCGGGTAAGATCAAAACAATCCTGGAAGCGATGGTTGCAAATCAACTAAGTCTATCTGAAACCGATGAGGCTGCGCTGGCCGGTAGAATATCATCATTGGAATCGCTATTATGGGTCTTGCTGGTTTTGGGTCTTGCTGCCGGAGTTGTGTGCGCTTTCACGTTCACACGGGCCATCGTAAAACCGATGAAAAGTATGACAAAGGTGTCGAATGCATTGACGCTTGGAGACATCAATCAGAACGTTACTTTGCAGCGAGCTGATGAAATCGGCGAGTTGGCAAATTCTTTTCGCAACATGATAAAAGCGCAGAATGACAAGGCAGAGATTGCCAATCAAATTGCCCGGGGCAAC
Source organism: bacterium (assembly GCA_046757165.1). Taxonomy (GTDB): domain Bacteria; phylum Zhuqueibacterota; class Zhuqueibacteria; order Oceanimicrobiales; family Oceanimicrobiaceae; genus JBHHXT01. The sequence goes on along the minus strand of JBHHXT010000261.1, from coordinate 2,677 downwards.
CTTTCCATCGAAGTTAACGCTCTTTCGGAGGCCGATGTGTTGGGCAAGGCCATGGTGGCCATGAAGGAAAGCCTGCTGTCCATGCTGGCCGATTTAGACGCAACCATTGCCGGCCAGAAAGACGGCGACCAGGATGTCAGATGCCACCCGGAAAAGGCTGAAGGCGCCTACGCAGCACTCCTACAGGGGGTCAATGATACTCTCGATGCCGTCATCAAACCTATGCTCGAAGGAATCGAGATCATGCAGGAGTATGCTCGTGGCGATTTACAGAAAGAGATGCGTCAGCTGCCCGGCAAACAGATGGTCCTGACCGAGGGCTTGAACACCATTAGAGCAAACTTGCAGGCGTTGATCGACGAAGGCGCGATGCTCGCCAAAGCCGCCGAAGAAGGACGGTTGCAGACCAAAGGCGACACCTCCAAGTTTGAAGGCGGTTATCGCGAGATTATTCAAGGGATGAATAACACCATTGAAAACATCATCAAACCGGTGAACGAAGCGCTGGAGTGTCTGGCCGAAATGGCCAGGGGTGACCTTACAGTGGGCGTGACTGGCAATTACCAGGGCGACCACACGAAAATGAAGGAAGCCATGAATTCAACGCTGGCAAGTTTAAACGACCTCCTCGGTCGGGTACACAGCGCTGTGGACCAGGTCTCCAACGGTTCACAGCAGGTCTCCGACTCCAGTCAGTCCCTCTCACAAGGAGCCATTGAACAGGCCAGCTCATTAGAGGAAATCACTACCTCCATGACCGAAATAGGAACCCAAACTAAACAAAACGCCGAAAACGCGACCCAGGCCAATCAGCTCGCCTCCTCAGCCAGAGATGCAGCCGACCAGGGGAACAAACAAATGAACCAGATGCTCAATGCCATGGGCGAAATCAATGAATCCTCCGACAGCATCTCTAAGATCATCAAGGTGATCGACGAAATCGCCTTTCAAACCAATCTCCTGGCCTTGAACGCTGCCGTCGAAGCGGCCAGGGCCGGGGTACATGGCAAGGGTTTTGCGGTGGTTGCTGAAGAAGTCAGAAACCTGGCCCAACGCAGCGCCAAGGCTGCAAAAGAAACCACCGAGCTCATCAAAGGCTCGGTCAAGAAAGTCGAAAACGGCACGGAACTCGCCAATAAAACCGCAAAAGCCCTGGGCGAAATTGTGGATGGCGTCTCACACGTAAGCGACCTGGTCGGCGAAATTGCCAGCGCTTCTCGAGAACAGGCACAAGGAATTGAACAGGTCAACACGGCGTTGACCCAAATCGATTCCGTGACACAATCCAATACTGCAAATGCAGAACAGATTGCCGCAGCGGCTGAGGAGCTGTCAAGCCAGGGTGCCCAACTGAAACAGATGTTGAGTGAGTTCGAGCTTCATCAGAATAGCAGTGAGGCGCAACGCATGCGTACCGCCTCGAAAGTGACGGTAGTGGAGAACACACGGGAAACGATGGAACAGACAGAGCAGGGAGATGATTGGGGCAATACGCCGCAGGATGTGATTGCGTTGGATGATCAAGACTTTGGCGAGTTTTGATGAACTGATCTTATCAAACGTAAAAACATAGCCCCTGACGCTCGAGCACTCTGTTGGTCCTGGTTTTTCCTGGTTGCCAGACGTTTGTCTTAGTATCTGACAAGTCAAGTTCTGTCATTTCTTGGCAAAAAATGAAAACTGAATCCTAAAACCAAAGATTTCACGCAAAGACGCGAAGCCGCAAAGGGATCGCAAAGACTGAACGGTTCCCTATCCCTGGTTTAACCGGCGAAACAGCACACCTTGGCTTCAAATCTCCCAAAAACTCGCATGGTTTCGTCCGAGCTCAAACCGATGTTAGGCGCTTGGACCATCTGAACTTCGAGCTGATCTAATGCGGTTCGGATCCCCGGTCAATAAAATTCAATGAAAATCGTTTCATATTGCTCTTGAAATAGTATGAAAAGAACTTCATGTCATCGGGAGCGTCAATTGTTTTCGTAACAGAATCATGTCACCATATTTTCTTTATTATCAACTACTTTTGCCTGCCCGAACTCATGTCTCAATGTATGGCACGATCATTGTAATTGTCACTCAAACTGTTCATTACGGGTAGATCAATCTCCGCGGAACCAGCACAACGCCTTTCACCAAACCATAGCTCCTCAGTCGTAACTTTCAGGCCGATAGGTTGTAGACTTTTAGGCTGTAGGAATATGACAAGAGGTGCGGTTTCGGTTCCATCGAATCCCGACGCTTGAGCTTCGGGATCGAAGGATGTGCAAGAGAGAGTAAAGGCGAATATGAATTGTAGAGATAGAAAAGGTTTTATGCGCTTTGATTAGAGCATTGCTCAAAACCTGACAGTCTAACAGCCTAAACTTTACGCTCAAAACCAAAGGAGGTAAAACATGATGAAGAGATTAATCGTTATCGGCCTGTCGCTTGTCTTCCTGGCTCTGCTGGGATGCAGCGACGAGAATCCTTATCCGACAAATACAACCGGGGATCGCATTGAGCTGGCCAAGAAAGGTCCCAAAAATCCCAAACCGCCCAAGGGAGACCCGAAAGACTGCACTGAGTGCGATGAGAACAAGAACATCGTCTGTACATCTTCAAAGACGCTCAGCAATGGCGCCGTCGTTACCTGGACGTCCAGTTTTGGCGGCTTCGACTATGCGAAAGGAACCGA
>JBHHXT010000260.1:0-6864 GCA_046757165.1 bacterium | reverse complement strand
GGATAAGTCCGACGCTCGAGATACTGGCGTATTTGATAAACGAAACTATCCGTCTGTTAACGATCCCTTCGCTTTCTCCCTTCCTGAAAACCAGAGGTCGTCGCCGCAGGTGGATTTAGTCGAGATTGGAAATCGTAGTTGGAAATAGGGATTAGTGAAAGGTAGCGAAACGTGACGAAAATGTCAAGAAAAAGTTCAGGCGAGAATAGAATGTCACGCCAATGCTCACCAGCCAGGCAGCAGGCGCCGGCCCTCAACGCTCAGATCAGCCGCTCCCTGGTGGGCGCCTTTGCCAGGACATCGATTTGTGAGTGAACGTGCAGTTGGTGGTGATGTTTTTTGCAATACGGCTAAAAGCTTTGATTATCAGTATTCAGCTCTGGTCAATAAGTGATCGTAGTGCCCGGTTCACAGATTCAGAGTCGGGAAAATGCACCTTAATATCTGGGTCCAACATCACCGCACCATCTTCTTGCGTGAAATATTGGACGGTGCTCGTGCCGTCGCTATTGTGAATGTGTAAAGTATGTCCCTCGCGATACGTCTTGTAGTGCTTTCCCCGAACTCCTTTCGAGAAATCATACTCGTCTCTCATCTCATTTTCATTGGTATCAGCTTTCTTTGCTTTCATAAGATATTCTCTCTGTGTTCGTTGCTTTGCGACATCCAATGATACGAATGTTTTCGTTTCGTTCTGTGTACCATACCACCACCAATCTTCCTTTCGATGAGAATCCAATATCTATATACCTTTCTTCTGCATCTGAATGGTCTGGATCATTGATGGTAATGGCAAAAGGATCGTTGAAAACGGTCCTGGCCTCTTCAAAGCTGACGCCATGTTTTCGGAAATTTCTTCTTGACTTCTCTTCATCCCATTCAAACGTCAAAGCCATTTGTGATTTGTTGTCCAGTCCTGTTCAAGGAATTCTTACCCTCATGACTTATAAAATAGCCAGAATAGCTACAAAATGCAACCAAAAAAGGATAAGCCCGGCACCGTCCTACATAGAAACAGATGTCAAATAAATTCAGGCACATCGTGGGTTATCCATATGTGGTTGTTCTTTGCAGCCCAATCAAGATGGCTGGGATGGTAAGAGCTGGATTAGCTCAGTGCCCCCTTTTGTGTCACTACTGACATATTCAGCGTGTTCGTATAGAAGTGTGACTATTTTTGCGACGTCCTGCTTGCCGGTTACGACGCTCTTCCGGAAAAAATCACCTGTTTAGATTAAGATTATGTAACATTATGTCTGATGTCGCAAATTGTCTTGACATTACTCCCAATTAATCTAAATTAACGTCTACTTCATGTTTTGAATAGTTTCTCAAAAAGGCAGTCGTTGCGAATTCTCGGCAATAAGTCAGTCGCTAAGCTTACCTCAGACGTTCAAATTTGAAATCCAGATCTCCTGCTCTTGCTGATTCTTGCTGGACTTATTCTTAAGCCCGATACCGATTTCCTGTCTCTTACGCCGTTCGATTTCTGCGAATTCTTGCCTTTTGCAAAATGATGATGGATTACCAGATCAGAGCAGCATTTGCAGATTTGACATTGACGTTTTCCACAGTATTCACTTTCATCGTTTCATAAAATTCTTTGAAAGGGGGTGGTGGGAATGGAACCTCTTTAGCTGATTGCAGTAATGTTGTCTTCATCCTCGGGATGGTCAGACCAGGACAAAGGCATCCTGTGATAGCCATGCCGAGGGCACCGGCCTCGGCCATAACTCACGAAACATTGACATAATTCAAGAGGAGCACCTCATGTATGATCATAATAAATTGAACCAAGCCAAGGGTCACCCCAAATTCTTCCAAACATTGGGTGCCTTGCTGGTCGTTTCGTTTTTCTGTTTGCCAGTGTACGGTCAACCGGCTAACGACGAGTGTGCTACAGCCACTGTAATTCCATCCATACCATTTACGGACAATGTCAACACAACCACCGCAACGAGTAATCCTCCATCGCTCAGTTGCAATGGCAACGGCGCTCAGACTGACGGGAACACCGTCTGGTATGTCTGGACACCACCAGCCGATATAACCGTCAACATTAGTACCGCCGGCAGCACCAACGGAGGCGGCCCTTTGGACACGGCCCACGGCGTCTTCACAGGTACTTGTGCCGCTCTCACCGAAGTCGCCTGTGTGGATATTGGCCTCACCGATGACCTCATTTTCGAGGCGACCGGTGGAGTGACTTATTTCATTAAGTTCGGAGAGTTTCTCGATGGCGCCGGGGGCGGAAATCTGGTGGTAACGGTAGATCTCCCACCGCCACCGGAGCAGTTTGTTCTCGAGTCGGTTCGTGACGGCCTTTCCGACCCGATTAGTAGCCTGGTCACTGCTCCCGCCCTCGCGAAGCGTGCTGCGGAAGCCTTTAGGACATCTACCGTAAAAGAGATCCCACTGTTTATGCGGGATGAGAGCAAAGTGGAGTCTTTGGGACAGAACGGGGCTACGCTGGATCTTTTGAGGAAAGAGTCTAAACTCATGGAGACATTGAGCGCCGCGGACATGCAGTCCTTCAACAGTAGCGCGCAAGCCAAACTCCTGCAGATTTTTGACGGCGTGGAAAACGATGACAACGATGCTCTGAATGGCTTTCTATTGTTTCCACCCGATACTGATGGCGACGTCGGTCCCAATCACTACGTCCAGATGACCAATCTGCTGACGACCATCTTCGACAAGAGCGGCAATGTCGTCCTCGGCCCCTTTCCCAACAATGTTTTTTGGACCGGCCTGGGCGGACGGCCCGAGTTCACCAACTCGGGCGATCCTATAGTACTCTACGACGAAGAGACAGACCGGTGGCTGGTGAGCCAGTTTGCCATCGATGGCACTGGGTTCTCCCTGGGCATCGCCATCTCAACGACCGGCGACCCGACGGGCAGTTACTATCAGCATGAGTTCGACTTCACCGCCATCGGCTTCCCGGATTACCCGAAGTACGGCTTCGTCACCGATGCCATCGGCGTGATGGTCAACCTGTTCAGCCCCTTCCAGGGCGCGGGGCTGGGCGCCATCGACAAGGCCGAGGCCTTCAGTGCTGGGCCGGCGACGATGGTGTTCTTTGTTATGGGCGTGAGTGAGTTTGGCTTCGTCGCAGGCGACAACGACGGCCCGGTCTTTGACAACACGCCGCCAACATTCTTCACCAACAACGGTGGCTCCGGCAACAGAATTGACGTATGGGAAATCACACCGGATTTTGCCACTCCCGTCAATTCCACGATCAGTGAGGTGGCGAAAATCCCGGTTATGCCTTTTGACACCGACCTCTGCGCAGCCTTCCGCGAGCGCTGTATCGACCAGCCTGCCCCGGGCTCCGGTCTGGAAGCCATCTCCGACCGCTTGATGCACCGCTTGCAGCTGCGCGACTTCGGCAACGACAAACGGGCTGTTGTCAACCACACGGTCGATGCCGACGGCAATGGCAAAGCAGGCATCCGCTGGTATGCGTTCCGCAATCACAAGGACCGTGGCTGGGAGCTGAAAGATGAAAACACCTTCTCACCCGATGGCGACCACCGCTGGATGGGAAGTATCGCGATGAACGCCAAGGGCAGAATATGCCTGGGGTATAGCATCTCCAGCAGCACCACCTTCCCGAGCATTGGCGTGGCTGGCCGGCGTGGCGAGTCAAGCCACTTGAACGTGGACGAACTTGTGATTCATGATGGCAACGTCGGTCAGTTCGTGCAGCTCGGGTCACGCTGGGGGGACTACAGCGCCATGGTGGTCGATCCGGTCGATGACACGTTCTGGTACACGCAGGAATACGCCAAACCCAATACCAGGCTTGGTCAGTTAGCCGGGTGGGCGACTAAGATTGCTCAAATCAGCCTCGATGATGATCTTGCCAAGCCTGTGGCAGAAGCCGGGATTCTGCCAGGTAGCTACGCTGCTCTCTTGGAAAACTACCCCAACCCCTTCAACCCCGAAACCGAGATTCGCTTCCAGCTGCAGGAAGCAAGTCATGTGACTGTGAGAATCTTCAACAGCCTTGGTCAGGAGATTCGCACACTTGCAGATGCACAGTATGATGCCGGTTCTCATAGCGTTCGCTGGGATAGTAAGGACACACAAGGGAATAAAGTTTCGAGTGGCATTTACTTCTACGAGTTGAAGGCAGGGAATTTTAGCCAGGTAAGGAAGATGAGTCTCGTCAAGTAGTCCACCGGAATTGCAATCACAAAAAGCCACCGGGCGAGGGCTCGGTGGCTTTTGTATTGAACTTTAAGCAATTGGGAGTTCCCGTGCAGCCGGTTTATCTTTCATGGCAGCATGAAATTTTTCGCTTGCAATTTGCCGGGCGCTTTCTCTAACTTTGTGTGAACTTGATAAAAGGATTACGGCAATGAAGATGGATAATTCCGTAAACAAAACCTGCGAAAAGGCCTTTATCAGGAAATGGTTGCTTTGTTTGTCTTTCTTGCCTTCGCTTTGTTTTTCACAAGTTGTCAACGGAAGTTTCGAAATGAATGGGCATCCTTCCCTGGATAATTGGGTCATCCGGTGCAATGATGGCGAGTCTTTTCAGGATGCACCTGGTGGTGGCGGTATGTGGAGTTTACGATTTCTAACAGGAAATCTCCAGGGTTGTTTCCCAAGAACAGCCGAACAGACTATTCCAGGAGTGAGTAACGGTGACATCGTTGAAGTTCGTGTTTGGGCCAGGCAAGATGAACAAAAGTTATCGCAAACCAGCGTCTATCTCAAGATCTTCCATGCAGACAAGACAACCATTCTTTCCGTAGATACAACGACTTCTAAGGAATGGACTCAACTGATAGTTACAGATACGCTGTTCCTCGCAGAAGGCGATAGCGTAGCAATTGTCCTGGACTCGGGGCTGACTTCAGGGCCAGATATTCTTGACGGTTATTCTTATTTTGACCTCGTGGAAGAACAAAAAACCGGGCAAATACTTGTCTCCGTAGATGACGCTGCTGATTTGCCCATAAAGGATTTCAAACTCTTTCAAAACTTCCCCAATCCCTTCAACCCAGCCACCACGATCAGCTATCACTTGCCGAAAGATGCGAGAGTGAATCTGATAATCTACAACTTGTTGGGCGAAAGAGTAAGAACACTTGTGAATCAGACCCAAACCGCAGGCGAAAGGTTAGTTGTGTGGGACGGGAAGGATGATTTGGGACAAATTGTGAACAGTGGACTTTACATTTACAGATTGGAAACTGAAGGTACAGTCATAAATCGTAAGATGCTTTTTTTGAAGTGAGCCAGGCTCGCGGCGGATTGGTAGCCCGCGTGCGTGCGGGCAACGGCTTCGATCTCCCCTGTAAGTCTGACTGCGTGCGGCTGTGTGAACATGAATCCGCTTTGTCAAACAAGCTTACCAAACAGTCGTGCAATCCTAATTATCGATCTTAGCCAAAGAGCTGTTCTCAATCGCCAACAACTTAAAGGATAGCGCGAAAATAGTCAGCAGTAATGTTCCCGGAATCCAAAAGGTTGAGACGCCAATCCATCCATAGATAACTCCCCCGGTAATCAGGCCGATGATGCTGGCCAGGCTCCCCGTGCTGCTTGCATACCCCTGAATCGCCCCCTGGTACTTTTGATCTGCGAGTTTGGACAATATCGACAGAAAAGAAGGCCACATGATACCGTTCCCGCTGGAAAAAAGCGCCACACCTGAATAAATCAATATTTTGTCATTGCTGGTAAAAAGGAAAAAACTTGCTGCCAACAGGATGCTGCCGGCAATGGTCAAGACGCCATCGGAGAATTGATGTGAGATTTTGCTTAGAACAGGACCCTGAACAACAACCATAATAGCGCCCAGCACCGAAAAGAAAATGCCAAGCTCCAGAAGGCTCCACTCGAGACGCTCCACCGCGTGTACCGGAAAGGCAACATAGAAGAAATTGAATGCCAGAAAAATGATGAAATAGAGGATCAGGATGAATGGAATGTGGTTTCGCTGGAGTATCTCTTTGAGCGTTATCCGGCCCGCTCCCGATATTTCATAGCATTCCTTGTGCTCCTGGCCGAAAACCTTCTTGAGTTTGCAGCTTTCCACAGGTTGGGTGATAACGCAGCGATTTGACTCGCGCATCAGGAAGGCGATGACGAAAATCGCGCTCAGGGAAATAAGCATGGCGGTCATGACAGGCAACTGTTCCTGCAAAATAGTACTGCCCAGAACTCCCGCCAGAGCCGGTCCAATGATAAACCCCAAATTCCCGGATGCCGCCATCTTGCCAAAATTGCTTTTTCTGTCTGTCTCAGTGGTGACATCCGCCAGATAGGCATTTGCAACAGAGACATTGCCCCCCGTAATGCCATCCAGAGCTCTCGCCATAAACAAGACCAGCAGGGGGAGGGTTAGCATGAAGCTGCCCAAGATGGGAGAATCCACCCGCGCCAATGTTGTAATTGGCATACGAAGCGCGATAATAAACATGACCCAGGCCAGGAAAGTTCCGGCCTGGCTTAATAGAAGAATCCTTTTTCTGCCGAATTTATCCGACCACCTCCCCAATATCGGGGCGCCGATGAGCTGAAAGAACGAATAGGTCGCCCCGATGGTTCCGTACATCAGTTCATTGCCGCCGAATTTGATGACCAGGATGATCAAAAAGGGCAGGATGATGCTGTACCCGAGCGTGCCGATAAAGTTGACCAGCAGAATGGGAAATAGAGTCACCCGCTTCGTTGCGCGGATTACGGTATCCTGGGAAACGGCTTGCTCGCTTTTGTTCATGCTGTCGCTAGACTAAGGGTTTGCGTAGAAATAACTTGGTAATCTTCAGGCATCCTTTTTGGGCTAGTGGTTTGCTGAGAAAACCGTCATTTTGAGCTTCGCTCGTCATTTGCTGTCATTTG
>JBHHXT010000259.1:0-6889 GCA_046757165.1 bacterium | reverse complement strand
CCCTACAAGGACTTTCACCTTGCCAGAAAGCATTAAGCTTGCCTAGCGCACCAACGCGGAGCGTTGGAACCAGATCGCCCTCACTCCCCGCGTTGGAACCAGACCGCGCACGTCTGCATCGAGGGATGAACATCAGGATAATGGACAGGAATCTGTAAGGCAGGATCTAATTAGCAGCCGCCCGAATCTATCCAAGCCTTCCTTGCTCGCACATGAGTTGTCCTGACGATGATGTCCCTTTCGATGTCTAACAGAACCGAGGCGATTAAATGTTAAAACAGGGAGGGCACCGCCCTCCCTGTTTTCTCCTTCATGAATTGTGTGAGTGCAGGCCATCTGGTGGCCGGCACCCAGGCGCAATCGAGACAACTGCGCTACTTCACGATTGTGCTACTTCAGCAGCGTCATCTTTTGTGACTTGATAAAGTCACCCGCCTTGATGCTGTAGAAGTACAGACCACTGGCAACGGACCGGCCCACTTCATCCTTGCCATCCCATTGAACCGTGTAAGACCCGGCTTGCTGCTTCTGTTGAAAAACCAGGTTTCGTACCTTCTGACCCAACACGTTGAAGACCTGCAACGTGACCTCCGAATCCTTTGGCAGGTCGTAGGTAATATTCGTCGTCGGGTTGAACGGATTGGGATAATTTTGCGCTAGCGCAAATTGCGACGGAATCGTTGCAGCGCGCAGCTCTTCCACCGTCACCACCGTATCCCACAGTTGTTGCGCGGCATCAGCCTTGGCTTGCAGGTCCTGCAGATCGGTACCAGCCGCCCAGGCAAATCCAACCTTGATGGCGCCGCCTGGCGGAATGTCAAAGGGCCCGGAACCGATGAAGCTACGGTAATCTGCATTACTCGACACCGGATTCGGTCCGGGGTTGTCAAGGCTGGAGATAAACTTAAACACATCTGCACCGGTCGGAAAGCCCCGACTTTGCAGCGCCGCGCCGGAGGCGCCGGAAAGGGCCGCGATGCCATAGTAGTTGCGATCGATGGGTGCAAACCCGGCTTCGAATTGATAGAGCAGGGAGCGGTTTGCGTCGTAGCCGCCTTGATTGTTTGCGAAATTCGAAACGCCGATATCCCAGTCAGCAAACTGTCCCACGTAGAGGTTGGAAATTTTCGCCGAAGTCGGATTCGACACCACGAGCTTTACGATGACAAAATCCAGGTCAGCATTGGAGAATGAGGTTTGATCGACGGCAAGACCGATGTCAGGACCAGCGAAATTCGAGCCCGCTTCTGCAAAGGAACAAGCTGCGACCTGGTCAAAGTTGTCATCGGACCCAAACGGCTCAAATCCGCCGGTGGTCACAAAGTCGATGACAGGCACGCCGCCCTGTGTGAAGGAAGGCATGTTAGCCGCAACCTGTGACACACTGGTCGCGGAAACAAATCCGCCTGAGAAGAGGGTGCCGCCATCTCTGCCCAAAAAGGAAAAGCCGCCGCCTATACCCTGGCCTGTGTCGCCATAGATGCCGTCGTTGAACAGTGTGAAGCTGACATTGTCGGTCGTGTGGGCAAGTTGTGATAACACGCTCGTCAACTGAATCTCAACCGGGGCATTTTGCAGCGTGGCGCCGTCCTTATAGGAACGGGCGGAGATGAGTACCGAACCACTGCCGCCCTCAGACGATATCGTCATGTCGAAGGTGGTATCAACCGGCGTTGCATTGGCAGCGAGGCTGACGAACTTCTCACCATCTACCAGGACAAAGGAGGAATCATAGGACGACGGCAGCACGAGATTTACGGTCACAATGCCCTTGTCACCACCGCTGATGGAAAAAAATCTCGGCGCCAGAGTCACCTGCGGCGGAGAGTACCCGGCCAGCTCCGGCAGGTCAACCGACCAGATGCCCCGGCCATGCGTTCCAACGACGACCTGGTCGTCGACGATGAACAGGTCATAGGCCGGCGCCGCCGGAAACCCGTTGTCCGCGAACGCCCAGCTCGCCCCGTCATCGGTGGACTCGAAGATGCCGATGTCCGTGCCAGCCCAGAGCATGTCGGTGTTGAATGGCATCACGAGCAAGCTGTAGACGGCAACATCAGGAAAACCGTTTGTGCTGGAGGTTCCTGTGCCGAATCCGGAAAGCTCTTCCCAGGTTTGACCCAGGTCCGTGGTACGGAAGATCTTCGGAGAATTGGCAAAAGAAAACAGGGCAAATGCGGTGCTATCCTGAGTCGGATGCGTTTCAAAACCTGTCAAGCGGCCCAACGGTGTAAAAATGCCGGAGGCCGGTCCGTCGATTGTGGAGACCGACGCGAAATTGAGGCCGCCATCGCTCGAGGCGAAAATGGCATCCGATGAGGAACCTGTCCACACGATTTGCGGGTTGGTGAGTGAGATTTCCACCCTCGCCCAGGTGGCAGTGCCGTTGAATCCATCGGGCATCTCGGCCACCGTGAAAAAGTTGCCGAAGTTGTCAGAACGGAATATCCCGGAGGCGCCCATGACAAAAATGAGGTCGGGGTCCTGTTTGGACTTTGCAATCTTGGTGAAGAAGGGCGCAGAACCGGGAGAGACATCCGTCAGGCCATTGAAAGGACCCAACTGGTTCCAGGTTTGGCCCCCGTCCTCGGACCGCAGGATGAAGTTGAATTGTGAGGATTCGAGCAGCTTATCGGGATCCCGTGGATGCCAGACTGCGTCAAAGCCATCGCCGCTCGGCGCATGCACCCAGGTGCTGCTGGCGTCCGGGTCCAGTGGCGACACCCAACTGCCGTTGTCCTGCGTCCCGCCCACGTAGCGGTCGCCGCCGGTCATTTTGTCCAGGCCGTAAAACTGCGTGGTGTTGTAGCCATTTGTCACCTGACTGAAGGTGGCGCCGCCATCGTCTGAAAACGCCACTCCGCCATCGTTGCCGTTCACGATTCTGAATGTGCCGGCAGCTTCGTCCAGAGGAATGATGGTGATGTTGTGATGGTCAACGTGCACGCCTGGACTTGGACCGCCAAATCGTCCACGCCCGTCATCAATAATAGTTGGCGTGTACCGTTTCGCCACCGGGCTGCCCCAGATAATGCCGACTTTTGCATCAATGGTCAGGGTGTCCGGGTTGACCGTCCCCAGACCTGGTGGTGCTTCCATCCAGAGCGCGAACGTGTTCTTGTGCGTGATGGTGCCGCCCTCCAGCACCGCATCAGGCGTGATGGCGTCATAGTCGATGGCGCTGATGAAAAGATACTCGCGATCGATTCCCGTTCTGGCAGTGGCTCTCTCTTGTAAATCGAACACGCCGTTAGGCTCCCAATCCCGGTATGAGACCATCAGCTGCCGATCGTTATCCGTATCCCAGACTTCAAATCCCACATCCGAATAGTCGAGGTAGTTGAGGTTGGGATCGAATCGGTGGGCCTTCTGGCTCTTGCCCGGCCCAAACCGAACCTCCACTGAGGTATAATCGCCAGCCGTCGCATCGGTGCCGAAAAAGTTCTCGCCCAGGAAGCCGCCGCCACCGAACATGCTGCCATTGGACCCCACGAAAGAGATAAACGATTCGGTGTTTTCAGCAAACACATCGAGTACCTGTGCCGGCAGCGTATCGGTGCCTTCGGCCATGTCCAAGCGCCAAAAATCAACGCCGGCCACAAACACCTTGTCCTTATCAAACGGGTGTACGGCTATGGCGTTGTCATAAAAACCCTGGCCCAGAAGCCATCCAAAACCGGAGGGGTCCCTGCCAGTCGCGTCATTGACAAGGGTCCATGAATCACCCCCGTCATCGGACACAAATAGACCTGACCCCCCTCCGATGCCAAATGTCTCGGCCGAGATGTACAACCGCGACGTATCCGTGGGCGCAATGGCGAGCTCCATGCGGTTGATTTGCATCGACTCGATGAGCAGTCCGGCGGAAGCATCGCTCCACGTCTGCCCACCATCATGGGACCGGACCACGCCGACACCATTGATGGCTGCATACTGGGTGTTGAAGTTTTGCGGGTTGGCAACGATTTGAGATATTTGTGCGAACCAATTAACACCGGTGCTGCTGTACTCGTTGCCCGCTTCATAAACCGTTGCCCAGGAGACACCCCCGTCAGGCGATCTCACAATCTTGGAGGTCGGTATGGCAGAGCCACTGGGCACCCAAAATCTCACCATGGTGGTGGCCAGGAGTGTGTTTTCATCACTGGGATCAACGATGATGCGAGTGACGTTTTCAAAGTCCATGGTGCTGGGCAGCAGATTCCAGCTTACGCCGGCGTCGGTGGTTTTCCAAATGCCGGCGCCATCGACCTGAAACCAGTACTCTCCTGTGCCGGCATAGATGGTGTTCGGATTTGAAGTGGACCACGCGATGACGTGTGTGGCAAAGTTGGGGACGTCGGCTGTCAATTCCGTCCAGGACTGTCCGGCGTCCTCGGTCTTCCACACACCGCCGCTGGCCGAACCCGCGTACCAGGTATCATAATTCGGATCGCCGGGATCAACAAGCAACCCTCGCGTGCGACCACTGACATTGCCCGGGCCACGCTCGACCCAGCTCAATTGCTTTGACCTGCTCAACCGCAACTGATGCAGATCCTTGGTGGAAGAAACGCCTCTGGTCTGTAAGAGCTCTTTTATCCTGTAATTGGCAGCATAGGACGGCGTCTCTTCATCTGCCCGGGTACGAATGTCACGATGGTATTGTGCAAACTTGCCAGGATCCTCGGGGCTGATTCGACCCTTCATGCGCAGACTTCTTTGCGAAAGGAGCCTGTTGAGTTTCGTGTCTGATCTCTGTGCGACTTCCTCCTGCGTCAGGGGCGGTTCCCAGCCGTCATAGACGAACCCGAGCGCCCCGTCTCGGCCGTGCTTATCCTGGCTGAAGTTGACCATCAGAAAAATCAGTGAGAAAAGAGAAAGAACCGTGATCGAAATGGAGATTTTCTTACCCATACTCTCGCCTCCTTACGTGTACTGATTTAGAAGAATAATTTACTTAAGAGTGTAACGATTGACTCTCTTGCAGGTATCACCTCCCTATTGAATTGGCTCGCCAACCGGGTGACGGATTTTTTTTCTCTTCTTCACATCGTAGATGTAACCCATCAGATTCTTGTTGATACGCTCGTCTGCGGTAATGAAACCAGGGATGAGTGTGATTTTGATTTGGTAGTCGTTGAGCCAGTCGACCCCGCCATTGGGGAGGGACTCTTCGTGCAGGATCTCCTGGCGGTGCAGATCAAAAATGAAATACCTCAGGGGCGGGAAGGGATTTTGGCTGGATGTTTTGTCCTTCTTGATACAAAGGACAAAGGTTTTGCTTTGGTTAAAATAGGTCTGAACATCTTCTCCAAATTTCTCCAGGGCCAGCTTTTTGTAATTTCCTGGTTCTCGTGCATTTTGGCGGTCTTTTTGCGAGGAAGCGCATGTGACGGTCAAAAGCAAAAAAACAGAAAACGTTGAGCCAAGCAGGCGAGGGAGCATGGTGTTTTTCCTAAATGTCGAACCGAAGATAAAGTAATGCTTTAAGAAAAACAACAAAAAGATGATTCAATTACAAAAAATTAAAGATCTGACCCTGGAAGTATGTTTCAGCGCCTATGTACTGGTTTTCATAAGTTCGATGACATATCACCTCACGCAAAGCCACAAAGTCCGCAGAGAAATGAAGTTCAAAAACAAACAAACTCTGCGCGCTCGGCGTCTTTGCGTGAGATTAAATCGGTCAATAAGCCCAACCATGCAAGGCTCAGCTCTCCAAAAACCCGGGGAGATCGAGAGTATTTTCGTCATCCCCCCATTTGATGTACTCGAACACAGTCCGGCATTGGTTGCAATAGTGCTGCGTCACCATGATCGAGGTGCCGAAATCAGATTGCTTGGTTGTGTCCTTCGAGCCGCAAAACGGGCACGGTTTGGATGGCGACGAATCCATCAGCTCAGCTTGAACACTTTGTTTTTGCTGCCGCGCAAGTGGTAGAGAATCTCCTCTTCCGGTCCGCCCGAGGAGAAACGCCGGGAGGCGGCGTTCCAGCCTTTCCAGGAGAGGGGGGTCTCGACCTGCCAGCCATCCCCTGTTTTCACCAATCCCAAATCAATACCCAATTTGTCCGACAAATCCCCAACCTCGGATACCACCCTCGCCAGAATTTGGGCGTTCGATTCGCTCTTGATACCGGCCGCCACCAGCTCCTGGTCCTCCTGTGAGTCCCCGGGGCCATACCATTCGACGACAGCGGCAAGAGCCTGGCGCGCCGTGCGGGTAATTGCTCGTTTGGTTTGGGAGCTCTTGCGCGCAAGCGCGCGAAACCACCCCTGGCCATGGTGAATGTGGTAGCGCTCCTCCTGAAGCATCTTTTCCAGGCTCATGTGCAGCGGCTTGAAACTCGACTTTCTCATCGCGTGGAGCAAGGCGGTCAGCGCCAGGTCCACGACATAGTTCGCCGCCACAAACTCCGCCCAATCTTTGATCTCCCTGTCCAGATAGGCGATATTGGCGAACTCAGAGGGCGTACGAGACTCCACCAACATGTCGGGATCGTCGCCATAATGCTTGGTCAAGATGCCGTGCAGCAACCGCACATGGCCCAATTCCGTCTGGCACAAGGAGCAGCACGCGATCGCCGCCTCGATCTCTGGCGGGCCAAATGTCCATTCACCGTAGTGGTAGCCGAGAAGAAGTTTCGTGTCGGCACAAGCAAGCAGCAGGTTCCGCAGAGCCGTTTTGCAGGATTCGCTCATGCCTTCGGTAGATTCAAATGGTGTCATGGTTTAGGGTACCCAGATTTCATTGTCTTTGTATGCCAGAAAAGCAGAGCTGCACCAGGAAGTGGCCGGCTAACCTTGCGAAGGTTTCGAACCTTCGCAAGGTTTGGACGGCAAGCTCTAGCCAACTTTTCTTCGAGATTTTTGTGGAAATGACAGCCTGAAGGCTGAACACCGACTT
>JBHHXT010000258.1:0-6917 GCA_046757165.1 bacterium | reverse complement strand
ATGCAAGACGAACTTCTCAAATATTACGAGCGCGAGCTCACCTATATCCGCAACATGGCGAAGGAGTTCGCCCAGCGCTATCCGGGCGTCGCCAGCAATCTTTTGATAGAAGCGGACAGATGCGAGGACCCGCATGTCGAGCGCTTGCTGCAGGGTTTTGCCTTCATCGCTGCCCGCATCCGGCGCAAGCTCGATGATGAGTTCCCTGAGATCATCGAATCATTGATGAGTGTGCTCTATCCGCACTATCTGGCGCCCATTCCGTCGATGTCTGTCGTGCAGTTCAAACCGGATCCGGCGCAGGGGATGCTGACCGACGGCTATGAGATTGAGAATCACAAAACGCTTTACTCGCAACCCATCGACGGGACGCCGTGCAAATTCCGCACGTGTTATCCCGTGACGCTGTGGCCCCTCGAGCTGCAGGACGCCCGCATTGGCCAGCCGGAAAGCGTCCCCGATTGGCCGCGCGACGCCGAGGCCGTGCTTGCTCTGGAGCTGAAAACACTCGGCGATGTCAACCTTTCCGACCTGGAGCTGAATGAGCTGCGCTTCTACATCAAAGGGCAGGGTCAACTTCCTTACCAGTTGTATGAGCTGATCTTCAACCACGTCATGCGCGTGGAGCTCCGTCCCGGCCGGGGTGTGGACGCGCCGCAGTCTGTAGTGCTGTCAAATGACAGTTTGCGCGCCGTGGGCTTCGCCGAGGACGAAGGGCTGCTGCCCTACCCAGGACGTTCGTTTTTGGGTTACCGGCTGCTGCAGGAGTATTTCACCTTCCCGCAGAAGTTCTTGTTCTTCGACCTCTGTGATGTGCTCAGGGCGTGCTCTGCGGGATTTTCGCAGGAAATGCACATTTTGCTCTTCCTGGACGAAGCCCCTGATTTCGCCCACAGCGTGAGCCAGGAGAATTTCTTGCTGGGCTGTACGCCGATCGTGAATCTGTTTGAACAAACTGCCGAGCCGATCAATCTCGACCACATCCGCAGCGAGTACCATCTCATCCCCGACCTGCGCCGGCAGCCGGCAATGGAGGTCTACAGCATCGACAAAGTGATCAGCACCGGGGCAAACTTGGAGAAGCAAATCGAGTTTCAGCCCCTTTACTCATACAGTCACGCCTTTGGCGGTGAGCTGCCGGAGCATTTTTGGAGCGCCAACCGCAGACCAACAGAAAGAAAAGACGTGACCGGCACCGAAATGTTCATCTCGCTGGTAGACGCCAATCTCGACCCGTCAGCAATCGATACCAGCAAGACGGAATCCCTGGTGGTCCGCACGACCTGTACAAACCGGGATTTGCCGGCCAAGCTGCCGTTTGGGGCTGGCCAGGCAAAGTCCGATTTTGAGATCGACGGCGCCGCGCCTATCACGGAAATCAAATGTCTGATGAAGCCGACGCGCTCCTTCCGGCCCCCCTCAGGCGGCGGCACGTTGTGGCGTCTCATTTCACATTTGTCGCTCAACTATCTGTCCCTGGTGGACAACCTGGACGGCACCCGCTCGCTGCAGGAAATCCTGAAACTCTATGACTACCAGGACTCGGCGGCAACGCAGAAACAGATTTCCGGAATCACCAGCGTCACGAGCGAACGCGTCGTCCGGCGCGTCGGCTTTGAGCATGGCGGCGCTGTGGCGCGCGGTATCCGGGTCACGGTCGAGTTCGACGAGGAAAGATTCGTCGGCAGCGGTGTCTTTCTGATGGCTGCCGTCCTGGAGAGATTTCTCGGGCTTTACGTCTCGATCAACTCCTTTTCCGAATTCGTGGCGACCACGAAACAACGAAACTTAGCTGAAAAAGGACCTTTGAAAGAATGGCCAGCGAGAGCAGGACAACAGGGTCTACTTTAAAAGACCGGTTGTTCGCCGAAAGCTACCGGTTTCGCTTCTTCCAGGCAGTTCGTCTGCTGGAGAAGCTCCGTCCGAAGCAAGGCGACGGCGAAGCACGTCCGGACCCGGCAAACCGTGACGCGATGGGGGTCGGCCAGGATGCCAACCCGGATGAAGAAGTCGTCCGCTTCCGCGCACATCCCTCGCTCGAGTTCCCGCCAAGCCCGGTCTATGAGATCACCGGGCAGGAAGATGGCCCGGCGGAGATGGTGGTGGCGTTCATGGGGCTGACCGGACCGCTCGGCGTTCTGCCGCGCCACTACACAGAGCTGGTCATCGAAGGCAAACGCGAGAAAGAGCCTGCACTCAGCGCCTTCCTGGACATGTTCAACCACCGCCTCATCTCGCTGTTTTATCGGGCGTGGGAGAAATACCGGCTCGAAGTTGCGTTTGAAAAGGGCGAACGGGACCATTTCTCGCGCTATCTCATGTCACTCATCGGGTTGGGAACACCGGGCTTGCAAAACCGTCTGAGCCTCAACGACAAAGCCCTTTTGCCCTATACCGGCATGATCGCGCAGCAACCGCGCTCGGTCTGTGCGCTCGAAAGTCTGTTGCAGAATTTCTTCGGGCTGTGCATCGAGATTCAGCAGTTTGGAGGGCAGTGGTTCAAGCTGGACGAAAGCAGCCG
This sequence comes from bacterium, assembly GCA_046757165.1. Lineage (GTDB taxonomy): Bacteria > Zhuqueibacterota > Zhuqueibacteria > Oceanimicrobiales > Oceanimicrobiaceae > JBHHXT01. Next base: position 4,396 of record JBHHXT010000258.1, on the reverse strand, counting down.
CTCGACTCTGGGCCAGGATGGCAAAAACAACCGGCTCGGTGTCAGCACGGTCATCGGCGAGAAAGTCTGGGACCGGCAAGCCAAATTCACGGTGAGGATTGGCGCCATGGGATATGCAAAATTCGTCGACTTTCTGCCGCAAGGCAAGGCGTACCGGGCGGCAAACGAGCTTGTGCGTTTGTTTGCCGGCCAGGAATTTGATTTCGCGCTGCAGTTGGTGTTGAAAAAAGAAGAAGTGCCGGAATGCCAGCTCGGCGGCGATGAGCAGAGCGCTCCGAAATTGGGATGGAGTACCTGGCTGATGAGTCAACCACCTGATCGAGACGTTGACGATGTTTTGCTGGACTTTGACGATCGCCGACTGACCCCTAACGCAGCCAAGCCGCAAAATGCAAAAGATGAGAAGTAATACTCTAGTTTTCGTACAAGACTGCGCTTGCAAGAAATGGAGTGTTGGAGTAATGGAGTAATGGGTGATGGGGTGATGGATTTTCAGCAATACTCCATTACTCCAATACTCCAAATTATCGACAAAACTTTTGTAAATATTTTTTTTAATAATGAAGGTATGACCATGAAGATTTCAGCTCACTTCAAGAAGAAATATCCAAAACTCAGCAAATGGATTGTGACCGAATTGCCCAAGGTGAAGAACAAACCAAAAGTCTGGAAAGCGTTTCAAAAATATAGTGAATTGACTGCCGCCCAGGCTCTTTCTGCCGTGGGGAGCGGGAGTTTTCCCATCCTGCATGCGTCTGTGATGCCAGGGAGTAACGGACGCTTCGCGGGCTCCACCTTTCCAAAAAATATTTATCTTGCTGAAGCCATCTGTCGCAAATTTGAAAAGAGCGATTCCAAAAACGCCAAAATGCACATTCTGGTCGAATCGACGATCCTGCACGAGATGGTTCACTGGGGTGATTGGAAGGATGGAAAAGACCAGCCCGGCGAAGAAGGGAAGCAATTTGAGAAAGCAGCGTATGGCAAAGACATTGACAGATACTGGTAAACCCAAAAGGAGGGGTCAAAAATGGTTACTTCAAAATCCATTACCGTTTGCCTGGGTTTGATTGTCCAGCTTATTGCATGCGAGAATACAAATCTCGACAAAGGGACTCTAACGGAGAAAATCGAAATGAAAGAACAAAACGATCTGGCCAAAGTGATTCAATTGGTGCTGGAGCATCCAGACTTGCAACAATATTTCCATGTTGACACCCTTCCCGAGAGGAAGCCTCTAATTATTCTCAAAAACGCCTTTTTTTCGCAGCCCCCTTCCCTGGTCATGTTTGGCGCTCCGGTGGCATTCAGGACGGTGCAAGAACTGCAAGAAGATAACAAGCCATACATCGAATTTGTCAACCTCAAATTGGATCAAGGCAGGGCAAACGTGGAATTCCACTATCCTCCTGAAGGTGTCCTGGGAAACGCCCTGCTCCAAAAGGAGCAAGAGACCTGGACGATTGAGACGTTTTCGATTTCAGAGGAGTGACCTTCTGTGATACTTTGATCTCAGCATGGTGAGGACCAAGATGATACCACTAGATTTGAAAACCCTGGTCAGCAAACTCAACGAAACGTGCCGCACCACCCTCGAAGGCGCAGCCGGGCTCTGTCTGTCGCGTACGCACTATGACATAGAGCTGGAGCACTGGCTGGTGAAACTGCTGGAAGCCAACAACACCGATGTGGAAAGAATTGCCCGGCATTTCGGCCTCAACCCGTCCCGCTTGCAGCAGCAGCTCACCGCCAGCCTGGATGGCTTCAAAACCGGCAACGCCCGCACCCCGGCCTTTTCCCCACGGCTGCCCGAGCTGATTCGAGAGGCGTGGGCACTCGCTTCCATCAACCTGGACGGGACGAAAATCCGCTCCGGGCACCTGCTCCTGGCGCTGCTCTGCAATGAGAAATTGGCGGGAATTGCCGGTGACATTTCCGATGAGTTTGCGCTGATTTCCGCAGAATCTTTGCACAGCAAATTTCACCAAATCGTGGCCGGCTCAGAGGAGGACAAGCAAGAGTCCCTCCCTCCGGCTCCGGAGGCGATCAAAGCCAAACCAGGCGCCCCGACCAAAACGCCGGCCCTGGACCAGTTCACCATCGACCTGACCGAGCGGGCGAAAAGGGGGGAGATCGACCCGGTACTGGGCCGTGACTTCGAAATCCGGCAGGTGGTGGACATTCTAACCCGTCGCCGGCAAAACAACCCCATTCTCGTCGGAGAAGCGGGGGTGGGCAAGACCGCGGTGGTAGAAGGCTTTGCCCTGCGCGTGGCTGAGCAGGACGTGCCGCCGCCCCTGAAAAATGTTGCCATCCGTACCCTCGACCTGGGGCTGCTGCAGGCTGGTGCCGGGGTCAAAGGAGAGTTCGAGAACCGGCTCAAATCAGTGATTTCAGAAGTCAAGGCCTCGCCGCAGCCGATCATTCTGTTCATCGACGAAGCGCACACCATGATCGGCGCCGGTGGGCAGGCGGGACAGGGCGACGCCGCCAACTTGCTCAAGCCGGCGCTGGCGCGAGGCGAGCTCAGAACCATCGCCGCCACCACCTGGGCGGAGTACAAACAGTATTTTGAAAAAGACGCAGCGCTCTCCAGACGCTTTCAACCTGTCAAAGTCGAAGAGCCGACCGAGGAGCAAGCCATCCGAATGATGCGCGGTCTGGTCGCGACCATGGAGCAGCACCACAAAGTGCGCGTCATGGAGGAGGGGGTCGAGGAAGCGGTCCGCCTTTCACACCGCTACGTCACGGGCCGGCAACTGCCGGATAAATGCGTCAGCGTGCTCGACACAGCCTGCGCCCGGGTGGCCATCGGTCAGTCCGCCATCCCGGCGCCCATCGAGGATTGCCGCCGGCGAATCGACCAGATCGAGGTGGAAATATCCATTCTTGAGCGCGAAAGTGTGACGGGCGCGGACCACGAAGAACGCATCAAGACCCTGCACGAGAGCCAATCCCAAACTGAATCCCGTCTGGCAGAGCTCGAAAAACAGTGGGACGAGGAGCGCCAGCTCATCGAGCAAATGCTGGACATCCGCCGCAAGTTGGAAGCCGATGCCGTTTTGCAGCAAGAGCAAAACGGAAAAAGAAAAGACGGCAACGGGTCACTGACTGCAGCGGAGGTCAAGAAGCTGCAAAACGAGCTTTCGCAGCTCGATGAAAAATTCAAACAAGTCCAGGGGATGACGCCGCTCATGAAACCTTACGTTGACGGCGGGATCGTCGCCGAGGTCATTTCCGGCTGGACCGGGATTCCGGTCGGCAAGATGCTCACCGATGAAATCAAAAGCGTGCTCGATCTCGAGGAGCTGCTGCAAGCGCGGGTGATCGGACAATCGCACGCGCTCGAGGCCATCAGCCAGCGCATCCGCACCGCGCGCGCCGGCCTCGAAGATCCGAACAAGCCGGTTGGCGTTTTCCTGCTGGTCGGCCCCAGCGGAACCGGCAAAACGCTCACCGGTTTGAGCCTGGCGGATCTTCTCTACGGCGGCGAACGCAACATGGTGACCATCAACATGTCCGAGTATCAGGAGGCCCACACGGTCTCCAACCTCAAAGGCTCGCCAAAAGGCTACGTCGGCTACGGCGAAGGCGGGGTCCTGACCGAAGCCGTGCGCCGCAAACCGTACAGCGTCGTCCTGCTCGACGAGATCGAGAAGGCGCACCGTGACGTGCGCGAGCTCTTCTACCAGGTGTTCGACAAAGGGACGCTGGAGGATAGCGAAGGCAGGCAAATCGATTTCAAAAATACCGTCATTCTCCTCACCTCGAACGTCGCCAGCGACTTGATCATGAAACTGTGCGCCGACGAAGAAACCCGGCCCGAGCCGGAGCAGTTGGAGGAGGCCATTCGTCCGGAGCTGCTGAAAGTCTTCGAGCCGGCGTTTCTGGGCCGGCTGATCGTCGCGCCGTACTATCCGATCTCAGACACCATCATGAAACAGATCATCGTTCTGGAGCTCGAAAAAATTCGCCGGCGACTCGAGGCAAATCAGCGCATTGCGTTCTCTTATGATGATAAGGTCGTCGAGGCCATCGCTGCGCGCTGCACGGAAGTCGAGAGCGGCGGCCGCAATGTCGACCATATTTTGACCAGGACGTTGCTGCCGGAGATTTCGCGGGAGTTTTTGGGGAGACGGGCGGCGGAGGAGGCGGTTTCGAATGTACATGTGAGCGTGGACAACAAGGGTGGCTTTGTGTATAAAATATTAGATAGTTTAGATTAACAGGCAAGCATCAATCCTGACGCGTAATCTTTAAGAATCACATCATTGATGTTGCCAATTTTGAAGACATTGTTCCGCTTATTCACAGGGAACTGGAAATTGGCACCCAAATATGGAGTTAGCAGTAATAAAGTAAAGCACTCATAATAAAGAATAAGTGGGTAAACTGA
>JBHHXT010000257.1:0-6921 GCA_046757165.1 bacterium | reverse complement strand
CGAATCTCTCAGGGAGTGTAACGCTTTCGGCATTCACAAACTTCCTGAAACCTAAGATTTTTCTTGAAAGTTTCAAGTAAAATGTGTTAGTTTTATTTAACGAAAACACTTGACAAAGAGTGCAGAATGTTTTACCTTCGACAGTTCCAAATTGACAATAATTGCGAATATTGTTGAAAAATTGCACTTTTCGTGACTGAATCACCTTTGGCAATTTTGCTCACTTCCATCTTTTCGACCCCGCACCTTTAAATTGCCTTGAGATCACTGCTCTAAGACCTGTTTTATTCTAACAATTTCGATGCACGTACTTCACATGGTTGGGCAAGATCGCCGTGCCCGGATCGGCTGGTATTTTTCTGTGTTGCTCCTGATGGGACTCCGGGTTGCGACAACATCCTTCTGTCAGCAGGAGAGTCGAACGGCGCTGCAGTATTACAGCAAGGGGCTCAGAACCGAAAGTCTCTCCGGCAGGATCAAATACTTTGAAAAGGCGGTGGCACTGGATCCGGATTTTGACGAGGCCGCCTACCAGCTTGGCATCTGCTACTTTCGCCGGCAGGAATTCAACAAGACCATTCAGTCTTTGAGCCGGGTCAGGAACCTGGACGCAGCTTCCTTGCGAGACGCTCAGCTCTATCTGCGCAATGCCTACACCTTTTATGCGCAGGACCGGAATCAACAGGAAGAGTATGAGGCGGCCTTGTACGCAGCGCAGGAGGCGGTCCGTCTGGACGACGCCTATGCACCGGCATTGACCATTCTTGGCCGGGTGCAATTCAGCTTGCGCAACTGGCCTGCCGCCATCCAGGCGCTGTCGAAATCTGTCCGTCTCGATCCTGAGCAAGAGCAGGCGTGGAATGCCCTCGGCGATGCGTTGATGCGAGTGGAAGAGTACGCCGCTGCCGGCAAGGCTTATGAGAAAGCGCTCCAGCTCGACCCCGGTTTGAAGCAAGCCCAGTTCCACCTCAACATCGCGAAAAAGAGAAACCGGCCGCAAGCCTGGCTGCAGCGATATGACGAGGCTATCAAAGACGGAAACCTGGAGCTTGCCAAAGACCACCTGGAAAAAGCCCTGGCCAGCCATCCCAATCATGAGATCATTCAGCAGAAACTGCAGGAGGTCGAGCAGGAGCTGCACTACACTGCCGCGCTTCAGGCTGTCCGGACACACGACTGGACGACAGCGCTGGCGCTGCTGCAGAAAATCGATCCGGATTTCAAAGAGGCCACGGCCCTGCTGGAAAACGTGCGGGCCAGGTTGACCCCGCGCCGCCGCCAGCCTGTTCCAGATGCAAGCCCCGGTGCCAGCGCGGTGCAGCCCTCGGCGCAACCCAAACCGTCCGGCCTGCTCAGCCAGCAACCGCCCCGGCCGCCATCCCGTTTGAACCGGGAGCGGGCATCTGAAACCGTGGCAGATGAACCCCGGCTGGACACCGAATTGGAACCCGCCCTGGCGTCAAACCGGCCGCGGTCTCACAGACGGCAGGCTCAAAGCGACGTCGTCGATAGCGCCCCCGGCGACAATCCGCATGATGACGTTCCGGCAGCGCGGCCCACACCGCCAGCGGCCCGCTTGCCCGGTGTGAATGGCACCGGTGCTGTCGCAAAAGGCTCGCCGCTGCCCTGGGTTTTGACCCTCGTCGGCGGTGTGTTGTTGTTCGGGTTGATTATTCTGGGGCTCAGGCGAACCCATTCTTTCCCCAATCTGCTAAAGGAGACCCTGCGAGAACGGGACGTGACCGTCGTCCCGGTGGTGCCCCTGCCGCGCATGGAAGACCGCAACGGCGAGGAGACGTTTCACGACAAGATTGCCTCGGAGACACCGATTACTTTTGATCCGCTCAACACGACCGCGATTTTCGACAAAACGAGTGAGCAGAAGTCAACCCCGACGCCTGAGGAAACCCTGCTTCATTTGCGGGAGACCAGAACCATTCAAAGCGACATCCGCAAGGCGCGGCGAGTCGGCCGCTATGTCATCGAAAAAGAAATCGGTCGGGGCTCGATGGGGCTGGTGTTCAAGGCCTGGGACCCGAAATTGGATCGCACGGTGGTCATCAAACAAGTTGCGTTTTTTGGGCACGCGCAGCCTGGCGAAGTCACCCGGCTAAAAGACCGCCTCTACCGTGAGGCGCGTGCCGCCGGCAAGCTGAACCATCCGAACATCGTCATCATTTACGACGTTGAGGAAGAAAACGATTCATCTTACATCGTCATGGAGTATTTGGAGGGAGAAGACCTGAAATCGCTGCTCGACCGGCAAGGCAAGGTCGCGCTGGTTCGCGCCGGCCGCATCATCGGGCAGATTTGCCAGGCGCTGGATTTTGCGCATCAAAACGATATCGTCCACCGGGACATCAAGCCCTCCAACATCATCTTGCTGGAAAACGACAAGGTCAAGGTGGCAGATTTTGGTATCGCAAAAATGCCGCAACTGGGAACCCTGACGCAGACCGGCGACATCATCGGCACGCCGTTCTATATGTCGCCGGAGCAAATCGAAGGGCGCAAGGTCGACGGGCGTTCTGACATTTTTTCGACGGGCGTTTTGCTCTACGAGATGGTCACCGGCATCCGGCCGTTTGATGGCGATACCATTGCGTCGGTTGTCTACAAAATCGTCAACCAGTTCCCGAAGCTGCCCTCGCAGGAAAACCGAAGGCTGCCCGCGGAACTGGATCTGATTTTGGAGAAGGCACTGGCGAAAGCGGTTGGCGAGCGATTTCAAACAGCAACGGAGCTCCTGCACGAGCTGCGGCGGCTGGATGGGGAAATTGCGAGCAATGAAATGTGACGTTTGCAACCATGACAATGCGGAGAGCACCCTGTATTGTGAAAAGTGCGGCTCCCATTTGTACAAATCTAAACTAAGAATTATCCACCATGATGGCCTCAACAAGACCTACTACTTGTTTTCAAAGAATTATGAGATTGGCCGAAGCCGGAACAATGACATTGTCATTCCTGACGCCTCGGTCTCCCGCCATCACGCCGGGCTAACGTATGAGCAGGGCGTCTTCCTGATTCAAGACAAGAACAGCAAGAACGGCTCCTTTCTAAACAATCTTCAGTTCAAAAAGAGCAGGCTCCAGAACCATGATTGCATTCAGCTCGGCAACGTCGTCCTGCATTATTACAGTGACCAGCAGCTCTTGCCGGCCACCAGTAATTTCGATACGATCGAGTTTGTCCAAAAAGAGTATTTCAAGCTCGCCGAGAACCGGCAGACAAACGTCACCACCACGGACGTGTTGAACACCATGCTGGATCTGGCCCTCTCTCTGGTGCATGCAGATCAGGCAGCCATCTTGAAATATGACCCGTCCGGAAAGCTCGAGCTGAAGATCGGCAAGAACTTCGACAGCTGTCTCATCGAATCTGAGCAAGCCCTTTTCGAAACAATCTTTGCTTCGAAAAAGCCGCACATCACCCCGATGCAGCCGAATGGCGAACTGACAACAACCTGGCGATCTTCGGGTAGTGAGTTTAGCTGGGACAGAATTGTCTTTCCGCTCCTGGCGACCAAAGGGGATGAGCAAATCAAGGATGAGCTCGGCCATAATGGCCTGCTGGGCCTGTGCTATCTCGCCCATCAGAAGAAGCACAACCCCATTTCCAATCGCAAGAAGGAGCTCTTGACGGCGCTGATGCAGCAGATGGCTCTGGCGATCGAAAACGAATGGCTCTACGATGAATCGTATGAGAACAAGAGAATGCGGGATGAGATCACATCTGCGAAAATCGTTCAGCAGAAGCTGCTGCCGACCACACATCCGGACATCGAAGAGCTGGAAATCGTGAGCTTTGTCGAGCCGTGCGAGACCATTAGCGGAGACTATTTTGATATTATCTCCGTTGCGGACGACATGCTCGCGCTGGCTATCGGCGATATTTGTGGCAAGGGGGTGCCAGCCGCCCTGCTCTCATCCACGACCCAGGCGGCCATCCGCTCACAGCTCGAATATTCGACCTCGCCGCACCAGATTGTGCAGAACTTGAACCGCCTTCTGATTCAGAGCACCACGAATTCCATTTTTCTCACCCTCTTTTTTGGCATTTTGAACCTGGAGACCAGCGAGTTCAAGTACATCAATGCCGGCCATCTGCCGCCGATACTCATCGCCAGGGACAGAAAGCTGAGAGAATTGTCCGGCACCACGCCCCCGCTGGGGATTCTCGAGCATGGAATTGTTGCCGAGCGCACGGTCCAATTCGAACCCAATGACCTGCTGTTGATGTACACCGATGGACTGATCGAAAGCCAGAACCCGCGCAAACAAATCTACGGCCGCCAGCGGTTCACGCAATTGGTGAGAACGATCCTGAAGAATCCCGGGAAGATTGAGCTGGACACGGTTGTTAACTCGATAAAGGAGGACTTCCTGGCTTTTGTTGACCAAAGCAAGAGAACGGATGATCTGACGCTGCTGGCAGTGAAAAGAAACTGACGGATTGTTGCGACGATTTCATCTTATCAAAAACAACGGGCACATGGCCGATTAAGGTGTTATCAGGCCAGAGCTGGTGCCTTGAACGCACCACGGAAAGGGTGAACGAACGATGAATAAGAAGCCAAGGATTGCGCTGGCTCTTGGGGGAGGGGGAGCAAGAGGGTGTGGCCACATTGGCGCCTTGAAAGTCTTGCAGCGCGAACGAATTCCAATCGATTTCATCACCGGCTCGAGTATCGGCGCCATTATCGGGTCCATCTACGCCACGAGCGGCGATGCTGCCAGGGTCGAAGAGCGGTTCAGACAGTTTCTGGAAAGCGAGGAGTACAAGAAGAGCGGTCTCGATTTGTTCAAGCGCCAGGAGCCGGCGGAGAACTTTTTCGGCCAGGTGGCAACTCATATCAAACAGCGCGTGGTGGTCAACCTGGCGCAGAGCAAACTTTCACTGGTGGGCGGCCAGCGCATGATCCGGGCGATGGAGTTTCTCATACCCGACGGCAGAATCGAAAGCACAAAGATTCCGTTTTACGCCGTCGCTTCGAATCTTCTCACCGGTGAGCAGGTGGTGTTTCGGGAAGGAGATTTGCGCTTGATCGTTGGCGCCAGCGCATCGATTCCGGGGTTCCTCCCGCCCTACAAAGTGAATGGCTACTTGCTGGTTGACGGCTCGGTCGTCTGTCCGGTTCCGGTCCTTCCCGCCCGCGACCTTGGCGCCGACATCATCATCGCCATCGATGTCGGGCAAAAACTCAATGATAATCCCAACCTCGATAATGTCATCAGCGTCATGTTCCAGACGCAGCACATGACCGCACGCCACTTCAACTTGCTTTTGCTGGAAGAAGCAGATGTGGTGATCCGGCCGGATGTTGGCCTGGTACACTGGTCGGAGTTCAAGTTGCTCAACTACATGATCGAAGAAGGCGAGCGGGTGACCGAAGAAGCCATCCCGAAAATCAAACAATTGATCAAAGAAAAAACCAGCACCTGGAAGAGACTTTTTGCGAAATCTGAAGACGTGATGAAGAGTGCCGCGTTTTGATCCTTTGGATTTCCCATAATGAGCGCCGGGGCTTGTAATTCCCCACGCATCAGTGAACCATGCGAGCAACATAATTCAGGGTTCGACTCCGCTCGTTACACTGAGCGGAGTCGAAGGGTGAAATCAGATTAACACTATCGTGCAGAAGTCTATGGAATCTGTAAAGTTAATCCTTCTCTACAATTTAACGCCTAACCGGGTAAAGAAATAACGACCATCAGAGCCCATCTGCACAGAATCATTAAATCCCCCCTGATCTGTCCAGCCATCAAATTGCGGTGATGGATATTCATTCAAAAGATTATTAGCGCCAACAGTTAGCTTAACCGACTTTTGGAGCGCATAGCTCAAACTTACATCAAGCGTGAAGGCGGCTTTGTAAATATCTGTAGCGGCAGCACGTAGAGCATCTGCCTCAGCCTGGTTTGTTGCTGGCGTATCAACCCATTGAAAATCTTGTAGTTTTACCTCACTAAACCGGGTCAGGGACGCCACGACATTCAACTTTGGCGCTGAGAATGTCAGGCTTAGACCAAACTTGTGATCTGGCGCAGCAGCCTCCAAATAAGCCTGAGAAAACGGTCCAAAAAATGTAAACTTGTTCAAATTACCGTTGTTAATATTTTGTATTTCCAGATCATTTACGTTGCCTGCCAGTCCGACAGTAAGGCTTTTGCTTCCGTCTCCCAGATATTGTTTGTAATTCAAAACGACATCAACACCGTTTGTTTTCGTATCAACGCCATTGGCAAAAAACTGGGCGGCTTCTGCACCTACTCCCAAAGCGGAAGCATCGAAAGTATCGGTAAGAATAATTCGGTCATCGACAGAAATGGAGTAGGCATCTACCGTGGCGCTAAGTCCGCCAGATTTAAAAGTGAAGCCAATGGTGCCGTTAAAAGCTGTCTCCTCCTCGAGCTTCCCTATGCCAAATGCCCTGGCAACGGTACTGGTATTGGAAGCAAGCAGGGTACGTTCGGACCGACCGGCAATAATATTGTTAAAGATTAGATTATAGTGGATTTGCGCCAAAGATGGGGCTCTGAAGCCTGTAGAAACAGAGCCTCTAAGCGAAAAATTATTGTTTATTCTATACCTGCTTGCCAGTTTGAAATTAGCAGTTTCGCCAAAATCACTATAACTCTCCAGGCGTACAGCGCCACCTATCAGCAGGGCATCCGTGGCATTGACTTCTGCGTCTGCATAAAATCCGACGTTGGTCCGGTTTCTGTCCACTTCGTTGGCCGGGCTATACCCGGGAAAACCCTGAGATCCTCCGAACAGTTGGTCTCCGTTAGAATCCGTAGCCGGAACCTGCGTGGCGGGGTTGGTGATGGCTACCCCCTGGGTATCGTAAAGCGCATAGGAGGCTTCTTCACCGGCAAAAATCTCAAAGTTCTCTGTTCGATACTCGAGACCAAATGC
>JBHHXT010000256.1:0-6940 GCA_046757165.1 bacterium | reverse complement strand
CTAAGAGCTAATAGCCAAAAGCTAATCGCTCCATTTAAGAAATAATTCTTCTCACGATGCTGATACACAACGTACGCATTTTCACCAACGACCGCCAGAGCACCATTCTAACCCACCACGCCATCGTCATCGAAGGTTCGCGCATCCACGAAATCGGCCCGGAAACGGAACTCGAGACAAAGTACGAGAGCCACAAACACATTGACGCCGGCGGCCGCTTGCTCATGCCGGGCCTGATCAACTGTCACAATCATTTCTATGGCACCTTTGCCCGCGGCCTGGCCTTGCAGAAAGCGCCCGGGAATTTTCATGAAATCCTCAAATATTTGTGGTGGCGACTGGACTCGGCGCTCGATCTAAAGTCTGTCTACTGCAGCGCCCTGGTTCAAGCCATCTCTGCCATCAAGAACGGGGTGACCGCAGTCGTGGACCACCATGCCAGTCCCAACGCTATCGAAGGCAGTCTCGACAAAATCGAGGACGCACTGGATTTGCTCGGTTTGCGGGGCGTCCTGTGCTACGAAATCTCCGACCGCGATGGCAGGGACAAGCGACAGGCGGCGCTGAACGAGAACGAGCGCTTCATTCGCAAGTGCCTGCAAGCCCGAAAAGAGAATCCGGACCACCTGTTTGACGGCATGGTCGGACTGCACGCTTCGTTTACGCTCGATGATGAGAGTCTGAATCAGGCGGCTGAGCTGGGCCAAACGCTGGAGCGCGGCTGCCACATCCATGTTTTGGAAGACGAGGTCGACCGGACGATCACGCAAGAAAAATACGGCGCGGAAGTCGTTCCCCGCCTGGCCCGGTTCGGCCTTCTGGGAAAAAAGTCCATCGCGGCCCATGGCATCTATCTGCACGAGAATGAGATGGCTCTTCTGGCCGCCAATGACACCATGGTGATGCACAACCCGCAGTCGAACATGAACAACGCAGTTGGCCGCGCTGATGTCTTCAAGCTGATGAGCAAAGGCCTCCTGGTCGGATTGGGCACCGATGGCATGTCTGCAGATATCAAACCAGACGTGAGGATGGCGAATCTCTTGCACAAACATGATCTCACGAATTCCAATGTGGGCTGGCAGGAATTTCAGCAAATCCTGCTGAGGAACAACCCGGCAATCTACCAGCGTTTGACCGGCCAGCAAGTCGGGAAAATCGAGGCCGGCTACCTGGCGGACCTCATCCTGATCGATTATTTCCCGCCGACGCCCATGACCGGCGAAAACTTCTGGGGACATTTCTTGTTTGGAATTGCCGATGCGGCGGTTGATACGACGATCATCAATGGCCGGGTGATCATGCAAAACAAACAGATCGCCGGGCTGGACGAGGAAGCGATTGCGGCGCATGCACGGGAATGTGCGAAGCGCGTCTGGGCCAGATTTTCTCAATACGAGTCGCAAGGGCCATGAAAGAGATGACAATCTTGCACGTATCTGCAACAGCGTATCTGATGAAACTGCTCATGAGAGGTGAAGCACCCAACCCGACATTGGTGTCCCCGCTGACCTCCCGCGTTTCACGTCTCACGTCTCACATTTCACGTTTCACACTTGCCCCGGCATCACAACATGGCTGAACTCTACGGCATCAATCTCACCACCCATCTGGACAGCATCCTGAGCGAATTCAAGGCTCGGGAAACCATCTACGGCTACCCGAAACGGAAGATGTACCTCGGCTTCCCCGGTTTCGACCTGGGCGTCGATTTTCACGGCCGCCGTGCGGAAACTTTGCTCGGGCCTGCCTCGGGACCGCACAGTCAGATGGCGCAGAATATCGTGCTGGCGTTTCTGGGCGGCAGCCGCATCATCGAGCTCAAGACGGTTCAGATTCTGGACCGGCTCGAGATTCCTCGCCCCTGTATCGACATTCGCAATATCGGCTACAACGTTGAATGGTCACAAGAGCTGCGTCTGCGGGATTCTTTCACGGAATATGTTACCGCCTGGGTGTTGCTTAAACTCATCGAGGAGACAGAGATTCTGGGCGTCCCGAGGGGCGCGCCGTTTTATGATACGATTTTCGACATTTCTGTTGGCTACGATCTCGAGGGCATTCAATCTCCGGCCATGCACAGTTGGCTCAGCGACTTCAAAAACGCGCGCCCGGCCATCGGGAAATTGCTCGACGCTTTGCCGCCCAGATTTGCCCATCTCGAGAATGTTGCCATCACTGGGGAGATTTCCAGCTCAGTGACCCTGTCGACGTTCCACGGTTGTCCGGGCGGGGAGATCGAAGCCATTGTCGAACACCTCATCGGTGAGCATGGGTTCCATGTCATCGTGAAAATGAATCCGACCATTTTGGGATTTGATTTCGTCGAGCAAACGCTGCACGAATCGCTGGGATACGAGAATATTGAGCTCGACCCCGCGGCATTTGAACACGATGTGTCGTTCGATGAGGCGGTCGGGATGATGAAACGGCTGGAAAAATTCGCTGCCAAACATGGCGTCAACGTCGGGGCGAAGTTTACGAACACGCTGGTGGTCAAAAACAACCAGAACGTTTTCACCGACGAGGTGATGTATCTCTCCGGAGCGCCGCTGCATGTGCTGGCCATGAATGCCATGCACAAGTTCAGAACGGAGATGGGGGAGCATTTCCAGATCTCCTTTTCAGCGGGAATTACGAAACACAATTTTGTCGATGCGGTGTTGTGCAACATGCGGCCCGTCACGACCTGTACGGATCTCCTCAAGGAAGGCGGCTACACCCGGCTGTTCGACTATCTGCGCCGGTTGAAACGGAAGATGGAGGAGGCGGAGCGCCACACCATCGATGAATTCATCCTGTCACAGGCGCAGGCAGAGTCGGTGAACGCGGCGGGCGTGGAAAACGCCGGCAGGATTGTCCCGGCGCTGCTCGAGAATCCCATGTACCACCAGGCGGCCAACCTCAAAACGCCCCCAAAAATCAATAGCCACCTGGTGCTGTTTGACTGTATCACATGTAACAAGTGTTTGCCCGTCTGTCCCAACGCCGCCAATTTTTCCATTCCGACGGGCACCCTGGACACGGAGACGACCCTTTACGAGATAATCGGGGGCAAACTGGTGGTCAAAGGCAGCGAAAGGTTCGTTCTGAACAAGCCCACTCAGATCGCTAATTTGGCAGATTTTTGCAATGAATGCGGCGACTGCGACACCTACTGTCCCGAATTTGGCGGCCCGTTTGTCGAGAAACCCAGGTTCTTCTTTTCAAAAGAAAGTTACATGAAATTCCAAGATCACGACGGATTTTATTTCCCAACACGAAATTCCATGCAAGGACGTATTGCAGGTGATGAATATTTTTTGTATTTTCATGAAGCGGTCAATGAGTATACCTGGCGCACAGCTTTCGCCGAGCTGCGCTTCGACGAACGCAATCAAATGCTGGCGAGCCAACTTCTTGCAGAGCAGGTCGAGGGCCAGAAGGTCGACACACGACCGTTTCTGATCATGCGCACGTTGTTTGATGGCGTGAGAAACGATGCCAGCAATTACGCTTCGGTCATGTTGGGAGAAGCATGATCACCGTCTGATCTTTCACCGTCTGGTTCCAACGCGGAGCGTAGGAACCAGCAAAACGCTCTGCGCCCCGCTACTTCGTCTTCGTCTGGTTCCAACGCTCTGCGTTGGAACCCAGGTGGGACGCTCTGCGTCCCTTTACGCGACGCGGAGCGTCAAAAGCTGGTTCCCACGCGGAGCGTAGGAACCAGCAACGCTCTGCGTTGGAACCAGACCCAGTTCGTTTATAAAGAGGTTTTCTATGCAATTCACCCTCAACGGCGAAATAAAGACCTTCAACGGCGATCCGGATTTGCCGTTGTTAACCTGCCTGCGCGAGGTGGAAAACATCATATCGCCAAAAGACGGCTGCGCCCCGCAAGCGGCTTGCGGCTGCTGCGTCGTCCAGTTGAACGACCGGGCGGTGCTCGCCTGCGTGATTCCGATGAAAAAGGTCGAGCACAGCCAGGTGGTGACCATCGAAGGGTTGGAACAAAGGACGCAGGAGGTGTTCGCCAACGCGTTCCTGCAAAAAGGCGGGGTGCAGTGCGGTTTTTGCATTCCCGGCATCGTCATGCAGAGCAAGGTGCTGCTCGACAAAAACCCCAGCCCGACCCGGGACGAGATTACGAACGCGCTAACACCACACCTTTGTCGCTGTACAGGGTACAAGAAAATAGAGGATTCGATTCTCTATGCCGCCGAGATTTTGCGCAATGGCAAGCGAATCGAAAACGGCGTGCACAGCGGCAAGGTGGGCGAACGGCTGCCGAAATACGATTCTTACGATGTGGTGTTGGGCCGCCGTCCCTTCGTCTGCGACATGAAGTTCGAACGGATGCTCTACGGCGCCTTGAAATTCAGCGACCATCCCCGCGCGAAAATTCTGGCCATCGACACCAGCGCAGCCGAACGATTGCCGGGCGTGCGGCGAGTCTTCACCGCCGACCATATTCCGGGCAACCGCCAGGTTGGGCTCATTGTCCAGGACTGGCCGACCATGGTCAGGACGGGCGAGGTGACGCGCTATGTCGGAGATGTGCTCGCCGGCGTGGCGGCTGAGTCTGAAGCTCTCGCCAGAAAGGCACTCGAGCTGATCAAGGTCGACTATGAAGTGCTCGAGCCCGTGACCGACCCCCATGAAGCGATCAAGGACGATGCGCCCCGAATCCACGAACAGGGCAACATTCTCTCCACAACCGTCATCAAGCGCGGCGACGCGGACACGGCGTTGCAGAATTCAGAATTCGTCGTTCGCGGGCAGTTTCAGACGCAGACGATCGAGCACGCTTTTATGGAGCCGGAAAGCTGCATTGCCCGCCCATGGTACGACGGGGTCGAAGTGTTTTCGCAAGGGCAGGGCGTCTATGAGGACCGCAAGCAAATCGCCCGCATTCTCGGCTTGGCTGAGGAGAAAGTCAAAGTCGTGCTCGTCCCCAACGGCGGCGCTTTTGGCGGTAAAGAAGATCTTTCGATTCAGGGACATGCTGCCCTGTTTGCTTTCCTGCTGCAACAACCGGTCAAGGTCACCCTGACGCGCGAGGAGTCGATCCGGATGCACCCGAAACGGCACCCGGTATGGATGGACTATGCGCTGGGGTGCAGCAAAGAGGGAAAACTCGCGGCTTTGAAAGCCCGAATACTTGGCGATACCGGCGCTTACGCCTCGGTCGGGATGAAGGTACTGGAACGGTCAGCAGGCCATGCAACCGGTGCCTACTACGTGCCCATCGTCGACGTCGAAAGCCGCGCCGTCTATACCAACAACATTCCGAACGGCGCCATGCGCGGCTTTGGGGTCAACCAGGTCACGTTTGCCGTCGAGAGTCTGATCGATGAGCTGTGCGAAAAAGGCGGCTTCGAGCGCTGGCAGTTTCGCTATGACAATGCCCTGAGAGAAGGGCTAAGAACAGCCACCGGACAGGTGATCACCCACGGAGCGGGAGTTCGAAAGTCACTCCTGGCTGTCAAAGAGGTGTTCCAGCAAGCAAAATACGCCGGGCTCGCTTGCGGCATCAAAAATACCGGTATCGGCAACGGCATGGCGGACATCGGCCGCGCCAAAATCGTCATCGAGGCGCCGGACAAGATCGTCATCGAGCATGGCTGGACAGAAATGGGCCAGGGGGTGCACACCATGGCCGTGCAGATGCTGTGCGAAGAAATCGGCGTCGATCCTGAAATGGTGGAGGTACGCGTCGAGACCACCGACGACACGCTGTGTGGCATGACCACGGCCTCACGCGGCACCTCGTTGGTGGGAAATGCGATCATTGCGGCTTGCAAGAACCTGAAACAAGACCTGGACAACCGCTCACTCAACGAGCTGGAAGGCCGGGAGTACCTGGGGGAGTGGATCTGCGACTGGACCACCAAACCCGGCGCCAAAACCGACGAGCCCGTGACGCACTACTCCTACAGTTACGCCGCCCAGGTCGTGATTCTCGATGACGTGGGAAAAGTGGAAAAAGTCGTGGCTGCGCACGATGCCGGCAGGATCGTGAATCCGACTCTGTTCGAGGGGCAAATCGAGGGATCGATTCACATGGGGCTGGGGTACGCGTTGACAGAAGATTTTGTGCAGATTGGCGGACATCCCGCGAGCACCCGCTTGCGCAAGTGCGGCATTCTGCGCGCCAAAGAGACGCCCGCAATGGAAATCATCGGCGTCGAAGTGCCGGACCGCCATGGCCCGTTTGGCGCCAAAGGCGTGGGGGAGATCGGACTGGTGCCGACGGCTGGTGCAGTCGCGAACGCGCTGCACCAGTTCGATGGCGTGCGGCGATACAGATTACCCATGAAGCTCGAAACGACGAAAAACCGGTCACAGACAAAGTCAAAAATGGGGTGACAGGCATGACAACGCAAGAGCTTGAAAAAGGGTTCAAGGAAATCTGGGCGTTGTTCAAAGCAACCGACAAGAAGATTGTCAGGGTCAGCGACCAGATCGCAGGGCTTACCGGCAAATGGGGACTCTTTATTGAAGGCCTGGTCATCCCTGCGGTGGAACGACTATTCAAAGAGCGCAACATCGAGGTGGAAAGAGTCTCGCAACGCGTTCGGGCTCGCAAGAATGGTCGGGAAATGGAAGTCGACATTTTGGCGCTGAACGACCAATATGCTGTTCTGATCGAGGCGAAAAGCACTCTGGGCGTGCAAGATGTCGATGAGCATTTGCAGCGGCTCGCTGACTTCAAAACCTTCTACCCGGAATACAAAGAAAGAAAAACCGTGGGAGCCGTCGCAGGCATCGTGATCGAAGAAGGCGTTGACCGATATGCCTACATGAAAGGCCTTTTTGTCATCGCCCAGAGTGGGGACACCGTCAAAATACTGAACGACCGGAGATTTAAGCCGCGGTTCTGGTGAGTCTGACTCTCCACGACTTTAGCCGGACGAGCCCCGCAAGAAACTCGGGATTTAACAACCGGAACCAAAAGGAT
>JBHHXT010000255.1:0-6944 GCA_046757165.1 bacterium | reverse complement strand
TCAGTTTACCCACTTATTCTTTATTATGAGTGCTTTACTTTATTACTGCTAACACGGTGTTGTCAGGTCATTTCGGAAACACACCATTAGAGATACTTTGAAATTTATCCCGAACAAACGCTCCCGCCTCAGTGGGCGTATAGTCATTATCCCGCAAAAGCGCTGGCGTCCAATTGCGCGAAAAACACCAGGCCGTCCAACTGATCTTCTTGCTTTCCAAATAATCGAAGACCGCCTCCCGATACCTGCCTTCGCCCGCGTATTCACGTTCCGATTCCGGCGTGAAGCCGAACTCCGTGGCAAACACCGGGTATTGGGCGCTGACGTCGCCAAACGCCTCGTCCCAATTGCGACCCCATTTGTTCTTGTCCGGATAAGGATGGGTCGCATAGACGAGGTCTGGCCGGTCGATCGGATTCTGCAGGACCTGCGATAGATCGTACCCATGGTCCAGGCCACCGCCGATCACCACGGCATCGGGATCGTTCTTGCGGATGATGTCGATCACGGTCTCTGCAAACGCTTTCCAGGGCTGCCAATCGTCCGGCGTCGCCGGACCATCCACTCCGAAAGGTTCGTTAAATAGCTCATAAAAAGCGACGACGTTGTTGCTTGCGTACTGTCTGGAAATCGACTCCCAGAAGGCTTTGATCTCCTCCCGGGAAGTGTAGTAGAGCTCGCCGTAAAGGTCGTGCAGATTGCTTTCGTACTTCTCCGCCGGCGGGAAGCCAATGGAATGAAAGTCGAGCATGACATACATCTCGTATTTTGAGGCCCAGGCAACGGCCTGATCGAGTATCTCGAAGGCCTTCTCTTTGCCATGCGCTCGCCAGGTCGCCGGCTCGATGCCCAGCCGGATGATGGTGGTTCCCCATTCAGACAGGGTCCGGAAATGGCGCTCCTGCCAGGGGACAAAGTCATCATCATGGAAAGCACTCTCCGATGACGCGAAATATTGATAAAGGGGATCGATGGGAGCCAGACCTCTAAACATCACCTGACCGCCGGATTCATCGACTATCTTATTGCTCGCCACGTGGAACTTTTGTGGATAGGAAACGGGGTCATTCGAATCATTGCTGTCGGTGATACGTTTGCTGCATGAGGGAAGCAAAAAGTTGAGAATCAGGACACAAACTGTACCATACCCTTTTTTCATCATTTTGACCTTCTGCAAATCAAGGAAAAATCCCCGCCTGGACGTACGAAATCGCGATTTTGTTAATGGCCACGACCAACGCCGCTGTGCGCAGGTCGGTGACGCCGCGAGTCGTTTTCCAAACCTCGCGAATGGCATCATAGGCCGTGACCATGGTTTCCTCCAGCCCGGAATTCACCAGATCGATCTCGTCGGCGCCGTGGGCGACGAAGCTACGCTCCTCGGGCGTCAACTGCTTGCCGGTCAGACGCTCGACGGTATTGAGCAGGGCGAGATTGGAGGCTTCTTCAAAGCGCTTGCTCATGCGGCCGAAGCGCACGTGGCTGAGGTTTTTCAGCCATTCGAAATATGAGACTGTTACCCCGCCGGCGTTGAGGTAGAGGTCCGGAATAATCAGTACGCCCTTTTGGGACAGGATGCGGGCTGCTTCTGCCGTGGTGGGACCGTTTGCTGCTTCTGCCACGATTTTCGCCTGGATGCGGGCGGCATTGTCCCGGGTGAGTTGTCGCTCCAGCGCCGCAGGCACCAGAATATCACACTCATATTCCAGCGTCTGCGAGGTGTTGGTGAAGTTCTTCGCGCCAGGGAAATCGAGCGTACAGCCGGTCTCTTGACGGTGCACACGCAGGGCGTCGACGTCGATACCTTTCGGGTTATAAACGGCGCCATCATATTCAGCCACGGCCACGATAATGGCGCCGGCCTTCTGGAAAAATTTTGCCGCGTGATAACCGACGTTGCCCAGCCCCTGA
Source organism: bacterium (assembly GCA_046757165.1). Taxonomy (GTDB): domain Bacteria; phylum Zhuqueibacterota; class Zhuqueibacteria; order Oceanimicrobiales; family Oceanimicrobiaceae; genus JBHHXT01. The sequence goes on along the minus strand of JBHHXT010000255.1, from coordinate 5,033 downwards.
ATCACCACGCGCTTGCCCTCGATGCCGGGCGTCAGACCGAGCTTTTTCACGTCTTCAGCATAGCTCAGGGCGTGTCTCACGCCATAAAACACGCCGTTGCCGGTCGCTTCAACCCGGCCGCGGATGCCGCCTTGCTCGCGCGGCTTACCCGTGACGCAGGCCGCTGCATCGATCAGACCCGGATTGAGCGCGCTGTAGGTATCGGCAATCCAAGCCATTTCGCGCGCGCTGGTGCCATAATCCGGCGCCGGCACGTCCACGCCGGGACCGATGAAGTTCTTTTTGGTCAGCTCGGCCGTATAGCGTCGGGTGATGCGCTCGAGCTGTTCCGGTGTGTAGTTGCGCGGTTCGACCTTGACCCCGCCTTTGGCCCCGCCAAAGGGTACATCGACGATGGCGCACTTGTAGGTCATGAGCGCGGCCAGGGCCTTGACTTCGTCTTCGTTGACGAGCTCGCTGTACCGGATTCCTCCTTTGACCGGCAGCTTGTGGTGACTGTGCTCCACCCGGAAGGCGTGGATGATTTCATACGTGTCATCACCATCTTTCAAAGGAAATTTGAACGAATAGACGCTGTTGCAATACTTGATTTGATCCAACAAACCCGGCGGATGGGGCGTATGAACGGCGGCCTTATCGAAGAAGGCAAGTACATTTTCAAAAAACGACCGTCTCTTCTCAGCCATTGCGTGACCTCGCAGAAGTTGGTAACATCAAAGCTTTCTCAAATGGGACAAAAGGGGTGCGCCGTCTTCTAAAGCACCCGAATGTAACAGATACGCCCTGCAAAAGTCAAGCTTTTTGTCTGGGATCAAGCCCCGTCTGAGCGCAGATTTTCCTCGACAATGTTGGGAAGATATGCTTATATTCAATCCGACTACCTGCACGCCAAAACACAAGGAGACACCATGTTAGTTCTAACCACGCCATCTATCGAAGGCAAGAAAATTGTCAAATATATCGGTCTGGTCAGCGGTGAGGCCATTCTGGGCGCCAACATTTTCAAAGACTTCTTCGCCGGCATCCGTGACATCGTCGGCGGCCGCTCGGCATCCTATGAAAAAGAGCTGCGCCGCGCCAAGGAGATTGCGGTGCAGGAGATGGTCGAGCAGGCCAGGACGCAGGGCGGCAATGCCGTTCTTGCCGTCGATCTGGACTATGAGACCATCGGCACGGGCTCCGGAGGAAACATGCTGATGGTGAGCGCGAGCGGTACGGCGGTGGTTTACAAAGACTAATGATCCAGGTAGGTAGGCTTTTAGGCTGTAGGCTTTCGGGGCGCGGGTTAGTTTAGAGCATTGCGCAAAACCTGACAGCCTAAAAGCCTACAGCCTAAACACCTGAATCAAAAGCCAATAGCTAACGGCCAAACGCGTCTTTCAGGAAAGATAAAACCTCCCGGCAAGAGATTAACCCGAAACGCGGCAAAACAAATGCTCATCAACCAGGTCAAAATAAGGTATTTCAAGAAATTCAAAGACGAAGTGTTCGATCTGACCAACAGCATTGTGTTGGCAGGTCCGAACAACTCCGGCAAATCAACTCTGCTGCAGGCGCTGGCAGCATGGTATCTCGCTTTACAGAAATGGCTGACAGAGCGCGGACCGCAATCCGGGTCTCGAGCCAGCAAACGCACCGGCGTCGCCATCACTCGCAAGGACTTTACGACTTTACCGTTGCGGGAAATGAACCTGCTCTGGTTCAATCGCTCAACCGCGCTTTTTAAGGAAGAATTAGCGGCCGGCCAGAAGCCAGGGACGCCACGCATCCTGCAAATCGAGCTCACGGGGAAAAACAACACTTCAGCGTGGCGGCTGGCGCTTGAATTCACTTATCGCTACCCTGATCTCATCCATGTCCGGCCAGCGGCTGATACGCCGATAGAGCCATTATTGGATTTCGTCAGAAACTTACGGGTCGTGCACGTGCCGCCATTCTCAGGCATTGGTGCTGAGGAAACACGCTACGATCAAGCGTATCAGGACTTGTTGATCGGCCAGGGCAAGCCCGGTGACATCTTGCGCAATTTGCTTCTGGAAATCAACCGGCAACATCCTGAAGCGTGGGCAGCGCTGGTCAATGATATAGAGACGATATTCAAATATAAGCTGCTGCCGCCAGTTTATGAAGGTCTGCCTTTCATCAACTGCGAATTTCAGTCCCAGTCAGTACGAGATGCAAACGAAAGAGCTCGACCCAAATTGGACATCGCATCTGCGGGCAGCGGTTTCTTACAGATCCTGATGCTGTTGGCCTTTTTCTATGCGCGGCCCGCTTCGGTCCTGCTGCTGGATGAGCCGGATGCTCATTTGCATTTGATCCTGCAAAAACAAATCTACGATCGCCTGCGGGAGATCGTACGGCAAAGAAACTGTCAATTGCTCATCGCAACACATTCCGAAGTGCTCATCGACTCAACATCCCCGGACCAGATTCTTTCTTTCTATCGCAAGCCCCATAAGCTGTATGTTCATACCGAAAAGGAGCAGGTTCGCGAGGCCCTGAAGCGGTTGACCAGTATCGATATGCTGATGGCTGAGCTGGCCCCGGGCATTCTCTATGTTGAAGGAGAAACAGACTTGAACCTGCTGCGCGAATGGGCGCGAATTCTGCAACATCCGTCTCGAAAGTTTCTGGAAGAACCGTTTTGGCACGGCAACCAGGGCAGGCATCCCAGGGAAGCCAGGTCACACTTTTTTGCACTCAAAGCCATCAAGCCTGACTATCGGGGCATCTTACTTCTGGACGGCGACAATCGCGCTCTTCCTGAGCACGAAATCTCTGCCGAGGGATTGCTCATTATGCGCTGGAGGCGATACGAGGCGGAAAACTATCTCCTGCACCCGGAGGCCCTCTTTAGATTCGTGACCCGCGAGTGGAGCACAGAATCTCCCGATTTGTTCGCACAGGCAGGGGTTGATTTCTTGAAAGAGCAGCTCCCTCCCGCTGTCTTTTCAAATCCATTGCAAGAGCATGATTATTTGAACGCCACACCCGCTAGCAAGGCCCTCTTGCCCGCTTTTTTTGAAGCAGCAAGTGTCACCATTTCCAAGAACGACTATTATCAAGTCGCTGCCGCGATGAAACCCGAAGAAATACCTCAGGAAGTGATAGAAAAGCTCGATATTATTGCTACCACAACCCATTTGAACCAGGGATAGGAAGCCACGATGACCAACAAAATCCGCGTCGCCATTCTCTGCGGCGGCAAGTCCGCTGAACATGAAGTTTCGCTGCAATCTGCCAGGAATATCGTCAATGCCATCGACGAGGACAAATATGAGGTCGTCCTTCTCGGTATTGACAAGCAGGGGCGGTGGTCCCTGCATGACCGTTCCCACTTCTTGCTCAACGCAGACAATCCGAAGCTCATCAGTCTGAACAAGACCACCGGCAACGTCGCTCTGGTGACGGGCGAAAGCAGCAGCAGCGAGATTGTCAGCCTCTCCGGGAATGAGTCGCCCGGGCCGGTAGATGTTGTTTTTCCGGTGCTGCACGGACCGTTTGGCGAGGATGGCACGATTCAGGGGCTGCTGAAGCTGATGGATGTGCCCTTTGTTGGCGCCAGTGTCCTGGGCTCCGCCGCAGGCATGGACAAAGATGTCATGAAGCGACTTCTACGTGAGGCCAATATTCCGATCTCCGATTTCCTGGTCTATCAAAAAGGGGAGGCGCACACGATTCAATTCGACCGGGTCAAAGAGCGGTTGGGCGCGCCTGTTTTTATCAAGCCAGCCAACCTCGGGTCTTCGGTGGGAATTCACAAAGTCGCTTCCTCAGGTGAATTCGACCGGGCAATCCAGGATGCCTTTCGGTACGACCGCAAGCTCATCATCGAAGAAGCGGTCAAGGGGCGGGAGCTCGAGTGCTCCGTATTGGGCAATGAAGATCCGCTGGCCTCGATACCCGGCGAAATCATCCCGCAGCATGAGTTCTATTCCTACGAGGCCAAATACATCGACGACCAGGGCGCCCTGCTGGAAATCCCGGCAAACCTGACCCCGGAAGGGGTCAAAGCCGTGCAAACCCTCGCGGTGCAGACGTTCAAGGTCTTGTGCTGTGAGGGGATGGCGCGCGTGGATTTTTTCCTCACGCCGGAGGACAAACTCTATGTCAACGAAATCAACACCATTCCGGGGTTCACGAAAATCAGCATGTATCCGAAGCTGTGGGAGGCGAGCGGCATTTCCCAGACCGAGCTGGTCGACCGCCTGATTCAGCTTGCGCTCGCGCGCTTTGAGCAGGAGAAGCAGTTGCGCACGTCGGTTCAGTTATGATGCGCGGTGTGGAGAGCGCTTAGCCTCAGTTGTTCACAAATTCCAAAACGAGCCCATGTAACAAAAAACAAACAAATAATTACAGTAGATCTGCCTGAAGAAACTCTTTATTACCACGAAGGGCACGAAGGAGCTGCACATGGGCAATGTCAAGAAATTCAAAAACAGAGCAATATGCCCCTAAGCCGGAAACTCGAAATCCAAAACTCTAAAATCGAAAAAAAACTGAACCACAGAAAGTTGGCGCAGCGCCTGGAAGATCGAAAACCAGAGGCTAAAAAGAAGCGGTCGCTCACCCTTGAGCCTGTCCAACCAAATGCTCTGGTTCACCGCCCTGCCGTTCCTTTTCGCAGCGGCGCTGGCGGGTCTGTTTGGCCGGTCGGCTATCCTTTTCTTTTTTGCGCAAAGCTTTATCGCGATCGTCCTGCTGGAAGTCGTCAACTATCTGGAACACTACGGCCTGGCACGACAAGAAACCTCACCGGGGCGGTATGAAAAAGTCTCTCCGGCTCACTCCTGGAACGCAAACCATCGGCTCACCAACTACTTGCTCTTCAAACTGCAAAGACACGCGGACCATCACCTCCATTCCGTCAAACGTTACCAAACGCTTCGCCATTTTGCGGAGAGTCCGCAGCTCCCCACTGGCTACGCCGGTATGGTGTTGCTGGCGCTGGTGCCTCCGCTTTGGCGAAGAATCATGCATGCGAGGCTGGCGGGTGTCAACGGAGGTTGAGTAGGCGGGGCGGACCGGAG
>JBHHXT010000254.1:0-6968 GCA_046757165.1 bacterium | reverse complement strand
CGTTGGTTTTGCCATCATACGCCATAACGAGTATTTCACTGTTGATGAAGTTGTATTTGCCCAGGAAGGGGACCTGCACCTGCTGGGTGCGAGAAGCCTGGAAGGTCTTAACCTTCGGGTAGACGCCCGGCTCAAAAAGCTTGTTGCCGGTGGGCCGCTTCTGGCCGCGTTGAGCGTCGAGGACTATTTGATAGAACAGAAAAGATAGAATCAGAACTTCTTTGGGCTGCTCCGGAGCCATGGATTCTTCAGCATACAGTTACGGATGATGACCTCAAACCTGTTTGCGAATCTAAAGGAAAGATTCACAGATTCCCTTTTCGATGCTTATTCCTATCGGGATGATGCTATTGTCGTCGTCGATAAGAAGATTATTTCTGACCTCTGCCAATTCCTCCTGCACAAGAGCAAGCCCAGATTCGAGCTGTTGGTGGATTTGACGTGCGTGGATTACCTGGAGAGAGCGCCGCGCTTTGAGGTGGTGTACTTGCTGCATTCGTTCAAAACCAGCGAACGGTTGCGCATCAAAGTGCCGGTTGACGAGCGCGACCCTCAGGTGCAAACCGTTTCCGATCTGTGGCAGATTGCGAACTGGTACGAGCGCGAAGTGTGGGACATGTTCGGGATCCGGTTCAAAGGCCACCCGGACCTGCGCCGGCTGCTGATGTACGACGAGTTCAAAGGCCATCCCCTGCGCAAGGACTATCCGATCACCAAACGCCAGCCGCTGGTCACTGGCGAGGTCACCAACGACAGCCAGATTTCAGCAACCGCAGACCTGGCTCAAAAGGCGGTGGACAAATACGTCTCCGACGCCGACGGCTTGAAGGTCAAGCACATGTTTTTGAACATGGGACCGTCTCATCCCGCCATGCACGGCGTGGTCAAGATCATTCTGGAGCTGGACGGCGAGAAAGTGGTTGGGTCAGAGGTCGGGATCGGCTATCTGCACCGCGCGTTCGAGAAACATGCGGAGAACATCGCCTACAACGGGGTCTTTCCATACACTGACCGGCTGAATTATGTCTCCCCTTTGATAAACAATGTTGGCTATGCGCTGGCGGTGGAAAAACTGCTGGGTGTCGAGGTCACAGAGCGATGCAGCTACATCCGCATCGTCATGAGCGAGATCTCCCGCATCGCGGACCACCTGACCTGCATCGGGGCCATGGCCATGGAGCTGGGCGCCATGACCGCCTTTCTCTACTTTATGCAAGCCAGAGAAGCCATGTATCAGCTCATCGAAGAAGTCACCGGCGCCAGAGTGACCGTCTCTTATGTCAGAGTCGGGGGCGTGAAGAGTGATCTGCCGCACCATTTTGATAAAAGAGTCAAAGAGCAAATAAAAGAAGTGCGCCACCAGCTCAAACAAGTGCACAAGCTATTGACGCGCAACCGTATTTTTGTCGACCGCGTCCAGCACGTCGGAGCGATTTCGAAGCAGGACGCGATTTCATACAGCTTCACCGGTCCGATGCTGCGCGCGTGTGGCATCGAATACGACGTTCGCACAACGTTTCCGTACAGTCACTACGACCAGATTGAGTTTGATGTGCCTGTCGGGGAGCATGGCGACGTCTACGACCGCTATCTCGTGCGTATGGAAGAGATGGAGCAGAGCTGCTTCATCATCGAGCAGGCGCTGGCCAAAATGCCCAAAGGAGCGATCATGGTTGATTCCGAGGGCAAGGAGATTCCGGCGGAAAGAATGGCAGACCTGGGCAAGTTTGGCCAGACCGCCGGCCTGCTGCAGCAAGTTGCGGTCACCGACCCGACGCTGCTCGGCAGCAATCAGCCCTACCATGACCAGGTCTACGCTGCCGACAAACGCGTCACCCTGCCGGCGAAAGAAAAAGCGTATGCCAGTATCGAGGGCCTCATGAACCACTTTATGTTGGTTATGGATGGCTACGGTATTCGGCCACCACGCGGTGAAACGTACTTTCCGGTTGAGGGCGCAAATGGCGAGCTCGGCTTTTACGTCGTCAGCGATGGCACCGACCGTGCGTATCGCGTGCGCTGCCGGCCACCGTGTTTCCCCTTTGTTGCAGGCTTCAGCAAGATGATTCAGGGTGCCCAGATGGCAGACATCATTCCAACTTTTGGCTCGATCAACATGATCGCAGGAGAACTGGACCGGTGACGATTACGTTTTCAAAACAGGCCAAGGAACGGTTTGAGAAAATCATTCGGCAGTATCCGGAAAAAAGAGCGGCCATGCTTCCGGTGCTCTATCTTGCCGAACAGGAATTCGGCCATATTTCATCCGATGTCGAAAAGTATGTGGCTGAGCTTGTCGAGGTGCCCCCCGTAAAAGTACACGAAGTGATGACCTTCTACACGCTGATCGCCAGAGAGCCACACGGCAGATACCATTTTCAGGTATGCCGGGGTCTGTCCTGTGATTTGCTGGGCTGTCAGAAGATCAGGGAGTACCTGGAGAAGAAATTGAAGATCAGAGCTGGAGAAACGAGCAAAAACCGCAACTACACGCTCTCTGAGGTCGAGTGTCTGGGAGCGTGCGAAACCGCGCCGATGATGCAGCTCAATGAAGATTACCATGGCAAACTCACGCCATTTGCCATCGACAAAATCCTGAAGGAGTTGAAATAAGTGGCAGAGAGAATTATCTCGAAATTCTTCGACATCCTGGATAGCCACACTCTCGAGGTCTACAAGAAACACGGCGGTTACGAGACCATTCACAAGGTGCTCAAGAAAATGACGCCGGGTGAGGTGATCGATGAAGTGACCCGGTCGAATCTACGGGGACTCGGAGGGGCGGGTTTTCCGGCCGGGCGCAAATGGTCGTTCATTCCCGCGGATAGCCCGAAGCCGAAATATCTGGTCGTCAATGCTGACGAGAGCGAGCCCGGCACGTTCAAAGACCGCTACATTATCGACAACTACACCCATGGCTTGCTTGAAGGCATCCTGATCGCTTCGTATGCCATCGGAGCAAATAAAGCGTTCATTTACATTCGCGGCGAATATGTACGACAGGCGGAACGGCTGGTGGAAGAGATCAAAGCTGCTGACGAAGCCGGTTATCTCGGCAACCAGATTCTCGGCAGCAAATTCGACCTCGACATCGTGGTTCATCGCGGTGCCGGCGCCTATATCTGTGGCGAGGAAACGGCTTTGCTCGAATCGCTGGAAGGCAAGAAAGGCTGGCCCAGAATGAAACCGCCATTCCCGGCCATCGAAGGCGCATTTCGATGTCCGACTATCGTGAACAACGTGGAAACCCTGGCCTATGTGCCGGCGATTCTCGAGCGAGGTGCGGAATGGTTCGCCGAGCTCGGGACCGAAAAAAACGGGGGCCTGAGGTTGTTCAGCGTCAGTGGCCATGTCAACAAGCCGGGCGTTTACGAGCTGCCCATGGGCACCCCGCTGCGTGAGATTATCGACGACCACGCAGGCGGCGTTCGTCAGGGCAAGAAGCTGAAAGCTGTTGTTCCAGGCGGATCATCGTCACCGATTCTGACACCGGAGGAAATCGACGTCAAGATGGATTATGACTCTTTGGCGGCAATCGGTTCCATGCTCGGTTCTGCAGGCGTCATCGTGATGGATACGACCACCGATATCGTGCGCGCTCTGCATGTCGTGACCCGGTTTTACCACCATGAATCTTGTGGCCAGTGCACCCCTTGCCGGGAAGGCACCGGCTGGGCGGAGAAAATTCTGCAACGAATCCTGGACGGCCAGGGCAGAGCAGAGGATATCGACAATCTCGTACGAATTGCCGGCAATATCGCGGGCAATACTATCTGCCCGCTGGGAGATGCCGCAGCGCTACCGATTCAGAGTTATGTCAAGAAGTTCAGGGAGGAGTTCGAGGCGTACGTGAGCAAAGAAAGAAAGGCGGCGGCGTAACCTAACCTGGATTATTCACAAGAAATCCGCAAGTATTCATATAAGTATTGGATTATGCGTATCTTAACCGGATGAAGAGGAGTGTAACGCTTTAGCGTTGCATGAAATACTAAAGCATTTCACTCCTTACGTGTTACGTTTTGGCTCTTGTCAGGCGAGATTCATGAATTATCGAGGCTAATAGTATTATCAATAAAGTTTACTAAAAAGTGCAAAAAAAATAGAACGCGGATGACATGGACTTAACGGATCGGAACGGATTGGACTTGGTGGTTTATGAATTTTCCAGGCTAATGAGACCTGAGGAGTTCAGATGTTCAACATCACCATAGACGGCACCCACATCGAAGTCGAAAAAGGGACCACCGTCATTCAGGCGGCGGAAACCCTCGGCATCGAAATCCCGCGTTATTGCTACCATCCCGGGTTGAGTATTGTCGGTGTCTGCCGCATCTGTCTGGTGGAGATTGAGCGCATGCCCAGGCTGCAGGTGGCGTGCTACACGCCGGTGACCGAGGGCATGGTGGTTCATACCAACAGCGAGAAGGTGCGGGAAGCGCGCCGGGCTGTGCTCGAGTTCTTGCTGGTCAACCATCCCCTGGATTGTCCTGTGTGTGATCAGGCCGGGGAGTGCTGGCTGCAAAACTACTACATGGAGCACGGCTTGCACGACAGTCAGATGCTGGAAAACAAAGTCAAGAAGCACAAAGCCTTCCCCATCGGCCCAAACGTGATGCTCGACTCGGAACGGTGCATTCTCTGCTCCCGCTGTGTCCGCTTCTGCGATGAAATCACCGAGACCCATGAGCTTGGCATTTTCAACCGTGGCGACCATGCAGAGCTGCTGCCCTACGACGGAGTGGAATTGGATAACAAATATTCCGGGAACACCATCGATATTTGTCCGGTCGGTGCTTTGACAGATCGGGATTTCCGGTTTCGGACCCGGGTGTGGTATCTGAGTGAGACGCCATCCGTCTGTCCAGGCTGCAGCCGCGGGTGCAACATCTATGTCCACCACAACGACCAGCGTACTTACAAGGCCGCCGGGACTCGCATCGCCCGGCTCAAACCGCGCTACAATCCAGACGTGAACGATTGGTGGATGTGCGATGCCGGGCGCTATGGCTTCCCGTTTGTTGACGCGCCTTCAAGATTGCTGACGCCGCAGAAAAGAATCGGCTCGGAATGGCAAGCACTCACCTGGGCGGAGATCCTGACCGAGATTGCCGCCAAACTCACCGCAATTGTTGACAAACATGGCGTGGAATCTGTTGGCGTAGTCCTGTCCCCGCAAATGAGCAACGAAGACTTGTTTCTTGCCAAAAAGGTGTTCCGCCAGGCCTTGGCACTCCGACATGTTGATTTTGAGTTCGAGCCATTGGCGCCTGGTGATGAGGATGACTTTTTGATCAAGGCGGACAAGAATCCCAATACTCGAGGCGCCAGGGAGCTGCAATTGCGGCTGGAAGAGAGCCACACGGTGTCGCAAATCCTGACGGATGCGAAGGACAAGAGAATCAAAGCGCTCTACATTTGCCACCACCCCCTTGAAAAAGGGTTTGGGGACAAGGAAATCGAGTCAGCGCTCTCGAACCTCGAGCTGATGGTGTTTCAGGGCTCGAACGGCAACCAGACGTCGGTAAGGGCTGGCTACATTCTCCCGAGTGCAACTTTTGTCGAAAGGGAGGGCACGTTTACGAATTTTGGCGGGCGAGTGCAGCGGATTCGCCGGGCGGTCGCGCCGCTCGGTCAGTCCAAACCCGATTGGGTGATCTTCAAGTCCCTGCTGAAGCGATTGGGAGAATCAGCGCCTTATTTTGAAGCCGGGGATGTTTTCGAAGCGATGGTCGCAGAAGTCCCGTCGTTCGCGGGGCTTAGCTACGCGACAATTGGGGAGCAGGGCGTGGCTTTGAAGACAGCCGCCGCTGAGGTCTCTACGGAACAGACGGAGCTCGCCGCATGATGGCAGAAATTGGAATTGTTGTGCTCAAGCTGGCGTTTGTGCTGCTCTTTACGCTCACCTTTGGCGGCATTTTGACGTGGGTTGAGCGCAAACAAAGCGCGGCCATGCAAGATCGCATCGGCGCCAACCGGGCATCGATTTTCGGATTGCGAATCATCGGACTGTTCCACCCGCTGGCGGACGCGATCAAGATGTTCACCAAGGAAAGCTTCCGGCCGGCGAATGCAGAGAAATTCATCTTCACCATTGCGCCGGCAATCTCCGTGTTTTTCGCGCTGGTCGGATTTGCCGTGATTCCGTTTGGCGACAAACTGATTGTCGGCGAGAGAGTCATCAAGCTGCAGGTGGCACCGCTGAACGTCGGGGTTCTCTACTTGTTTGCTGTCGCCGGCCTGGCCGTGTACGGTGTTGTGTTGGGCGCATGGGCCTCGCGCAACAACTACGCGCTCCTGGGCGGCCTGCGCGCCTCCGCACAGATGATTTCCTACGAAGTAGCGCTGGGCGTCACCCTCTTTGGTGCGCTCATGATTTACCAGGCCGTGGACCTGCAGGCGATCGTGCGCTGGCAGGGCGGCACGTTCTGGGGATGGTTGCCCAAATGGGGGATCTTCGTGCAGCCGCTGGGCTTCTTGCTTTTTTTGACCGTCGGCATCGCACTGACCAAGCGCATCCCGTTCGACCCGCCGGAAGGGGAGTCGGAAATCATTGGCTACTTTCTGGAATACAGCGGCATGGGCTTCGGCATGTACTTCCTTACCGACTTCATCGAGACGGTCATGATCTCGGCGATCACGGTCACGTTTTTCCTGGGCGGCTGGCAGGTGCCGTATCTGGCCGCAGATGGTTTCCATTTTCCGTGGGGCGCGGAGCTGCTGCTCACGAACTGGATCGTGGCTCTTGTGCAGGTGGTCGGATTCACGCTCAAGGTGATGTTTTTCCTGTGGCTGCAAATGACCATTCGCTGGACGCTGCCGCGGTTCCGGTATGACCAGATTGTGCGATTGGGATGGCTGGTCATTCTGCCGATGTCGTTAGCCAATATTGTTCTGACAGGCGTTGTTATTCTGTTTCTTAATTCATGAGGCCGTAACAAAGAACGATCCAACACGGTCTGTGACCGTGT
>JBHHXT010000253.1:0-6979 GCA_046757165.1 bacterium | reverse complement strand
TGTAGCCATGCCCCCTTGTGGGGCATCTAGTTCTGCACCGTCTAAAACCGAGCACCTAGCGCCACGCCAATGTAACCGCGGTGCAAGATAGGGAAGACGCTCAAGCTGTCTCGCTTACCGTCCGCCGCAAAGCTGCGGCCGATGATCACACCGAGAGCCGCGCCGGCGAGCACATCGGTCGGAAAGTGTTCTTTCAGCCGGACTCTCGAAAGGCCGACCAGGCTCGCGGTCAGATAAGCCGGGATGCCCACCCGGACCCCGTACCGCTTATCCAGAACAGATGCAACTGAAAACGCTCCCGACGTGTGGCCCGAAGGAAAGGAGCGGTGGTTCTTGTGGTTGGGCCGTTCTCTGCCAACCGCAGTCTTGAGCGAAACCGTCACCACCGAGGTCGTTAGATAGCTCTCCAGGAGAAGTAAACCGGTGGTGCTGACCTCCGGGTTCTTTGTTACGCTTCCCACAAGATAGGTCAAGGTGGCTCCCCCGGCCAGCACGATGGGGTGGCCGAAGCCGGAAACCAGATCTGCAAAACTGTCATTCTCTTGCCCCAGTTCTTGGGATATGTCGTCGTCAAACGGCCTGATGATAAGGAAGCTGCTCCCCCACGCCGCCAGATAAAAGAGATTGGCTTTGGTGGTAAAGACGCGTTGCCAACCTGCGAGATATTGGCCGAGGGACGGCCTGAGCAAGGGATCTTTATGTCCCGAAATCGAGGAGAGACCAGCCCTGCCCCTGGTTTGTGGCTGCTGCGAGGCGACCTCCGCCGGTGCAAGCATCGTAGAGAGCAGAAAGACCAGGAGCAGGTGTTCAGGGCGCATGCTATCCGCCTAGCGCGAGGCGATGGCGCCTTGCATGATTCTGACAAACGCTTCCGGCGCCATGTCCACCAGCTCATCGGTGAAGCGCTTGTACTCCCTTCCCGACTCATCGATCAAGATGATGGTGGGTACCCCGCGCACGCCATACTGTTCTCTCAGATTTATGACAAACTCGTTCTCTTCGGTCGTCAAATCGGCTTTGAGCGCCATGAACCTTCCTGAGCTTTCGACGACGACGGGGTGTCTGAATAGCTGCTTGTCGATTCGTTTGCAGGGAATACACCAGTCAGCATAAAAATCGATCAGGATGGGCTGACCGCTGGCTTTGGCCTGGGAGACCAGAGCTTCTGAGTAAGGCTGCCAGTCGATGTGCGGCGCGTTTGACTCTGCCCAGGCAGAAGCCGAGAACCAGACCCCGAACACGACCAGTGCCGCACCAATGCTTCTTTTGATGATTCTAAACCCCTTGAAGCTGGCGGTCGATTTATCGAGGAACCCGACAAACACCCCTCCGACGATGGCCGTTGCAGTGAGCAGCCCGACATAGGTGGTTTCCGGCAGCAGGGTGTTGACAAAATAGAGCGCGACGGCGACCATGATTACGCCAAACACTTTCTTGACCCAGACCATCCATTCCCCCGAGCGCGGCAAATTCTTGAGAGAGCCGGAGAAGGTGCCCAGCACCAGATAGGGCAGACCCAGACCGAGCGACAGGACGAAAAACAGCAGGAAACCCATGACGGGGTCCCCCTGCGCCGCAACGTAGGTCAGAAGGCTAAGCACGAAGGGGCCGATGCAGGGCGCGGCGACGATACCGACAGTCAGGCCCATAAACAGGGAGCCGGCCACGCCTTGTCGCGAGCCGCCGGCAAGCGTGTTGAGAAACGCCGGCACGCGGATTTCAAACGCGCCGAACATGCTGGCGGCAAAAATCAGGAAAACCGCTGCGATCGCGACCAGCACCAGCGGATTCTGTAACGATGAACCGAGCAAACCGCCTGTCATGGCGGCCATGACCCCGAGCAGCGAATAAGTCAGGGACAAGCCCAGGACATAGATCAACGCCAGGAAAAAGGACTTGCTGACTTTCCCGGAGGCCTGTCCGACAAAAAAGCTGATGGTGATGGGGATGATCGGGTAGACGCACGGCGTCAGGTTCAATGCCAGACCGCCAACAAAGATGAAAAACAAGGTCAGAAAAAGCCCGCTTTCCGAGATGAGCGCGCCGACCTCGTTGTCCGCACGCTCGCCCTGCAGCTCACCGAGCGCGGCCGCTGACGCGTTGAATTGCGCCTGGTTGAGCATCCTGACCTCCGCGCCTGCGGGCGCAACCTCGACAGTAAGGTCAAAAGGTTCGTGTGTCGGGATCAGGCAAGAGACGTCGTTGCAGGCCTGGTACTTCAACCGTCCGGTCATTCTGATGTCGCCAGGCGTGAGGGATTGGGAGGCTTTCACTTCAAGCCAGAGCAGAAGCTCGCCTTCATAAACGGACAAAGGCGTCTCCGAGAACTCGAAGTCCTTCAGCTCGCCCTCCGGATAGTGCACCTCGCCAAAGGTGAGTCCGGCGACCGGATCGAGGGTCAGCTCCGTCGGGATGAGAAACTCCTCCGACGGGTGGTTGGAATTGATGTGCCAGTTTCCGAACAGCGTGGTCTTCAAGCCAAGCTTGAAGACATCACCCGGCCGTATTCTGTCGACGGAAAGAAATGCTTCGACGGCAAGGACGTCGTCGGTGCCAACTTGCGCGTGGAGTGGAGGGAAGCTTAGCAAAAGCAGAAACAGCGATAGGGGGAATCTCATCGTAACCGTCCTTGTTCTTGAATATGTGTCAGATACAGCTTAGTCGATTGGTTTGAATATCAACTGTTTTTAACATGATGAGCGGCTTATTTGTTTCCGGTTGTTACAATCTTGTGATCTCGACCGGAGACTTCGCCCGGTGGAGATGGCCCTGCGGGCAGGAAAAGGTAAGATATTTCACACGGATCAGAAAACCACACGGATTTCTTGACGGGAATTTTCCGTGTGGTTTTTTGATCCGTGTGGTCCAAATATCGTCAAGCGCTTAGATGGACCGAAAACGCCGTCGCTGTCATTTCGACCAATCACTAACTTCTTGACTGTTATGCTAAGTCTCCCTATTTTGTTTCTGATACAAATCCTGGAGAACGCTTAAGGTAATATCATCTACCTACTTTCGGGCGAGAAACCAACGATGGAGACAATATATGCAGACCAAACAGATCACGATCCGCGTAACACTAGACGCCGCCAGAGTTTACGAATCGGCCTCGGAACAAGAGCGGCGCAAACTGGACGTGCTGCTGAGTTTGAAACTTTGTGAAGCGAGGGGCACGCCCCGTTCTCTGAACGAAATCATGCGAGAGGCGAGTCAGGAAGCCAGGGAGCGCGGACTCACAGAGGATCTCCTGAGAGAGCTTCTGGATGACTAGCGGGGCCAGCTACGTTTTTGATGGCAACACACTAGTCAGTGCCCTCTTGTTTGAGAAGAGCAGCCCCGGGCTAGCTTTAAGAGAGGCTCTGGTGCGAGGCCAGGTAATGATTTCGATGGATGTTGCTGAAGAACTGGCCGATGTGCTTCTAGGTTTGCAGTAGAGTTTTCGAGATTTTTGGCCGTGTATTCATTGATGCCGGAGGGGCAATGCGTACAGCGAAATTCGTTTTGACTTTTGTTGCAGTCGTCAGTCTTGTTGTTGTTCTCAATCAAAGAATCGATATCCTCCCGCCTCTGGGCAAGTTTCTCGACCCGTTCCACGGGTTTTGGCAAAACGCGGAAACCGGGGACCTGCCCCGGCAAGTTGAGCTTACCGTCGACGGTTTGCAGGCTCCCGTCACCATCCTTTACGACGACCGCCAGATTCCGCATATTTTTGCGCAAAATGACCACGATCTCTATTTTGCACAAGGGTACGTGACCGCCAGAGACCGACTCTGGCAGATGGAATTTCAGACGCGCGCGGCGGCCGGCAGGCTTTCGGAAGTCATCGGACCGGTAACCCTGGAGTATGATAGATTTCAAAGGCGCATCGGCATGAAATATGGCGCAGAGAATACGCACACAGCCACGGAAGCAGATGCAACGATGCGCACAATTGTGAATGCGTACACCGAGGGCATCAATAACTACATTCGTACGCTCGAGCCTGAGACTTATCCAGTCGAGTACAAACTCTTCGACCACGCGCCTGAAAAGTGGACGCCGCTGAAGTGTGCGCTTCTGCTGAAATACATGGCCTGGATGCTGACCGGCCGGAGCTCGGATTTGCAGATGAGTAACACCCTGGCGCGGTTCGGGCCGGAGGTGGTTGCAGACTTGTTCCCACACTATCCCCCGAACATGAAACCGATCATTCCCGAGGGTACACGCTGGGATTTTCAGCCGGTGCAGGTGCAAAAGCCCGACGGTGCATTCAAGGCAAAGACGGCCAATGACCTGCCGCCGATCGAGCCCCACCCGTCCAATGGCAGCAACAACTGGGCGGTGGCGGGCGAGAAGACCGCCAGCGGCTACCCCCTCCTGGCGAATGACCCGCATCTGAACTTGAATCTGCCCTCGATCTGGTACGAACTCCAGCTTGTCAGTCCGACGGTAAACGTTTATGGCGTTTCCCTGCCCGGTGCGCCCAACGTGATCATTGGCTTCAACCAGCAGATTGCCTGGGGTGTGACCAATTCCGAGGCCGATGTGATGGACTGGTATGAAATCAAGTTCAAGGACAACCAGCTTACCGAATACTGGTACGACAACCAGTGGCGGCCGACCCATCGTGTGGTTGAGGAAATCAACGTACGCGGGCAGGAAACCGTGCTCGACACGGTCACCTACACCCATCATGGCCCGGTGGTCCTGAGACCCGGAGAGAAGCCGTTTAGCCGCCAGACACCCGTGTTGCACGCGGTACGCTGGCTCGGTCACGATGCCGGCGAGGAAGCGCGTGCGTTCTACCAATTGAATCGGGCGCAGAATTATGAGGACTACGTAGCGGCACTTGCGTGGTATAGTTGCCCGGCGCAGAATTTTGTCTTCGCCGACACCAGCAACAACATCGCGATCTGGCACAACGGCAAGTTTCCGGCAAAGTGGCCGCAGCAGGGCAAGTTCATCGGTGACGGCACCGATCCCCGCTATGACTGGCAGGGGTGGATTCCGCATGAGCACAATCCGCATATCAGGAATCCACAGCGTGGCTTTGTCAGCTCCGCCAACCAGAATCCCACGGACCCGCCCTATCCTTATTATCTAAACTGGTATTTCGCCCCCTACTATCGTGGTGCACGCATCAACGAGTGGCTCGAGCTTTCACACAACATGGAGCCGGAAGATTTTAGGATCATGCAGCTCGACAGCAAGAATCTGCACGCCGAGTCCGTGCTGCCCACGTTTTTGCGGATGCTCGACCAGGAGGGGTTGTCCCAAGCCGAACGGGTAGCCAGAAACGAGCTTGCGAAGTGGGATTATTTCAGCGACGCCGGCAAGATCGCCCCAACTATTTTTGATGTTTGGTGGAAAAAGCTGTACAATGCCATCTGGAAGGACGAATTTGGTCAGGGGTACATGCGCTGGCCGCACAAGGACCGGACGGTGCGCCTGATCGTCGAGGAGCCGGAATCAAAATGGTTCGACAACACGCATACCGACAAGCTTGAAACCGCCGCCGATCTGGTCGTCACCACGTTCAAAGCCGCGCACGCCGAACTCGTGGAGACACTTGGATATCTCGATGGCTCCGACTCCCGGTCAGACAACGGGTCAGGAAAAGGCCTCAATGCGCGCTGGCGCTGGGGCAAATTCAAGGGCACGGATGTGCTCCACCTCGCGAGGATTCCAGGCTTCGGGCGCATGAATCTGGATGTGGGCGGCGATCGGGGAATTATCAACGCCACCGGCAGGCGGCATGGCCCGTCATGGCGCATGGTAGTCGCTCTTGGCCCGGAAGTGGAAGGCTGGGGAATTTATCCGGGCGGCCAGTCCGGCAATCCGGGTAGCAAGCATTACGACGATTTTATTGAGCCCTGGACAAAAGGGGAGCTTGCCGAGCTTCTTTTTCTTAGATCACAGGATGACGCAAACGAACGCATTGTTTCACGTTGTGTTTTGAGGGGAAAATGATCATCATCAATATTGTTGCCATCGCCGCGCTCGGGTTTCTCGCTGAACTCCTGATGCCCTGGTGGTCGGTTGCGCTGGCTGCTTTCCTGGTGGGAGGGTGGCGAGGGAAAGGGGGATGGCAGACCTGGATCGACGGGTTTGCCGGTATCGCTCTGCTGTGGCTGGGGTCTGCGACATGGATTCATTGGCAATCCGGCGGCATTTTGACGCGTCGCGTCGGGGAGATGCTGCACTTACCCGCGCCCTTCCTCGTGTTGATTCTGACCGCGGTTCTGGGAGGAGTGGTGGGGGGATTGGCGGCGGTTTCGGGGTATCATCTCAAGATGCTGTTGCGGAAGGGCCAGAGCTGAGTACACGAATTCGTAAGTACTATTTTGTATTCAATCTCACGCAAAGCTCGCCGAGATCGCAGAGTTTGCTTGTTTTTGCCCTTCATTTCTCTGCGCGCTCTGCGTGAGGCAAGATAGTTTCGAAATCTATGAAAAAACAGGACTCAGTGAACGCCAGCGACGAGATTCCGCGCTTCGGCCGGCCAGAGCCGGGCGTCCAATACAGGTATCGCCGGGCTGCTTACATCGTCATTCTGGACTCGGACCGGCGGGTTGCACTTGTCCGTACCCAGGCGGGGCTCTTTCTCCCCGGCGGGGGCTCGCTCTCCAATGAATCTCCGCAGGAGACTGTCCGTCGTGAGCTGCTGGAAGAATGTGGCCGCCCGGTGAGGATTCACCAGAAGCTCGGCGAAGCGATGCAATTCTTCCAGACAGAGCGGGCGAATTTCGAGATGTTTGCGGTGTTTTATTCGGGCGCTTTTTCTGGCCCTGTTGAGGGTCCGGCGGAGCATGAGCTGGTCTGGGCTGAGACGCCGTCCGGTTTGGATGACCTCTTCCATGAATGTCAGCGCTGGGCCGTGCAACAAGCTCTGGCAGTTTGACGGGACAGGGCCTTACCCGGGCCCGGCCAACTGTCGCAATGCTGAAGAATTGCCCGGAGTGAAAAGCTTCAGCTTTTCAGCTTCTTGCGAACTCTATGT
>JBHHXT010000252.1:0-6982 GCA_046757165.1 bacterium | reverse complement strand
TCGTCCCCCTCCCGCGGAAAAACATAAATGGCTCTATCCTCCGGACTTGCCAGCAAGAGGTACCCGGTGCTGTCAGAGCAGCCATAAATCGCCAGCCCCTCGCGGTTGTCGTTGATGCCGTCATCCGTCGCCAGGAAGGCCAATCGCTCTTCGCCTTTTGCCGGATCCGCGAAATATTTGCTGATCCCGACACTATCCTCGGCCAGGTAGAGGTAACCAAGCTGGTCATCGACCACGATGCCATCGACCAAACCCAGGGTGTTCGTGATTTGGCCCACCTCCGTTGCTGCGACTTTGCCAAGGCCGTCGTCATGCAAGCGGAACTGCTGAACCTTGTTAATTCGCTCCGGATCCCGGCTGCTGACGATGGCGAAAATCTCGCCATCAGAAGGACGTTTGTACACGCCCAGACCAAAGGGAGACGCTGTGGTTCTAATGGTGGCGGCCGTCGTGATCTCATCCAGTTCACGTCTCTGGGGATCGATCTTGAAGACACGCAGCTCATCATGGTCACGCATGGTGACCACCGCGATGTCCACCAGCTCGCCGCCAACGTTCATGCCGTATTCAACATCGATGTGGTTGGGATGGCTGATGATAATGCGCTGCTGCTGCGTGCCGTCCAGGTTCCAAACAAAGACACCGCCACTGGGAAAGGTGCCTTTGTCCGTGCCCAGAATCAGGCTCTTCGACGGGTCGCCAGGATGAACCCAGATTGCAGGATCAGCGGCAAACGACTGCGCCGGCGCCGTACTCAGCGTCGGCGCCACCTGCAACGTGTCCGGCACCTGAGCGTTCAAACTCGCAACGCCGGGCAAAAAAACGATAAAACCCAGAAAACTAAATCTTGACATCTGCTTACCTCCATGTACTCGAGACAATGGGAACACGACTAAGCCTGATCACTGTTTTTCTTGGTTGGACACGAAACTCTATCGGCATAATATACCGGCAACAGGGTCGTTCCGCATACCTTTTCCGATCGTGTTTTTTGTTGAATGGGAGATAAAACCTGTGCATGCGACTCCTGAATTGACATACATCTCCAAATCAAAATAGGGATTGTGCGGTGGAACAGGAACCTGCTTATTCTCAACGCGGTGGGACCCGCATGGCGATAATTCAGGTCACTTATTGGGACAGGTTTAATTAAGACAGAGAGTACCTGCAAGGGAGGGATCTTGCGGAAAAATAAACTGGGTGTCACAATTTCTGTTGAAGCGCACAGCGCCGAAGACACCGAAACTCACCGAACCTGGTTGCGGCTCTGCTGCACTGAGTTTTAGCAGCGTCAATCCGTGGCTAACCTGCATTATTCATAAACTGAATAAACTATGCTCAAATAGGAAAAACGGAATTGGTGCGCTTTAGAGTTTGTAGTGCACGCGTCAGCGTGTTGTTTTTCAAGCATTTGGCCGCCTTATGGCGGCACTACGAACAAACAATTCATGAATAATGCAGGCTAAAATATGACGTCGGCTCTCTGCAAGGCCGGGCGTGGCTTGTCGTGGCCAAGAAACAATCGATAAAGCTCGGTCGCATTCTTTTTGAGATCAAACTCTTTGATGATCTTCTCCCGCCCCTTCGTCCCCATTTTCACCCGCAGCGCCCGGTTCCCGAGCAGGACCTCGAGCGCGTCTGCAAGAGCATTGCTATCGCCCGGCGGGAACAGCAACCCCGCTTCTTCATGGTCGACCAACTCGGGAATGCCAGAGATTCGGCTGGCCACCACCGGCAGGCCGCACGCCATCGCTTCCATGAGCACCACCGGAATGCCCTCGCGCTTCCCGTTTGCGGTTTGCACACTGGCCAGCACTTTCACATCTGCCTTTGCCAGAAATTGCAGCAGCTCGTCCCGGGTCTTGCCGCCGTGTACATGGAAACGTTCGGCAACTCCGGATGCCTGGATCTTCTGTTCAACCTCTCTTTGTATGGGACCGGCACCGATAAGATGGCACTCAAAATCGTGGCCGCGGGCTGCAAGCAAACGGCAGGCCTCGATGAGATACTGGTGGCCCTTGACGGTCTCATACGAGGCGACACAAAGAATCTGAAACACCGGGTTGTTCTTCGCCGGAGTAAAGGCAAACACCTCTGGCTCGACGCCACAATGCACCACATGAATCTTGTCCCGGCAAGCTTCGCCACTCTCCTCGACCATCATTTCCTTGTTATATGAGGAAATGGCGACCGCGAATTTCGACGCCTGCACCTTCCTGGCCAGCATGCGGCGCTCGACGTGCAGATCAGAGCCATGCGCGGTAAAGCTGAACGGGATGCCCGTTAGGCGATGGATAATGAGCGCTGCCACTGCCGGGTGGGTGGCGAAATGGGCGTGGACGTGCGTCACACCGGAGCTGGCCATATCGTAGGCGAACTTGACGCTCTTGGCAAAAATGCCAAACGCACCGAAGAAAAAATTCGAGCTGCCCAATGTGCCGCCAAAGACCTCGGCCACCATGCCAAAATATTTGCGCGGGCAGCAGCGAATAAATCGCCACTGCGCCTTTAGAATTTGCCAGGAGAAAAACGGCTCGTAGTGCGCTTCGTTGCTGAGCGCGATGGCTTCCTTGTGCGCCCAGGGCTGGCGTTCGCGCAACAGGGGGTAGATCTCGACCCCATCGGCCAGCTCGCGCATGGCAAGAATTTCATACAAAACAAATGTCTCGGTCAGCTTCGGGAAACGCGACATGATGTAAGCGATTTTTAGCGGCTTGTCAGGCATAACGAGTTTCTTTATCCGGTTGAATCATCCATTCTACCAGTTTGATAGAGACCTTCGATCTTTTGCCTCACCTCGGTATAAACAACCTCAATCGGCCGGGTAGCATCGATCGTGCAGAAATTGCGTGTCTTCTCACCCTGGGCCAAGAAGGCTGCCCGGCGGGCGCTCAGGTACTCTAAGCTCGCCTCTTTCTTCCGTGCGTAGAGAACTTCTGCCGGCGCATCCAGGAACAGGACCAGGTCGGGCTCCGGATAGAATTTGTGCAAGCACCAGCGGTGGATTCGCTCCGCCAACGGCAAATCGAGTTTCTTACCATTGAGGCCATTTTCTTCAAAATCAAATAAGAAATGCCGATCGTAGAGCACGAGGTACCCACGTTTGCGGTAGATCCAGGAGAGCAGTTGCCGGTACCATTCCTCAGCCAGCCGGTTCAAAAGCCGCACAAAGAGCCAGATGCTTTTGAGCAGACCTCGTTTCTTGCCGCTGGCAGGGCGGTGATGCAGAGAGGTCGACTCTGGCGCGTCGCTGCCGTTTTTGCGCTGCTTGAGCTTCCTGACAAACTCTATCAACCGTGAGGTCGGCAATGCGACATTGCTGGACTCGATATTGATGCCCATGTAAATGTATTTGATCGGCCTGGGAAAGGTTTCCCGCAACCGGTTTGCAATCGAGGTTTTACCGGCGCCATCTGCGCCGATGAGTGCGACCGAAATCATCTTTGTTTATTCATTCGTCCATCAGGTGCAACTTATCCAAGTTCTCGACGGTGTAGCGCCACATCTGGTAGTAGCGGTTCGCGCGCAGCCACTGCTGGGTGTCGTGGCTCAGGGGCTTCCGCTGAGGGGCGGCCAGGCTGAGACGACGGATCAGGCTGCCCAGATACCGGCTCCAGCAGATGACAAATAGGGGGGGAATCACCTGCGGATCGAGGTCCAGGCGCTGGCAATAACGTTGGACATAGCTGCCCGCCCAGGCGCTCGCGCCAAAGAATGCCCCGCTAAAAGCGTCCAGATATTCCTGGCTCTTACTTGCACCTGTTGTCGCAAAAGCGATGTAACTCAGGAAGAAGAAAAGGTCCACACCGGGAAGGCCGTATCGCTGCGCCAGCTCCCAGTCCACCACGCCAAGCGCGTTGTGCTCTGAGATCAGCAGGTTGGGCGAGCTGAAGTCGCCGTGCTCGAAGACGAGGGGCAGCAGGTGACCCTGGAGCGAGGTGGCGCAATCCTGCGTTTTTGCCAGCAGCGTTTTGTCTGAATCTGAAGCTTGCTCCAGGATGGTCAAACCCTGCAGGGTTGAATCCAGTATCTCATGGAGCAAACGTTGGTGATTCCCAGACTTGTGCGCAGATTTGGACCCGAACAGGGTTGCGGTGTCGTTACGGCTCCCGGAGTGTGCGACGATCCGCCTATCTGCACTCTCTGCTTTTTGCACTCCGTCTCTTGTGGCCAGATGAAAGTTTGTCAGCCAGGTCAACCCTTGTTCCAGGCAGAGGTCACGGTGCTTGCGCACGAATGCCGGGCGCATCGTCTGGCCGGCGACTGCCGTCTCCACCAGCACTCTGTGGCACGACAACGTCTCGTAGGAGACGACGCGTGGCACGGAGTCGAAGCCTTCCGGATGCAAGCCTTGAATTTGCTCGAGGTTTTCAACCTCACCGTCTAGACGCTCATGGTCGCCCGCTATGCGCGGCACCTTCGCAATCAGCGCAGGCTGCTGCTTTTCTTTCGACAAAATGAAAAAGATGAGATGGGCCGAGGCTTTAAACCGGGGAGTCGCGACGACCGGAGCACAGAAGGGCGGCCCTCCGTACCGCGGCAGGTCCAGACTACCCGCTCTTTCTAAAAGAAATCTGGAGACCGTGTCGAGGAGCCGACTCGGGTTTCCTGTCACCTTGCCCTTCACAGACCCGTGGCCGGCGGCGTTGCTGGCCCGGTCGGCACGTGCGCTGACCACCGGCTTGGCCGCTCCGTTCTCTGCTCCGCGCGCTCGCGTCTTTTGCGCAACCATGCTGACACATGGCACAACGCGCGCCAACAAACGCAACCGCATCAAAACGTGACCCACCGCCTTCTGGAGTATCCCTTTCACGCCGCTCGAATTCCTGGAAAACACGTACCGCAGCACCCTCTTGTCTTGCAGTGGAATGATGTCGAGGCATGAAGCAAAGCTCGGCCGGTGCCAGTAAAGGTTGATGGCCGAAAAGCCGAGATGGGTAAGCGCCCTGACGACGCGACCCGGAGATCGCAGTGGTTGAGGCCGGCGCCATTCAAGGTAGAGAAAGCCGCCGGGGTTGAGCAGCGCGCTCGCACGCTCCAGGTCAGCAAGCGAGGAGGTCGCGCTAACCAGAACATCGCAGCGCGAGCTTCCACACTGGTTGTCGGAGTGGCCAGGCACAACCCTTAGGCCGTCACTGAATTCAGCCAGGGCGCGGTAGAGCGCGGTGTCCGTTGCGCCAAGATAGGCTACGCTGCGCAGAGTCGGATCGGGCAACAGGAAACGCCAATCGAGCCGTCGAATTCTCTCGAGAATGGATTCGTGTTCAGGCCCCGGGACCATCTGATTGCTTTCGCCAGAGGTGCGCCGGTGCTCGGGTTTTGGTTCGATAACTGTGCTCTGCATGCCTGTTCAGATCGCTCCTTCCAGCTCTGGCGAAGGTTTTGCGACCACCGGCGTTTCTTCAGGTGACATTTCTTGCCGCCGCCTTTCCTCCAGGATGTGAGCAGCCGCACCGGCGACGGCGAGCAA
Source organism: bacterium (assembly GCA_046757165.1). Lineage (GTDB taxonomy): Bacteria > Zhuqueibacterota > Zhuqueibacteria > Oceanimicrobiales > Oceanimicrobiaceae > JBHHXT01. Next base: position 1,512 of record JBHHXT010000252.1, on the reverse strand, counting down.
GAGCCAGTAGTAGCGCTGGTAAGAAAAGTGCAGAAACATGGCTGTAAACAGATGAGCCACGATGCTCAGCCAGAAGCCGGTGGCAAGGTTAGCGAGCTCGGTATCCCTGCCCTCGAACCACTTGCGCAACCGCCACAGTTTTGTCAGCAGAACGAGGACGATCGCCATGAAGGTGACAAAGCCAAAGGTGCCGGTTTCAGCCAGGAGCTCAAAATAGAGCGTGTGTGCCCGTCGTGTGGAGAGAATCTCCCGGAAGGCGATTGACGGGTCGGCCATGTACTCAACCGAATAATACTTGGAGTATTGGCCCGGCCCCACGCCGACGATGGGGTGGTCGAGATAGCATTTGAACGCCGCAAGCATCTCGGTCATGCGGCCACGAGTCGCGCCGTCTGCTTTCACCGAAGCATCTTTGGTGAAGAGAGCCTGCACATTCGTAATCGAGCTCATGCGCAGAAAATACCCGGGAGAGGCCACCGCGATAATCAGGAGCATGGCCCCCACAGCGAGCGCGACGCGCGTGAACTTCACATACCGCAGGACCATGATGAGCACAACCAACAACACCAGCGTGATGAACCCACCGCGGGAATAGGTGAGCAACATGCCACAAAAAACCAGCAACGTACAAACAAAAGCCAGGAATTTCGCCTTGCGCGTTTTCTCATCAAAAAACCGCATCAGGCCCAGCGGCAGCAGCACGATCATGATCTGCGCATAACGATTCGGGTCGCCAATCGGCCCACTGGAGCGGTTGGCCAGACGCACCTTGTCCACCTCGCGAAACAGCTTGCCGCCCTCACCGCCGCCGCTCCAATGCTCGGTGTTCCTCTGGGCTAAGCCGGCGAAGTTGTTGCGATAATCCTGTGTCAGCTCCTGAATCAGGGTCAGGCTGCCCAGCAGAGCGCCCGAGAGCAAAAGGGCCCAGATGATGGAGCGCAGGGTGGAGACTTTCCTGATCACGTTGATAATGATCAAATAGAGCGCCAGCCCCTCCAGCAAAAACGTGGTAATCCACTCCATGCCCACGGGGATATTTTTCGCCACCATGAGAGAGCCGAAAAGTGCGGCCAGGAAAGCCAGCATCAAAAGCCACGGGTAATCGATAATGAACTTTTCCTTGCGAACAAACCAGTAAACCGTGAGCGGCACACACAGCAACAGCGATACAGACGCGGCCAGTACCTGTGGCACGCCATGGAATTTGTACACCACCACCGCCAGATTGGTGTAGATGGCAAAAATGACCAAAATCGTGCCGGGCTCCGGCCAGTAGAACAAAGCCAGCAGCAGGAAAGCGACCAGAATGAGTGCCATGACGATGGTGACGTCTGTTTTCGTCACCAGGATGGTCAAAGTCAACACCCCCAACAAGAAGGCGCCGACGAGACCGAGTAAGGGTCTAAAGCTCTTCATTTGTAACTACTTGGCTCTTTGCTCTTGGCTCTTTGCCCTTTGCTATTTGCCCTTTGCTCTTTGATCTTGGCTCTTCGCGCTTGGCTCTCGGCCCCT
>JBHHXT010000251.1:0-7059 GCA_046757165.1 bacterium | reverse complement strand
GCCCTGATTCTCGCTTCGTTTGCTTCCTTAGCCCACTGCGTCTCTTGTTCAATAATACGATCGAGTTGTGGGATGTCGCTGGTTTTGGGAAGGCCCGGGACCAGCCGGGACGGAAACAGGATTCTCCCTTCCCAGTACCGATGCCCCGGTAAATTCGACACCTCGAGCTGGACAGTAGTCCCATCTCTTATGGACACACGCCCCCAGAGCGGGCCATGGGCCCAGGCGTGGATTTCGTCGCGCCCGGCCCCTTCCGGCAGCTTGACGGTCACGCTCACTTCCCCGGTCACGCGGTCCCAGCCTTCGCCAATAAACTGATAGTAGAGCTCTGAGACATCGGGATAGATTCTGAGCAAGTGCGTAACCCGGTAAGAAAGAACAAATGTTCGCTCTTCGTTTGAGGCGCGGTAGAACCATTTCACATAGAATTCATCTTCGCTCTTTTGTATCTGATAAGTGCCGCGTTCATCAGACCGGCCCGGTCGATAAATCATCTCTTCGTCCCGAAGGCTGAAGTCTGCGACGGAGGCGAATCCCTTGATTGGCAGTCGATAATCTGCCCATTTGAAGCGGCCCTTGAAGCGATAGGTTCTCGTTTCCTGAATGGTCATGCTGCCATCGAGGTTGACCCTGGCCAGGATTGCCACCCGCTCGATTCGATAGGATTTTGACCGGGCCGGGCTAAAAAATACGAAAAGGTGGACAAGTCCGATGAGCGTGATTAAGGGAATTCTCTTCACAATTTGTCTCCAAAGTGGCGTCAGGCGCACCCTTCAAACAGAATTATGAAGACGCGCTGAAGCTTCTATTCTCCCAAATCTGGAAATTGCGCACCTGAAGCGCGTCGACTGCACGCGATGTCAGCAATCCGCATGGCAATCAGAATGGGTTCTCGGACGGTTCACCCTCAATTCGATCAGAAGGAGTTTTTTCTTCCAGACATCTCTTCCGCTCTTCTTTTTTCCCGGCACGTTCCTTCACCAACTGTTCAATCGAACGAACTTTCTCTGGAAGCCCTCTGCCAAATCTCTTTAGATATGTTTTTTCAATGAATTCCGGCAAGGGGGCCTTCTCACTTCAGGGGGACTTCAATTCAACTGTGAAGAACCTGAACCCTTCTGCTTTCTTGGCCTTGAAATCCCCCTCAGCGACATTGAGCCCCTCTTGCTTTGCCAAAGGATAGAATACCTTGTATGAATCTTCGTCAAATGCGTACGCTGCTCCTAATCCCAAACCCTGGAGTATTTCTCCGAATCTGGTCTTCTTTATTGTGTGCTTTCTTCCTGTCGGATCGACATCTTTGACATACGCTCTCATTGCTCTTTCTGAACCAGAAATGACACACGCCCCGCCACTGCACACGACTTTTGAAGGAGAAGCATAAGCAAAGAACCCAACGACTTTATTGTATCTGTTTGCCATATTGGAACTGTAATATTTTGGGTTTCACCGGCGCTGCCGTTTCAACCACTGAACGTTGAATTACCTGAAAACGTGCTCTTGTTCACCAAACTTTGAAATCACGCCCCCTCGTTGCGTCAGAGTGCAAACCGCGGTTAGGCTTGTAGATATGATTACATCAATCAAATAGATTTCCTTATTCAATCATAAGTTGGTTCAAGAATCTTGCCCATAAATAAAATCGTCCCAGATCTATCGTCTCGGATAGCAAAAAGGAATGGACGATTAACAATAAAACTCGGGGGTTCGGACCTTACAGGGCTTATAACTGTGACAGCTCCAGCTTCGCTACCTTTTTCATTACTTCAATGAAAGCTTTTTGTTTAACGTAACCTATCCAAATCGGAATGTCAGATATTCCACCGAAATTAGCAGGACTTGTAAAAGCGATTTCCATTCCTAAAGCTTCTAACATTTCGTTAAAGGTCTTTTTTTTGATAATAAAATCCGAAAACTGGAAAGGTAGCCTGACTTCTTCCATTTATTGTCCAGAATATGGGCTTGCGTGGAGGTCAAAGAAAGTTAAAGGTTGCGAAAACGAAACGCAAGCAAAAAAAGATCGAAAGCCGCCCGGATGTCAGAATTTCGATAAAATGACATTCTAAGAAATCTACGTCTCGACTGGGGACTTCGCCCGGTAGAGATGGCCCTGCGGGCAGGAAAAGGTAAGACATTCCATACGGAAAAAAACCACGCGGATTTTTTGATCAAAAGATTTTCCGTGTGGTTTTTTGATTTGCGTGGACCCAATGTCGATAAGATTGTCGATGTTTCGATGCGAAATTTCCACTCCCCTCGACAAATCTTATCAGCCCGTCCGAAGATCTAGAACTTTTGTCGACTGCAATTCCTTAATAATCAATGGACAAAGCACCTCGACAAAAACCTCCGTCTCTGACGGGCCAAATCGGCCGAATAATCCGGTTTGAAGGAGTGAGGGTATCTCTTTTATAAACCAGTACTAAGCGGTTCAATACGGATCCATTATTTTTCTGGTACGCTCTTTGTGGAAAAAAACCTGCAATTGTCTTCAACCTTATGTAGCTCACAGAAACCAAACCTTCAATCTGTATATTGTATGACCCTTTCAGCGTCATAACCATCCACAAACGGGAAAGGCGCAGTCCAACCTGTCAGACCCCGTTGTGGTGGTCTCATCTTTTGAGGACGCAGTGCCCCAGGGCCGTGAAGTTTGACCGCGTTGCGGTCTATTCTGCCAGGGGGATGGTCTCATTGAGTTGCATAAGTACAGCACCAACAGGTTTCAGGCGTTGACTAGACCATTGCGCAAAACCCTACAGCCTAATAGCCTACAGTCTAAACACCTGAATCGTTACGAAGACTTTCACAAAACAAAACCAACCAAACAAAAGGAGGAAACCATGAGAAAACTCACGCTACTCTTTCTGCTGCTCCTGGGGGCCAGTCTCGCACAGAGCCAGGAAATCTCCCTGGACAAGGTCCTCGACGACCCGGTCGGCGATCTGCTCGGCGACCCGTCGATCACGAAGCCGGACCTCATCGGGCTGTATGCCGGCTTTGATGACTCAACACTCGTGCTCAAGCTCGAATTCAATGACATCGTCGTACCTGACAGCACCCTGTGTGCCTTCGGGTTGGACACCGACCAGAACATCAACACGGGCGCCTATCCGCCTGGCTCCGGCCTGCCCGGCGCCAGTCTCAATCCGCTGCAGGATATCGGCTCCGACTTCGAGACGGTGTGGGATTTGCCCAACGCCCTCGGCGCCGGCTCCAACCTGCTCTTGATGACCTACGATGCCGAGATTCTGGCGGTGCTGCCGGTGGTGGTGGATTCAAACACGATCTCGGCCACCATTCCGCTAGCCCTACTTGGCAACGACGACGGGAACATCAACATCACCGGCGGCGCGGTTTTCAGTTTGACCGCGACGGCGATCGATTTCATGCCGGACGCCGGCCATGGCGTTATCGGTGAAGATGTTCCGCTGGTGGGTGGCACGCTACTGGCCAAATCGTTTTTCAGCCCGGCGATGAACGACACCATGGAATATGAAATCTACCTGCCGGAAGGGTACCGGCCCGACAGAGAGACGGAGTACCGGGTGATCTATTTACTGCACGGCGCAGGCGGCAGTCACAATAGTCCGGATCTGGCTGAAATGAATGTTGTGTTGGATTCTTTGATCGCGAATGGAATCATCGATCCCGTAATCCTGGTGAAGCCTGACGGCAGCGCCCCACCTTACCTCGGCAGCTTCTACACCAATTCTGCCTTGTACGGTCCGTTTGAGGATTACATCGTCTTCGATCTTGTGACCCACATAGACTCGACGTACAACACCACCGCCGAGCGAAACGAACGTGGCATCATGGGGTATTCGATGGGCGGGTATGGCGCCATGAAACTCGGGTTGAAGCATCCAGACATTTTCCGCGGGGCAGCATCTCATAGTGGCCCGCTGGATTTAACCCAGATTCTAATATTCGCTCCTCTCGTATTCGCTGAAAGCGGCGGCACACCCCCTTTCACCTACAATCCTGCAAATGGCCTGGCCAGCCTTCTTCTGTTTACGGCGGCAGGAGCATTCTCGCCTAATTTGGCCAATCCGCCGTTCTTCGTGGATTTTCCACTCGACAGCGACGGCAATGTTGTGGATTCGACATTCGCGAAATACATACCGCACAGTCCAGCCAGCATCGCATCTCAATTAGAGCCAAATTCGGATTTTGCGATATATTTCGGTGTTGGAAGACAAGATGACCTTGCCCAGTTTCCCTTCAACACAGCATTTAGAGATTCACTGGACAAGTTTGGCGTGGACTACCAATTCCGTCCGTTTGACGGCACCGTACACGGTAGCAAAAGATATCTCGAGATCGCCTGGGGCCTGGCCTTTCTGGATTCGGTCATGAAAGCAGCTCCAACTGACGTATTCGAGGAGGTAGGGAATATGCCACAAACCTTTGCCCTGCAGCAAAATTACCCCAACCCCTTCAATCCGACCACGACGATTCACTATACGCTTTCGGAGCTGCAGAACAACAAAGTCGTGACATTGGAGATTTTCAACCTGCTGGGTCAGAGAATTCGGTCGCTGGTACACACCAAGCAGCGAGCTGGCACCTATTCCGTCCAATGGGATGGCCGGACGAACGCCGGCGCTCAGGTCGCCAGTGGCGTCTATATCTACCGCTTGCGCGCGACCGGGCTGGTTGAGTCGCGGAAAATGCTACTGGTTCGGTAGGGGAGGTTATCTGATGAAACTCATCTTCGGGTGAGTCTCGTTTTGGTGACCTGCTGCCCCCCTGTCTGCACAGGCAGGGGGGCTTTGCTGTTCCAGCTCACTCGACAAATCTGCTTTTCCCACGCGCTGAGTGTAGAATTCTTGTCGACCGTAACCCTTTAATTATCAACAGGTCAACAAAGTCGACAAAACTCCCGTCAAATCCATCGATCTCCAACCCCCTCAAACCGAGTAAAGCCATTGACACATATGCTTAATTAACAGTGCGTTACGCAGCCTGGCCAAACTCCGCACTTTCTGGTACGGTGTTTGACTTTACACCGGGCAACTGGCTTCGCTAAAAATGATGAGTGCATCAAAATAGAAACTCGCAAGCAAAACCAAAGGAGAAATAACATGAACAGGAAGATGAGATATTTCGCCACATTTGTCGTCATGACGGCTTGTTTAACCGGCCTGCATTGCGGCGACGACAACCCGGCTGGACCGGAATCCGCTCTGGTCGGAACCTGGGAGCTTATTTCTATCACCACACTGGAGGACGGTGTCACATTCAACGCGGGTCAAACAATCGACCTCGGCGACGGCGCCACCATGTCCATGACGGGTACGCTGGTCATAACTGAAACGACCTACGCCTGGTCCGTGACCGTGACCTGGACCTTCCCGGGAACACCGCCACAAACGGAAACCGAAAGGATTTCCGGTACATATACTGTCGATGGCTCCACGCTGACGCTTACCGAAGACGGCTCAGGAGACGTTGAAACCGCCAAGTTTAGCCGAACCGGCAACCGGCTAACGATCGAGGATGATGAGCAGAAAATGGTGCTCGAAAAGAAATAACACAGACCATCGAAGCTGGTCATGATCACTCATCCCCAAATGGTTTGTCAAAGCGCCCGACGGTTTGCCGCCGAAGGGGACGCCGGGGCCCGGGGTCGCATAGCGCACCGCGGGCCCAATAATAAGATGAAGCATCGACTGCGGGGGATGATTGAGTTTGAATCTTCTGACGTGGCCACCTCAGCCATGGTTTTCATTTCCGCGCCAGCATTTGCTCAGACTCCGAGAATGGCCAGAAACAGCATGTTCCTGGAGCTGGGCGGCAACGGCGCCATCTACTCGGTGAACTACGAGTACCTGCTCAACGACAACACAGGTCTGCGCTTCGGCGGCATGGCCTCGCCGGCAGACAAGGATGATTCCGACGACAACACCAGCATCTTCACGTTTACCACCATGCTAAATTACCTGGCGGGCAGCGGCAAACACCGTCAGGAGATGGGAGTCGGCGCGCTCTTCGCCCTGGCGTCGGATGACTTCGAAGGCGTTGAACAATTCGACGGGCGCGGGGCGTACGGCACAGCCACTATCGGCTACCGCTTGCAGCCTCCGGACGGTGGCTTCGTCTTTCGCATCGGGTTTACGCCCATCATGTCAGCAGACGGGGTTTTGCCGTGGTTTGGAATCAGCTTTGGATCTGGGGTTTGAGCGCGGCTTCATCGCCAGGTACGGCGCAGACGGCCGCCGGCTCTGGCTCAGCAAAGTCGGTGCCCTCTATTCAGGCATCCCGTGGGATGTCGCAATCGATGGCACGGGCAATGTCCCGGTGACGGACGACAGGATCACGGCGTGCGACTTTATCGAGGTCAGGAACTCCACATTGTTCCATTAGACTCCGCCGAGCCGCTCCCCGTAGAAAAAAGCGCCAGGGAAATCGTCATCAGCTTTCTTTTGCTTGCCGCTCCACTGCTCGATATCGATGCGATAGACTGAGGTGCGTTCCAACTCTTTCGCAATCACCGGCCGGTAGTGTTTGCCCGGTTGCAGCTGCGGAAAATACTTGTCCAACAACTGCTGCAAGGCCTGCCGGGCTTCCGCCGGGTCGGCCACGATGGCGGCCGTGCCGAAAACCGTCACGCCGCTATACTCGACGCTGAACTCCAGCGCGACATCTGCCGGCAGCAGACGTCCCATCTCACTGACACTCAAACAAACCCGCTGGTTATGTTCCAGATTTGTGCGCGTGCGGCCCTTGCGGGCAGTATGCAGGTAGATCGCGTGCTTTTTCTGGTCGTAGACAAAAATGTTGCTGTTGATAAACGGCTGCCCGTTCACGGCGGTCGCCAGTGCAGCAAACGGGGCGTTGTGCAAGAAATCGCGAATCCACCCCTCGTCTTCCACCGCCCGGTCGCGGCGACGGACTTGCGTGAGGGGGGCAGATGAATCATGTTTCGACATGCCAGGCTCCTGATGTTTATCTCCGGGCTGTACAAAATAGCACAAAGATAGCTTCGATGCAAGTCCTGTCAACGATTCTCCCGGTTTTGTCGACCAACTCTCTTGATTTTAATGGCAGGTCTTC
>JBHHXT010000250.1:0-7071 GCA_046757165.1 bacterium | reverse complement strand
CATTTCACTCCTTACGTGTTGGCCCTTGCTGGGAGAAATTCATGAATTATCCAGGCCAAACATGTCATCTCTCAAAACCTGTGTTTTATCAGTGCAAATCCGTGGCTAAAATATGTTCTACAGGAGAACCCAATAGATGACCGGAAAAGAAGGCAGAAAACGCAGAAAAGGCAGATTCACCCCCCTGTTCCTGTCCGTACACAAGGGCTATGTTTTCCCGGCCTCCCGCAGATGGATGATCATCCCGGGCGCAGTTGTCAGCCTGCTTCTGCTCGCCTACTTCCTGGTTGATGCAGAATTTCAGAACAATAGTTTCATCACGCGCGGCGAGCTCTCCTCCAACCACGCCGACTTCGAGACCGACTGTGAACGGTGCCACGACCCGGGTCACGCGGTGACCGACGCCAAATGCAGCGCTTGCCACGAGAAAACCAGTGAGTTGACCATTTATGATTTCAAGGCGCATTACCAGTACCGCTCCCTGGACGTGAGTCGTGTTTCTCCGGTCAAAATCGCAGAGAACAAGAACCATGAGATGGCGTGTGGCATTTGTCATGCAGAGCACGACGGCCGCCAGGCTGTCCTGACTCAGGTCTCCGACGTCAGATGCGTGCAGTGCCACGCGTTCGGATCGTTCAACGACCGCCACCCGGAATTCGATTTCATCACGAAAAACACCCCGGACGACTCCACCTTGATCATGACCCATAATCGGCACACCGGTTTCGTGCTCGCCATGCTCAATGGCGTGGACAAGCTCACCGCCGAAACCATCCAGGCGCTGGAGCAGGAGGCTGGCGATGACTCGCTCCATTTCTTCGAAAGCGCTTGTGTGACCTGTCACACCCCGGAGGCGAACGGCAAGAACTTCACCAACATCGATTTTGACCGCCACTGCGGCGGTTGCCATCTCGGAGCGGACCGGGAAGTCATCGGCCTGCCGGCGTGGGACAAACGCAAACCGAAAGAGCCCGGGGTCGAAACGCTGGACAACCTGAAATCTTCCGGCGGCCCGGGCATTCTCTGGGCCTACTCAGCCAATCAAGGTCTGGTGCAGGTCGACGAAGATGGTGAGGTCAGCAAAAGCGCGGTGTTCCACAAAGACCCCTGGATCATGGAGAACTTGAAGCGCATTCGCAAACGCGCTTACAGAACAGACGGCCTGGCCGGGCTGCTGCGCACCTCAGCGACCGTGCCGGCGGAACGCGCGGACACCCTCTACAGCGAGACGATCCGAACGCTGCAAACCTACATCAGCGAATTACAAAGCCGGTCCGAGCTGAAGCAGGATATCAACAAAATGAACGCTTTGCTCAGAATGGCGCGCAAGAAGCTCGAGAATCCCGCCACACCGCGGTCGCCCTCTGCCTTTGCAGTGCGGCCAAACCCGGGCTTGACCGGGGAGCAAAAGGCCGCGTTTATGCAACTGGCTTCAGATCTCACCGACGTCAACACCTCAGAATGCCAGAAATGCCACATGCTCGAACGCGCCGCCATCCTGCGCGTGCAAGCCGACCAGGACGTGCTCGTGCGCGCTGAGTTCGACCACCGGGCGCACATTCTCCAGCAACGGTGCACAGAGTGCCATACCGACATTCTGGTCAACGACCAGACCCTCTTCCTTGCCACCGCAAACCCGGATTCCTTCAAGACGGCATTCCCACAGGTCTTTCAGGCGGATGGTGCCGCGACGCAGAATATTCCAGGAATCGAGAATTGCCGGGCATGTCATTCGGCCGCCAGGGTGTCAAATCGTTGTGTGACCTGTCATCGGTTTCATCCGAACAAGGAGAACCGCTCGAATTTGCTGCTGTTTCAACAGCCGAATTCTGGCTCTTTGCGGTGGAACTAAATCTCTATACCACCGAAAATCACCGAAGTCACCGAGAGTCACCGAAAAAGCGAAAGGAGCCAGGACTTTTTTGCATGAATTGGCATATTAACGACGAACAGGGTCCAACACAGTCTCTGACTGTGTTTTGGTCTTGGCCAGCACCACGAGTCTCAAATACACGGTCAGAGACCGTGTAAGATCGGTGCAGGGCGAGCAACAACTGAGGCCTGGCGGGAGCCCGTGAAATCGCCGGCGTTTCATCTTGATTGTTTCGAACCTTTTCAATACTTTTTTGAAAAGCTGTACTTCATCTAACTCGACATTCATGTCGAGAGGTTCGCCTCGAGCTCGGCGACATAAATGTCGCGTTACGAGGCGGACATCCATTGAACTTTTGAGATCTGACCATGTACGCTAAACTCTTTTGCAAAACCGGCGCGCTTGCCGGCACCAGTCATCGTTTCTCGACAGAAACGACCATTGGAAAATCGAAAAACAACAAACTCAGCCTGACGCCGGAGACCATCTCCGGGCAGCACGCCCGCATCTATTGGGATGAGGAGGACAAGCGCTACTACCTGGAAGACCTGAACAGCCGCAACGGCACGCGTCTGGATGGCATGCGCGTGCGACAAAAAGAACGGCTCAGCCGGCTGCACATTATTACCCTGGCGCGACAGCATGATTTCATCTTCCAGGTGGTTGACGGCGAGCTCGAGGACGAGAAACCCGGCGCAGACACAGTCTTCGACCAGGAAGCGATTTTCGCGCCTCCCGAAGTGGAACAGCAGGTGAAGCCGGAAGAGAAGCACGACATCACCCATATCGATGAGGACATTGTGGCCGTTCCGGATTTGCCCGGTGTTGAAAAGTCGACCGCAGAGGAGGGACCAAAGGCTGCCCCCGGGCTGGTCATCGAAATCAAAAGCTCGGGCCGGACTTTTCCCCTCGAGGAGGGGGAAAATGTCGTTGGCCGGGGGAAAGAATGCGATGTCTTTGTCGATGATGATTCGATTTCACGGAAACATGCGGTTTTGCGGCTTCAGCAGGGGAAGGTCTGGGTGCAGGATTTGCAGAGCAAAAATCAAACGTTTGTCGCGGAGGAAAAAGTAGATTCCGAACGCGAAGTCGAGGTCGGAGCGGAGATCAAGTTTGGGGTGGTTGAATGCAGGTTGAGGCGGGCGAGCGGGTGATTGGGACGATCGTGTCGAATAAATCATGATGGTGATGATGATAATGATCAATGGTTGCACTTTTGATCTCTAATGAATCTAAAGAGTAAATTTTGTGCGGTTACGCCGAAGGCGTTTCATAACAAAGCCCAGGGTCGCGAAGCGAACCCTGGGACGAGAGATACCAACAGACCAAAACCCTGAAAGGGTTTGACAAAAGAGTGCGTCATCATGCCGCAGTCAATGGTTCAGATTTATTTTACCGATCTTACACGGTCTCTGACCGTGTATGTTTGAAGCCCGGGGTGCCTGCCGGGGCACCAAAACACAGTCAGAGACTGTGTTGGATCACCTGTTCCTAGCAAATACTCAGTCATGCAAGGATGTATTAGAATCACGAATCGATAGGCCACACCTGTACACGGAGGGAATGCTAACATGAACAAATCACCCGAAATCCAACCGGACGGAGCCTACGTGCTCGAGACCCCGGTCAAGCTGCCGGAGGTGCTCGACATCTTGATCGTCGGAGGCGGTCCGGCGGGAACGGCGGCAGCTTTCCGCGCCAAAGAGATGGGCATCTCTGCGCTGGTCATCGACCTGGATGACATCATGCGGCGCATCCGGGACTATGCCAAAGGCAAGCCGATCAAGCCGGACTACGGAGGTGGCGACGCCATGCGCTTTCCCAAAGGGGGTGAGCTGGTCTCGCTTCTCCACTTCATGGAGATCGACAAGGATGACATGCACCAGCTCTGGAAAAGCTTCTATTGCGAGCACAGCATTCCCGCACAGGTCGGCGTCGAGTTTGCCGGCATGAGTCGCCGAAAAGATGGCGTCTGGCAAGTGACCTGCTGGAACCACAATACGAACTCGGAGCAGGTCTTTTTGGCCCGACACATCATCATGGCGATCGGCAGGGGGTTCCCGAGGCGGTTCGATATCCCGGGCAACACCATGGGAATTGCTTACCGCCTGAATGACCCCGATGATTTTGTCGGGGAGCCAGCCTGTGTTGTGGGCGGGGGCACGTCGGCGGCTGAGGCGGTCATCGCCATTTCGGAGGCCAAAGCTGCGGCCGGCGACGCCACGGCGGTCTACTGGTCTTACCGCGGCGACAAGATGCCGAGAGTGTCGAAGGCGCTGGCAGATGAGTTCTTTCAATCCTACATCGGCAACGGCAACATTCTCTACCATCCCAGGAGCGAGCCGGCAGCAGTCGTCATCGCCGAGGACAATCTGGAATATCTGGCCATCCGAACAGACCGCAAACGAATCGAGGGCCGGCCAAACGAATCTGCGCACCTGGAATTCCTGAAACCGTTTTGCGTCGCCTGCATCGGCGAGGACATCCCTGAAAAATTCCTGAACGACATCGGTATCCCGATGGTCACCGGTGGCCCGGCGAATAAAAAGCGCATGCTCGTCTCCCCGCACCTCGAGACCGTACAGGAGAACGTCTACTACGCCGGCGACATCCTGAGTCAAGCTTACTTGCGAGCTCAGAATTTCGAGGCGGACCCAAAAGCATTTGATGAAATCAAACATCGGGGCAACATCAAAGCCGCCCTCGTGGATGGCGTCTTGATCGTCAATGTCATTGCGCAAAAACTCGCGGGCAAACAGGAAATCAAAGTGGAGCTTGAATGGGCTGAGCCGCCTGCAGAAGACGCCCGGCCGGCACCGGTCTCCGCGGGGCAGGTCGAAAGCGAAGGTCCGCCGGAGGAAGCGATTGCCGGCGAACGGCGGGTCGAGGAGGCGCCCGGACGTCTCGTCCGCATCCTGCCCGGGAATGTGGAAGGAGATGAATATCTGGTCAAACGCAACGGTATCACGACCATTGGCCGCAAAGGTTGCGACATCACTTTAGAGGAAGACACCTATCTGTCTGACAAGCATGCCTCCATTTCGCACACCGCTGACGGCACCTTCTTGCGCGACGACGGCAGCAGCAACGGCGTCTTTCTGCGCGCGCCTGAGGGACGGCCGTTGGAGATGATTCCGGGCAACCTCGTACGTGCCGGCAGGCAGTTCTTGCTCATCTCAAAATCGAACGGGACGTATCAGTTTGCTCACTATGACCAGACGGGCAAAGAAGTCCAGCGCTGGGACATCCCGGAAGGCACCATGGTTCTGGGTCGGGACGCGCCCGATATCATTCTGGATGAAAACGACAAAACGCTTTCGCGCCGGCAGCTCACGCTTTCTGTCAAGGAAAACAAGCTTTATATCAAAGACTTGAAAAGCGTGAACGGCACCTGGCTAAAGATCAAAAACGCGCGCAAGCTCGAACATGGCGACCGCTTCCGGGTTGGGCAACAGACCTTTGTTTTTTCTCTGCAGGATGACGCTGCCCTCGATGAGGGCCACGCGGTCGAATCGACCCCCGCTCTACCTCCGGCACCGCAAGAAGCGCCACCCGCAGGTCGTGCTGAGGCGCCAGCGGTCAAACCAGGCGAGCTTGCCGTGACGTTCAAAAATGTTGGCAAAACCTTTGCGCTAAAGAAAGGCCAGACCATTTGCGAGCTCGCCGAGGAGCACGGTCTGACCATCAATGCCGAGTGCCATGCCGGCATCTGTGGCAGCGATCCATTGCGCATCATTTCGGGTGCGGATCACTTCAATGAAATTGGCCCTGAGGAAAAGGAAGCACTGGAAGATATTTGCGGTCTGGCCCCGGGCACGCACCGGCTCGCGTGCATGGCCATCCCGAACCGGCCGGTCGAAATCGAAATTATTACGGGTTAGATATCCATGACCAAAAAACTCACTTTTTCCTACTCTGCGGACTCACACGTCGGAATCGTTCGCAAAGAGAACCAGGATAGCTTCGGCAAGTTCCCGGCGGACACGACAGACCTGTCCCACCCGAAAGGCCATCTCTTTGTCGTGGCCGACGGCATGGGCGGCCACCGCGGCGGCCAGAAGGCGAGCCAGATGGCGGTGGACATCTTGCAGGAATCCTATTTCAGCCATCCCTCTGCGGACATCGCAGCGAGTTTGCAACACGCTTTCGACACGGCCAACGCACGCATCTATGATCTGGCCCAAACGGATACCATGCTGAGCGGGATGGGCACGACCTGCACGGCTTTGGTCCTGCATCAGGACAGGATGGTCATCACCCATGTCGGGGACAGTCGAGCTTATCGCATCCGGCGCCACACCATCGAGCAGTTGACCACAGACCATTCACAAGTCGCCGAAATGGAACGCCAGGGGATCATCACAAAAGAGCAGGCCAAAGCCCACCCCTATCGTTCGGTGATCACGCGCGCCCTGGGGGTTACGCCGGAGGTCGAACCAGATATTCTTACCGGAGACCCGCTCGGGCCGGGCGACCGTTTTCTGCTCTGCAGCGATGGCCTGGCCGGTGTCGAGAATCACGAGATCGAGCAGATCGTGAACTCGAGCTCAACGAACAAAGCGTGTCAAAAACTGATCAAACGGGCCAATGAAAGAGGCGGGGCAGATAACGTGACGGTTTTGATCATCAAAGTCACGCGTAAATCCACTTTTTCTGGTACGTTCCATGCGTTTTTCGGTGAGAGGTAAGTGGAACGGTTCTTGTCAGCCCCAAATCACCCGCAGAGGGGGCAAAGGCACTTAATTGAATAGGAATAGACAAAAAACATCCCCGAAATGCGCAAAACGACCCCAGAGAACCGCAGTCCTTTATCGGGTGAATTGGGCTTGTTATGCCCGCGTTGCACCTTGCCAAGATTCTGTAATTTATCTGCTGCTTGCCTGCTTAGCTTCGAAGTATCTTCTTCCTTGTTCTGAAATCTCCCAAATTCCCCAAGGTGAATCAAAGGTAAGTTAAGTAATTTGATATTTTCACAGGACGGGAATAAAATATCTCTCATCGGGATATTTCTGTTGTGCATACCATTTACTTTGCTCTCCCTCTCGAAGAAAACGGGTACTCCCGGGAAATAGTTTGTATCCTGGCGTCCGAATCAGCGTTAAACAACTACGAACAGGTGAATCCTGCATCCTGAGCCGGACCAGGAATTCAGGTCTCACGAATTCCAAACCCATTTTGCTGATTATGAGCTCTAACCC
>JBHHXT010000249.1:0-7156 GCA_046757165.1 bacterium | reverse complement strand
GTTGATCCTGATTAGCAATTCAACAATAGAGCAATAGAACAATAGATTCAAAGATTGCAAGGAGTAACGATGAACACGAACAGGGGAAACAATCTCTTGCCAGAGGCGGCGACAGTGGTACTGGGACTCTTTTTTTTGCTTTCCGGCATCGGAAAAATTCTGGATGTTCACGCCTTCCGCGCCACCCTCCTGGCCTACGGGTTCCCTGAGGAGTGGACGGCGGTCGCTGCTGCTGTGCCGCCGCTGGAGATCCTGCTGGGACTGTTGCTGATGTTTAAGCGCAGGAGCGGGCGGCTGGCGGTGGTTTCACTCGCAGCGCTTGCCCTATTCACCCTCGCTTTTGTTTATGCTCATTTTGCAGAAGGGGTGCAGGATTGCGGCTGTTTCGGCAGAATAAGCGCTCTGCAAACTTCTCCGATCCTTTCTATCTCGAGAAATGTCATCCTGCTGGGGCTCGCTCTCTTCCTCTGGAAGCGGTCGCACCCTGGCGCCATCTTCGTTTTGCCCACCTGGCAGTGGACCACGCTCGCGTGTGTCGGAGCGTTTGCGTTTACGCTATCTGGCATATCCAGCGTCCAGCCCCTCAGCCATCCTGAACATCCGTTTTTGCACCAAAAGGTCGCGGAAACACCGTTGTCAGAGCTGTTCACGGCTTCGCCGGACTCCACCTATTTGATATTCGCTTACAGCGGCACCTGCGGCTCATGCTGGGATGCGGCAGAAAATGTCAAGGCCTACAAGCGGTTGGCTATCGTCGACGAAATCTACGGCTTCACCTACGGCGATGACGCAGATTTGATGGTCTTCGAGGACAGCTTCGAACCCAATTTCCGCACCACGATCCTCGACAAGGAGACGTTTGAGACGCTAACCTTTGAAACGCCAACCGCGTTCTTTATTCAGGATGGCGTGGTCAAGAGTGTGCAGAAAGGAAGGATCATGTCTCCTGTGCGCTTTTATGAAGATGGGCTGCGGCAGGAGGAAGCAACGTTTTGAGCTGATCGGGCACAGGAAAACCTTGACAAGATGGTTTGTTAGTGGTATATTAGGGGTTGTTCTTCGAATCAGCCGTGTCCGGTTAGCGATCCACCACAGTCTCTGACCGTGTTTTTATATTTCTTGCAGGTGCGACTGTTTTCGAATCATGACGACCAGTTTCTGAATACGGTATGAAGGAGTTCAACTCAGATGGCAAGAGCACAATCGTTTGCAGACAAAGTCAAGAAAGCCGCCCAGGAGAAAGTCCTTCCACGTGCGGTACGCCTGGTTTACACCTACAAATCGTCGCAAACCAATGCCTGGAAATTCGTCGATAGGATGATACACGTTCCTGAGGGCAAAAGCGAAGACGAATATATCGACGAGATTATCAAACGCCGGTCGAATCACTAACCACGCACGAGGAGGTGTCGTGCATACGTCTATCTTGATGACTGCCTCTGGGAGACGTCCGGCACGCTTCCCGACATGCTCAAAATATGGCGAAGAATTCGCACAATCTTCCGTGCGATCATGCGTTAGTGCTTGTAAATATTGATTTATTTTTGATTTTCTCAAAAAAAGATTTGACTAAGAGGGGTTCACTCCTTAACTTATGCGCGATTTATGTCGAAGTTGAATTCCAGAGCACAAGTCGATAAATTCAGGTTAAATAAAGGAGGAGAACAATGCGAGCCACATTTTATGATGTCAAGCTTCGCAAGAAGGTAGATGCCGAGGTTACTGAAAAGATCGTCTACGGTGACAAAGGTAAGGAAAGATATGCGTTGAAGGCGAAAACTGATGACGGCCGCAATCTGACCAAATTTGTCAGCAAAGCCGATTTCGAGAAAGCTGACGTCTAGACGTGTGATTCCACCCTCATGAAAGTGGCACCTCGCCGCAAAACACGTGGCGGGGTTTTTGCTTTCATGAATACCAACTCTCCCTTCCGCGCTCAACAGATTCTTATTCCCGCCGCAACGAGATTCCTGCTTTCGCTGATGTTAGCGGGGTTGTCAGCAGCAAGCGCCTGGTTCGCAGGCTTGCAGGATTCGCTGCTGGTGATCGTTATTGCGACTTCAGCCTTACATCGGCAATTTTATCGCGATATTCGGTCCACCCGGATCAAAAAACATCGCCTGGCGAACTCTGCGTTAATTTTCTTGCGAATAGTTCAAGCCAGATCCCCGGGCCTGCGCATTTTGGTTGAAATTGGTGAGAAACAATTGTAACTTTTGTCGCTTTTCCAAAGCCTGATCCCCAAAGTCGAAAAAAGCTGGAACTACAAAAAGTTTTGCCCCGACAGTCCTCTTGGGACTACAATTATGACAGTCGGGGCTTGCCAAAAGTGACAGAAAAGAACTCGTCAGGACCGAAACGTACCTGGCCCAAACCAGAAGCGACCTGTACGCGTGTGAATGAGAATCAAGATCTTCACAGCAGGCGGAACGATCGACAAAGTCTACTTTGACGCAAAAAGTGAGTATCTCGTCGGCGAATCCAACGTCGGAGAGATCCTGATCGAGGCCAATGTCGATCTGGAATACGAGGCAGAATCGATCTTGCGCAAAGACAGTCTCGACATGACGGACGCAGACCGGCAACTGATTTTCGACCGAATCCAGGCCGATGCGCACGACCATATTGTCGTCACCCACGGCACCGACACGATCGTGGAAACCGCCGTGAAGCTGACAGCAATCCAGGGCAAGACCATCGTGCTCACCGGCTCAATGGCGCCAGCCCGGTTCAAATCCAGCGACGCGGTGTTCAATATCGGGTTTGCAGTTGCAGCGGCGCAAACGTTGCCGCACGGCGCGTACATCGCCATCAATGGCCGAATCTTCGACCCACGGCATGTCAGGAAGAATCGCTCCCTGAACCGGTTTGAAGAAATATAGGTGCCTGGCTCCAAACAGGGCCAACACCTAAGGAGTGAAATGCTTCAGCATTTCATGCAACGCTAAAGCGTTGCACTCCTATTTATTCCGTTAAGGTACTGCATAATCAAGCGATTATAGGAATATTTGCCAATCACTTGTGAATAATCCAGGATTAGCACAATTTTTCGGTGACCTTCGGTGATTTTCGGTGGTCTCAAAAATTTCTCCCACCGAAAAACACGGAAGTCACCGAAATGCACCGAATTTGGTTGCGGCTTTGTCGCGCTGGGTAAATCCGTGGCAACAGTTGATTCAAGCCTGATCCAACATCCCGCCTTTGCGGGACAACCGTGTTTTAGGTACAAATCCAAGTGGGATAGGGGCTGTCCAAAAAGGTTCCTCGTGCCTGTCATTTCGAGCGAAGCGAGAAATCTGTTCGTGCAGGAACTTCGATGTAAGTAGTTGTTTTCGTGAGTCCTACGATTGGTGTCTTGTCAGATTCCTCCCTTCGGTCGGAATGACATTTCTGGTCTTTTTGGACAGCCCCAGGATCGCTATTTCTCCATTCTTGATAGTATCAGATCTTAATCTAATCAAATCGAATCAACAGGAGGGAGGAACTATGACAAAAACGCAGCGTCGACCGCGACAAGATCACACGCTTGTCGGTTTTCTTTTGGGGGTGTTTACACTTCTGGCCGCATTCTCTGTACCCGCCCAGCAACTCGACATGGACAAACTCCACGGCCTGAAAGCCCGCAGCGTCGGTCCCGCCGGCATGAGCGGCCGTGTCACCGCGATAGATGCGGTGTACAGCGACCCGGACATCATCTACCTCGGCACGGCTTCGGGCGGCTTGTGGAAGTCGACGAGTGGCGGCATCGCCTGGAAACCGGTGTTTGATGAGCAGCGAGTCGCCTCCATCGGCGCGGTGGCGATTGCACAGAACAACCCGGAAGTCGTCTGGGTGGGCACCGGCGAAGGCAACCCGCGCAACAGCAAGGCCAGTGGCAACGGCGTTTACAAGAGTCTCGACGGGGGCAAGACGTGGACGCACCTTGGCCTCGAGAATTCACGCACCATTCACCGCCTCATCATCCATCCGAGCGATCCTGACATCGTCTATGTTGCGGCGCAGGGGGCTGCCTGGGGCGAAAACCCGCAGCGGGGAATTTTCAAGACGACCGACGGCGGCAAGACCTGGCGCAAGGTGCTCTATGTCGATGAGAAAACAGGAGCAGCAGACCTGGTGATGGATCCAACCAATCCGAACAAGCTGATCGCGGCCTTGTGGCAATACCGCCGTTGGCCCTGGTTCTTCAAGTCGGGCGGCCCTGGCTCCGGTTTGTATGTCACCTTCGATGGCGGGGAGACCTGGAAAAAACGTACGCATGAAGATGGCTTGCCAGAAGGCGAGCTCGGTCGCATCGGGCTGGCGATTTCGCACAGCCGGCCCAATGTGGTCTACGCGCTCATCGAGGCCAAGAAGAACGGCCTCTACCGCTCCGACGACGGCGGTTTCAAGTGGGAAAAAGTGGCAGACAAGAAAATCGGCAATCGCCCCTTTTACTACGCCGATATTTTCGTCGACCCGAGCAACGAAAACCGTATCTACAACCTCTACTCGGTGGTGGATGTCAGTGAGGACGGCGGCAGAACGTTCAAAACGCTGGTGCCGTGGGACAGGGTTCATCCGGACCACCACGCCTGGTGGGTCCATCCGGACGACCCGGATTTCCTCATGGACGGCAACGATGGCGGCCTGGCGATTTCGCGCGACCGCGGCAAGACCTGGCGCTTTGTCGAGAACCTGCCGCTGGCGCAGTTCTACCACATCTCGCTCGATATGGAGACGCCGTATAATATCTACGGTGGGATGCAGGACAACGGCTCCTGGCGCGGGCCGAGTCGAGTCTGGCGCGCGGGCGGCATCCGCAACGCCTACTGGGAAGAAATCGCTTTCGGCGACGGCTTCGATGTGGTCCCGGACCGCAGCGAACCGCGCACCGGCTACGCCATGTCTCAGGGTGGCAACTTGCGAAGAATCGACCTGGTGACAGGACACCAGAAATTCATCAAACCCATCCATCCGGATGGGGTGCGGTTGCGTTTCAACTGGAATGCGGGCATTGCGGCGGACCCCTTTGATGACCAAACGATCTACTACGGCAGCCAATTTCTCCACCGCAGCACCGACCGCGGCGATTCCTGGCAAATCATCTCCCCGGATCTCACGACAAACGATCCGGAAAAACAAAAGCAGCTCGAGAGCGGCGGTCTGACCTACGATGTCACGGCGGCGGAGAATTTCACCACAATCGTCACCATCGCGCCCAGTCCCGTGCAGCAGGGTGTCATCTGGGTCGGCACTGACGACGGCAATGTCCAGGTGACGCAAGACGGAGGCACGACCTGGACGAACGTCGTGAAGAACATCAAAGGCGTGCCGGCCGGGACGTGGGTGCCCCAGATTCAGGCCTCAACCTATCGCGCAGGGGAGGCCTTTGTGGTTTTCGACAATCACCGCCGCAATGACTGGACACCCTACGTCTATCACACAAAAAACTTCGGCAAGTCGTGGCGGCGACTGGCGGACGGCAAGGCTGTCTGGGGCTATGCGCTGGCCATCGTGCAAGACCCGGTGGCGCCTGAGCTGCTGTTCCTGGGCACAGAATTTGGGCTGTACCTGAGTCTGGATTTCGGTGCGAGCTGGAGCCAATGGACCCGGGGCTACCCAACCGTCTCGACCATGGACCTGGCGCTGCATCCGCGGGAGCATGATCTCGTCATCGGCACCTTTGGCCGGGCGGCCTATGTTCTGGATGACATCCGGCCGCTGCGGGCGCTGGCGCAGCAGGGCACGACTTTGCTGACAAAGCCCATTCATCTCTTCGCGCCGCCCACGGCATTCCTCGCGATCACGAGGCAAGCCGCCGGCACCCGCTTCGCCGCAGACGCCGAGTTCGCCGGTGAGAACCGGCCTTTGGGCGCGTTGATTTCATTCGTCTACAATCCCGTTGCAGGAGAAAACGAAACCAAAGAAACCACGACAACCGGAAAGAAAAAAACCGACGACGCTACCCCGGATGTGGCTGCCGGCGACACGAAACAGGACACCGTCAAGATAGAAATCCTGAACATCGAGCGCGAAGTGATTCGCACCTTCAAGGCTGGCGTCAAGCCAGGGATAAACCGTGCGACCTGGGACCTCCGGCGCAAGGGGGTGCGCTCCCCCACGCAACCAAAACCAGCGCCTGACGCACCAGAGCCCTCAGGCCCCCCCGTTCTGCCCGGGACCTACACCGTCCGCATCAAGAATGGCTCACATGTAGACTCCACCGTCGTTCAGGTCAAGCTCGATCCGCGCTTGCAGGTCTCCCCCTCCGATTTGCAGGCAAAGGACAAGCTGTTCGAGCACCTCCTCAAACGGCGCGCACTGGCCACGCAAGCGGCCGACCGGTTGCGAGAAGCGCAGAAGACAGTCACCCTCTTCGCTGGCAAGCTCAAAGAGCGCCAGGATGAGCCCGCGAAAAGGGCAAAAGAAACCGGCAAAGTTGTACAGGACACGCTGAAGTCCCTCCTGGCGCTCATCGTACCGAAGGAAGTCAAGGGCATTCGCAGGGATCCCAACATCGTAAATTCTCGCCTGCGCCTGGCCTCGCGCTATGTCAGATCCTCCCAACAGGCTCCCGGAGAGACCGAGAAGCTCATCGTCGCCCAGATGGAAGAAACCCTGAAAGAGGCGTTACAAAAAATCAACGCTTTTTTTGAAACCGAATGGATGGAATATGGCAAAGCAATCGAGGCCGCGAAGGTGGTCTTTTTCCAAGACTATGAACCGCTGAAAATGGAGTAATGTCGTTGGTTAGACTCTCCCACCGAAGGACGCCGAAGGCACCGAAAATCACCGAAAAAAACCATTAAAAAAATCTCGGTGAAACTCGGTGACTTCAGTGCCAATCGGTGGATAAAAAAAACGGGAAAGGAGGGAACCATGCAGTGACAACCGCTTCTTTCTTCGTGCCGGGCTTTTCCCCCTTTGCGCGGCGCGCTTTCGGGGTTTCTGGCTTGTAATCAGCGCCACTTCGTTCTGACTTGTAAATGCGGACGCCTTTGCCATCGGCGCTGAGACAAAGATACGGGCCTTCAGTATCGGCCGAAGGCGCTTCAGCCTGTTGATAAAACGGCTCCACTGATTGTGAGACAGCCACCGAAGATAGACAGATAATGTTTTTCCGATAGGCCTTTATACCGCTTAAAGCGCCTACATCGACAAAGTTTTGTCGATAATT
>JBHHXT010000248.1:0-7175 GCA_046757165.1 bacterium | reverse complement strand
AAGGCTGTCTCTCAATCGTTTCTTCTTAAGAATTCTCAGGCTGATGGGAAAATACAGCGATCCGTTCATTCATCCCAATCAGAGACTTTTCAACGACCTGGTTGGCAACCTGGTCAATCTGTTCTATTTTGGAGACCGGACTTCCATGGCTTATTCCATCGAAACGCGATTTCCATTTATGGACCACAGGCTGGTCGAATTCTGGTTCAAGTTGCCCATCGTCTACAAGATGCATGATGGCTGGACAAAATACATCGCTCGCAAAGCCTTCAACGGCCGGTTACCCGACACCATTACCTGGCGGAAAGATAAGATGGGCTGGGAAATGCCGCAAGCTCATTGGTTCAAGGGCGAGCTGAAGGAATGGGTGATCAACAGAATCCAATCGTCTCCTTTCTTACCGCAATTGGGCGTCAGGATGGATGTGAGAAAAAAACTGGAATCCGAGACCACGACACCCAAAACCCTGAAGCAGATCGTGAAGCTCTTGAATCTTGCCATTTGGTACGACACCTTCATCGATGTCAACGGCAAACCGGCTGACGTTGAAGCCCGGGCTTGCCTTGCGCGATGCTCTAATCAAAGCAGCTAAAACCTGTTCAATCTCTTCAATTCCTGGCGCCGCAAAGCCGCAAAACTCGCAAAGGTTCGAATTTTATGAGAATAGCTGTAACGATCAGTCAATAATCTATCATGTTTTTACCTTTGCGTTCATTGCGTCCTTGCGGTTTAGTCTTTTTGCAAAAAAATGCCAAAAGTTCGGCGGTAATACCATATTGGCCTGCACTTTCTCTTGCACCTTCTGCGCTCCCAAAACGTAAGCGCCGGGATTCGACGGAACCGAAACAGCAGCTCTTCTCGTCTTCCTACAGCCTAAAAGTCTACAGCCTATCGGCCTGAATAGTTACAAAACGCAATGGTCAACGATTTAGAAATTCGGGACATTGAAGATACGGACGTTGAAGCAGCCGTTTCTCTCCACAATGATTACTATGGCGAGGACAGAACTGCCGAGCAATGGCTCTGGGAATACAAGAGCAACTACAGGGATTTGTTCGTATTCAATGTGGCTGAGAGCGGCGGGCGCATCATTGCCACACAGGGGATGATCCCCATCTATGTGAACATCAAGGGAAAGCGATGTCTCACCGGCAAGAGTGAAAACAGCCTTGTCGACCCCAGGCATCAGGGCATATTGTTTTTCAAGCTTTACCAAACCGCCATGTCGAGATGCAGGGAAAAGAACATCCACTGTGTTTGGGGATATACGCGACAGGGTCTGGTCTGGAAAAAGGGTCTTCGATTCAATGTTTATGATGCTATCATGAGTGAGTCCGTCTTTGTTTCAAATCCTTTCCGGGCGTTGCCCGAGGTTCTTGCCAGAAAATGGCGCACGCGCTTCAAGATAGCTGTCGCATGCTCGCTCTTGCCGGCTTGCTTGTATTCGCACCTGCGCAGGGTATGGGCCAGCAATCTCCTACGGAAAGGGTCGAGGAAGAAATACGTCGTGGAGGACCGGCTCCGGCGCATCGGGGACCTGGAAGAACTGTACCGTCGCCTCAGAAAAATCCATCCGCAGCTTATCCACCTAGACCAGGATGAAAACTACTTGAACTGGCGAATCTACAAAAACCCCAATGTCGACTATCAGACCACCTTCGTGTATGAGGGGGAGATGCTGAGAGCCTATTGTTATCTCAGCCAGAACGACAAGCATACGGCTTTCCTGACCGACTTCACGTTTGAAGAGGAGGACGCCGGCGCGTTCCTGCTCAGGGCCGTCTTGCAACAGTGCCGAAAACAAAGGGCCGGCCTGGTTTATTTCATGGGCAATTCGAAAAACCGTCTCATCGCCACGGTGTTGAAGCTGTTACAAGGGGCTGGATTCGTCTCGAAAAGAAGCGCAGAAGCGTTTGTGCTCAAAAACATAACTTATGAAGATGAAGAGTTTCTGTATGACATCAGAAATTGGTATGTCCATGGACTGTGGTCTGAAGGGTATATGATTTGAGCCAGATGCTACTCTCGCCGCCACATCCCTACAGATTTTGTCACCGATGTAAGCCTGCATAATTCATAAACATATGAATTATGCTCGAATACCTGAATAGAGGTTTTGAATAAAGCTGCCTTTTAAAGTTTGTAGTGCATGCGTCAGCGTGCTGTTTTTAAAACCTTTGGCCGCCTGACGGCGGCACTACGAACAAACAATTCATGAATAATGCAGGTAAGAAATCAACCGCAAAGAGTCACGACATGAATGTCGTGTTACAGAGTATCACCGGCTTTGGGGACACCTCCTTTGCCATCAACCAGCTTCATCGCTTCGCTAAATGTGTACCAGCATGAGTAAGCCAAATTTGAATCGCAATTGGGGGATCGGTACTGACATTGAACGCATCGACCGGTTTCGAAACCAACACCGCATTGACAGCAAGTCATTCTTGAACAAGATTTTTACGCCAGGGGAGCTGGATTACTGTTTTTCCAGAGAAAGTGCTGCGCCTCACCTGGCGGCCAGGTTTTCCGGTAAGGAAGCGGTGATCAAGGCTATAACCAGCCTGAAGAGTTTGAAGGTGTTTTACACGGACATAGAGATCAGCAATAATGAGCTTGGCGTTCCAATCGTGAAACTAAAGAGCGACAAGGTAAGCAATCTCGCGGTGAAACTCAGCTTGTCGCACTCAGAAGACACAGTCGTCGCATTTGCCATAGTAATGGAGGTATGATTATGACGGATAACAACATCGAGTCCACGATCCGGACTATTTTTTGTGAGGTGTTCGGAGTGTCAGAGTCAGAGGTTCGTGATGACACAGCCTATGATTCTTTTGAGGCCTGGGATTCATTGCGCCACCTGGAGTTTGTGGCCAGATTCGAAGATGAATTCGATATCGACATCGAGATCGATGATGTGATCGCCATGGAAACGTTCAAGAAAGTCAAGGACACCGTCAAGAAGTACATTTCGCAGAAAGCAGTTGCAGCATGAATGTTGTCGATTTTCTTTTTGAAAAAGCCCAAACCCTGACCAAAGAGTTTGTCGCTGGCAGCAAAGAAAGGATCACCTGTCGAGAGCTCTGCCTCGAGGTGCGAGCGCTTGCCGGATTCATCCACAGCGAATATGGCAGCGGGAATGAGTTCATGCTGCTGTCAGACAATAGCCTGTTCTTCATCATTTGCTATTTGGCTATCATGAAAAGCGGCAATGTGGTGGTCCTGGTTGCCCCACGGATTTCCGGGGCACAGCTCGAGGCAATTATCACAAGGTGTTCGTTGCGTGCCGTTTTTCTTGAAGATAAGTTCAGGTCGAAAGTGCCGGAAACGTACAGAAGGTACACAGAATCCCTCTTGACGGCGATGTCGGACGGAGAAGGCGTTTTGGATGCACAAACAGATGACGACGATGTCGCGGCAATCATTTTTACCTCAGGAAGTACGGGTGAGCAGAAAGGGGTCATGCTGACCCACAAGAACATCAGAGTGAATACCGAGTCCATTCTCTCCTGTATGGGAATCACAGCAGAGGACCGGATGGAAGTGGTTTTGCCTTTTTACTATTGCTATGGCACCTCTCTGCTGCATACGCATCTGCGAGCAGGAGGCAGCATCGTGATCAACAAGAGTGTTTTCCTGGGATCGGTCATCAAGGAAATCGAAGACTACCGGTGTACGGGCTTCGCAGGTGTGCCAGCAACGTACCAGATTTTGATCCACAGAACCAATTTTCTGGAACAAGATTTTCCCTCCCTGAGATTCCTGGCCCAGGCTGGCGGTAAACTGACGACCCCCTACATTGCTCAGATTGTCAACGAGTTCAAAGACAAGACATTCTTCGTCATGTACGGCGCAACTGAGGCGACCGCCAGGTTATCCTGTCTCGACCCTCGCCGGCTGCGTGAAAAATTGGGCTCGATTGGTAAAGGGATCCCGGGAGTCACCCTCGAAGTGCTCGATGAAAATGATCATCCGGTGAAACCAGGTGAAGAGGGGCAAATCACCGCGCGCGGGGATAATATCATGAAAGGGTATTACAAAGACCCTGAAGGAACAAAAGAGGTTTTGAAAAACGGCAGATACTACACCGGGGACCTCGCAACCGTCGATGAGGATGGATTCATCTATGTGGTTGGGCGAGCCAGGAACATCATCAAATCAGCAGGCTTTAGAATCTCGCCTGACGAAGTCGAGGAGGTCATCGCCAAAGTCGATAAGGTCTTGCAGAGTGTGGTCATCGGCGTCCCGGATGAGTTGATGGGAGAGGCCGTCGCCGCAGTGGTGGAAACGAACGCGCCTTCGGAAGAATTGAAAAATGATATCATCTCCACCTGCAATAGCAGTCTGGCCTCCTACAAAGTTCCCCGGCGTGTGGTCTTCTCGAGTCGCTTTCCCTTGAATTCATCAGGAAAAGTAGACGTGCCCAGACTCAAACAAATGGCGACAGCAAAGATTACCACGGCGGAGGTTGAAACCAGCCTGCTGACGATTGAATAGCGACCCTGCTTGAATAATGAGCGACCGTCAACTCGATACACTCCTGGAGAAAGAGCCCTTCTCCCTGCAGGAGGAGGAGAAGAGCAGAATATTGCTAGCCATCATGAAGGAACAGCTCGTTCATGCCAGGAACAACAACAGACACATCAGATGCTTCCTCGAGAAACAACACGTCGACATCCGGCGGATCGCGTCTCTTGAAGCGGTGCCCCCCATGCCGGTACAGATGTTCAAATACTTCGATCTGGCGACCTGCCCGGCGGATCAGATCGTGCGCGTGCTCCGTTCCAGTGGAACAACCGGCCAGACGCCCAGCAGAGTCCCTTTGAGCAAACGCACGACCGTGAGGCAGGTCAAAGCCTTGAACGCTATCTTGTCGGGATACCTGGGCAAGAAGAGGCGGATATTCCTGGTCATTGACCATAAGGGAATAAATGATCCTCGCCTGGAAGTGACAGCCAGAACTGCCGGCGTGAGAGGGTTGAGCATTTATTCCAGGAGAATACACTATCTGCTGCGGGAGAACGGCGGCAAGCTGGAGCTGAACACGCCGGAGATCGAGCGGGTCATCGATGAGTATGAAGGACAGGAGGTCTATGTCTTCGGGTTTACCTACATCATCTGGTCCGTCTTCTACCAGCAAATATTAGAGAAGTCCGTCCGGTTCAAGTTCGGAGATGTTAGACTCTTTCACAGTGGCGGCTGGAAGAAACTCAAAGAGCAGCGGGTGTCAAAAGATCACTTCTCCGACGAGATCGCAAAGATTTTTGGCGCGCCCGAAAGCCAGGTCTATGACTTTTACGGCATGGCCGAGCAAACCGGAATCATCTTCGTCGACTGTGAAGTTGGCAACAAACATGTTCCCAACTTCGCTCAGGTGATCGTCAGAGACCTGCAAACCTTGCAGCCCGCCGGGCTCAGCGAGCCTGGCCTGATCGATGTCATGAGCGTTCTCTCAGACAGTTACTACTGCCAATCGATCCTGACAGAAGATATTGGCTTTATCGTCGGCATAGACGACTGCCCCTGTGGAAGAAAAGGCCGGTACTTCAGATTCAAGTCAAGAATGGAAAAAGTCGAAGTCCGGGGCTGCGGCGACACATTTAGAGAGCAACCCAATGGTCAGGTGTCATCTACTCAACGGTAGTTTTCGGGAGATAGACGCTGCCGATTTGAAGGAAATCGCCGGCGTCGTAGAGAGGAATCGGCAGGCTCTGTACGATTTGAAGCTCGAGGTCATCATCCGATTGCTGACCCGGCTGGGCAGAAGCATCATACAAGATGCAGCCCTCTGTGCTATCGACGGCGTCAGCTACATTTCGTTGTGGCTTCGAAAGGACAATCTGGACAAGATTTGTCGGCTGAATTATCTGGACGCGACGTATTTCGAGGCATTCAAGAAAACCGAAAGCCGGTTTGAGTTGTGTGCTCAACCCAGAGGGATTGTCTGCCACTGGATCGCGAATAACGTCCCGACCCTGGCTTTCTTTTCCGTCGTCCTGTCGGTTTTATCCAGAAATGGCAGCCTGGTCAAGGTTCCTGAGCAGCATCTGCACATCCTGGTAGGAATTCTGAAACACCTCAGCGAGATCGAAGTAGAGTCTGGCGGCAAGACGTACGCGGGTAAAGATATTGTAGATGCCATCGCCATCGTCTCTTTTGACGGCCAGAACCCTGAGGAGAGTCGAATCTTTTCTTGGCTGGCGGATTGCAAGATTATCTGGGGCGGCTCAGAAGCTGTGCAGGCGGTGACAGCACTGCCCCAAAAAGACCACTGCGAAATCATCGCTTTTGGACCCAAGTATTCCTTTGGGGTATTCGACCGGGCGTTCATCGAGAGTGAGGCCTTTGCCGATGCCCTGAAGAAAACCGTCCAGGATGTTGCTGTGTTCAATCAGACCGCGTGTTCCTCACCGCAAGTCCTGTTTTTTGAAAAAAGCAAATTCTCCATCCACGAAATCGCGGACCGGGTCAAACGATGTTTTGAGACCCTTCCCGGAAGGTTTTTGAAGCAACCCGTCTCGCAAACCATCGCTGCACAGATTATCAACGCGCGGGGCATGTATTTGTTGGATGAAACCAAAGACATTCTGAAATCCGATGACCTTTCCTGGACGATTCTCATCGATCAGAACGTAAGTCTCGAAGAGCCGGTTCAGGGCAAGACGATTTTCCTCAAAGAGGTAGATCAGGTCGACCGTGTGCTCGGCCTGATCACCAGAAAAATTCAGGCCATGACCGTCTGCATATCAGATCCGGTGGCAAGGCGAGAGTTTGCCAAACAAGCGACTTACAGAGGAGTCGATCGGGTTGTCGTCCCGCAAAAGATACACGATTTTGACCTGCCATGGGATGGGATGCTCATTCTGAACAGATTGGTCCGCTGGGTGATGCTCAAGAGTTAAAAGGGAGTGCAACGCTTTAGCGTTGCAATGAAATGCTAAAGCATTTCACTCCGCTCAAGCGATTAACAGGTCTTCATATAAGTGTTTGATTCTTCGTCTCTTGTAGGGATAAAAGGGAGTGCAACGCTTTAGCGTTGCAATGAAATGCTAAAGCATTTCACTCCGCTCAAGCGATTAACAGGTCTTCATATAAGTGTTTGATTCTTCGTCTCTTGTAGGGATAAAAGGGAGTGCAACGCTTTAGCGTTGCAATGAAATGCTAAAGCATTTCACTCC
>JBHHXT010000247.1:0-7177 GCA_046757165.1 bacterium | reverse complement strand
GAATACACCGAGTAGAAAAACTGCCACAGATAGAACTTGAATTAATTCGAGGATGTTTTCTCTAAAGTGTGAGGTCTGAGCAAGTCCGGATATAACAGCTCCAAAAGCTGCCACTACTAAAAGAAAAAAATTTACCCGTCTGGATTTCACCTCCTCAAAAAGCCTTGCCCGGTCATGAAGCACATTAAATTCCGACAATAGATATGCTGCCGTTCTATCCAATCTTTTGTTCTCTTCTGTATCGATCATATTTGCTCTGGCGACTCTTGCTCTCAGTTTTTGAAAATTTTCTTGATGACGAAAAACCTCAAAACTAACCCGGGAAATCAGAGCCCTTTTGTCAGGTTAGTGCGCTTGTTCGGCCATTACATACACACCGTCTGTTAGCACTGGTGCAACATCATCACAATTCAACGCTGCGATTGGTGGTATGTCAGTTCCAAATCCCTTTTCAATCAACTCTTTCCCGGAAGAGCATCGTTCAAGCATGACCAGAAGGTCTGATTTACCGCTCTCAAAAACTGCTACTGCGGCTCTGGCTTCGGGGGACCGGGTACCATCAAGGCAAGAGATAACAGCCCCCGCACCAAGCAAATCTTCATATGCGGAACGTAGGCTGTCGTCTTCCTGCCAGCGTTCACCGCACGGGATGACAGAGACTCGCGGTCCGCAGGCCATCGCTGTTTTTGCGACCGCCATCGCGTTGCGAAGACACCCTGCGAACGTCGGGGTATCTCCGGTTGAGAGAGACAGCGTCGAGCCATTTGGCGAGGGAAGAACAATCCGACTGCCAGTCTTGAGGGCCATCAAGGATAGCGGCGAAAGGGAGTACTGTCCCTTGCCACGCGGGCCAGCCAATTCAGCACCGACAGATTTCGCAAAACCGACTCTTGAATCATCTTTCCATCTGTACGGGAATACTGTGGCACCTTTCGCCACGGCAATCGTAACGGCCGTCGAGAATGACATCACGTCAACAATGATGACAGCATCACTGATTGGGGCCAATAATTCAGCGCCTTTCTCGCCCCATTCACATCGAACACTGAAGTCAGATTGATCGAAGGTCATGAGTCTTCTATGCCGAACCTACCACAAGAAAAAAAATCGAAAGTCAATCCGGATGCCAGACTAATGGAACACGTCAAGGAGGTCTTGCGCTATCACCACCATGCCACCCGGATGGAGCACCCCCCTGGGAATGGATGTTGCGTTATCTTGCCCCTGTCAAAGCCAAACAGCAGCACAAACTCCCGGCGGTGGTGAGGAGACGGACCTGCACTCTTCCCTCAGCTTTTCAGGACCTGCACAATATCGGTCACCATTTTTTTGGCGTCGCCGAACAACATCAGAGTCTTTTCGTCATAGAAGAGCTCGTTGTCTTCGCCCGCGAACCCAACGGAGAGACTGCGTTTGATGATCATCACCGTGCGCGCATGGTCCACGTTTAGAATGGGCATGCCGTAGAGCGCGCTGTTTTTCTTGTGGCGCGCCGCCGGGTTGATGACATCGTTGGCGCCGATGACCAGCGCTACATCCGTGTTCTGAAAATCATCGTTGATAGCGTCCATTTCAAAAAGCAAATCGTACGGCACGTTGGCCTCGGCCAGCAAGACGTTCATATGTCCCGGCATGCGGCCCGCCACCGGGTGGATGGCGTAGCGCACCTCGAGACCGCGATCCATGAGAATTTGCGCCATCTCCTGCAAAACATGTTGTGCCTGCGCCACCGCCAGGCCGTAGCCGGGGACGATAATCACGGATTGGGCATTCTCAAACATGACCACGGCGTCCTCGGCGGTGTAGCGCGTCACCGAGCGTTGCTGGCCGTCAGTAGCCGAGCCGCCATCGCTGCCGACGGCTGCGAACAAAACGTTCCCCAGCGACCGGTTCATCGCGACGCACATGATGTTCGTCAGGATCAAGCCGGAGGCGCCGACCAGGGCCCCGCTGATGATGAGCACGTTGTTTGAAATGACGAACCCGGTGGCAGAAGCCGCCAGCCCCGAGTATGAATTCAGCAGCGAGATCACCACCGGCATGTCCGCGCCGCCTATGGGAATAACCGAGGTCACGCCCAGCACCGCCGCCAGGCACAGGCTGACGAGCAAAAGCGTCTGGTTGGCCGGGTCCAGGGCGAGCATCACGGCGAGCACAATCACTGCAGCCAGCAACAGGCCGTTGATGAGGTGCTGGCCGGCAAACGTAATTGGCGCGCCCTTCATGAGTCCTTGCAGTTTGGCAAACGCAATCAAACTGCCGGTGAACGTGATGACTCCGATGAACACGCTCAGGGTGATGGTGACGATCACGTTCACCTGTGGCTCGCTACTGATCTGAAAATACTCAGAACAGGCGACCAGGGCAGACGCGCCGCCGCCAAAGCCGTTGAACAGCGCCACCAGCTGCGGCATGTCAGTCAACTGCACCTTCCTGGCCGCAACGGTCCCGATGGCTGAGCCGACAATGAGACCAATGATGATGTGGGTAAAACTGACGATCCTCTGGTCGAGTAACGTGACGACCACGGCCAGCAGCATCGCCACCATCGCCAGCAGATTGCCGCGCCGGGCTGTTCGAGGGGAGCTGAGATTTTTCAAGCCAAAGATAAACAGAACCGCAGACAGCAGATAAACCACATTGGTAATCGTAGGCATCGTAGGTTTCTTCTCCTCCTAGGTTGCGTCTTTGTCTTTTTTGAACATCTCCAGCATGCGGTCTGTCACCAGGAAGCCGCCGACCACGTTGACCGTAGCGAAAATCACCGCCACCAGACCCAAGATGGTGGCCAGCCCAGAGTGCCCGGCGCCCGTACTCAACAGCGCGCCAACCAGCGTGATACCGGATATGGCATTGGAACCGGACATCAGCGGCGTGTGCAGCAACGGCGGCACTTTCGTGATGACCTCGAAGCCGATGAAAACGGCCAAAACGAAGATGTAGATTGAAACCAGAATAACGTCAGTCATGTTCGTTCCTCGCGGGTTGGTAGAAATTGTTCCATTGCTTTATTGTTGAATTGTTCATCAGGGCCAACCATGGAACAATGGAACCATTCAAGGGTTCACACCTCCACAGTTGCAGCCTTCTTCACCATTTCATTGATGACCTCGCCCTGATGCGTGATGCAGGTGCTTCTGGTGATCTCGTCGTCAAAATCCAGTGTGTCGCTTCGATATAAATGTTTGAACAAATTAACCACGTTCTTGGAGTGCATCTGGCTGGCGTGAATCGGGATGGTGCGCGCCAGGTTGACGGCGCCGAAGATGGTGATGCCATGCTTCTCCACCTTTTTGTCGGGCAGGGAAAGTTCGCAGTTGCCGCCATCCACCGCGGCAAGGTCGACGATGATCGAGCCGGGCGGCATCAGCCTCACCATCTCCCCGGTGACGAGCAGCGGCGCTTTCTTGCCGAACACCTGCGCCGTGGTGATCAACGCATCGACTTTCGGCAGACGGGCGGCGATGGCTTCGCGCTCCTTGTTCAAGAATTCTTCGGACTGTTGTTTCGCATATCCACCCGCGGTTTCGACCTGCTCAGGCAGCTCCATTTCGACAAATTTCGCGCCCAGACTCTCGACCTGTTCTTTCACCACCGGCCGGGGGTCGAATGCTTCCACGCGGGCGCCCAACCGTTTGGCCGTCGCGATCGCCTGCAATCCGGCCACACCGGCGCCGAGAACCAGCACCGTGGCTGGCGGGATGGTACCGGCAGCGGTCATGAGCAGCGGAAAGAACTTCCCCAGATGGTGCGCTGCCACCAGCACCGCCTTGTAGCCCGCCACCGTCGACATCGAGCTGAGGATGTCCATGCTCTGGGCCTTGGTGATGCGCGGCAAATACTCCATGGCGAAGCTCGTGATTTTCCGTTTCAGCAACATCGGAACAAGCGTGGCATGCGTGCTGGGGGGCAAAGAGCTGACGAGAATCGCCCCCTCCCGAAACAAGTCGATTTCATGTCGCCTCAACATGGGATTTTCCCGCGGCGGTTGGAACTTGATCACCGCGTCAACGCTGCCATACAACGCCTCGGCGCCGACAACCAGCTTTGCGCCAGCGGCTTCAAATTGCGAATCCGGGAAGGTTGCCTTCTCCCCCGCTCCGGACTCGACAAACACCTTGTGCTCGTCTTTTGTCAAAGAAGAAATCATGGCAGGGACGACCGCCACACGCGTTTCGCCCGCCATAATCTCTTTTGGGACTCCAATTTTCAATTTTGCCTCCTGTATTCGTTGTCAATCTTCATCGTTGCAGCAAATGGCAAATATAGCAAAAAGGTTGGCGAAATACAAGAGAATGATGAGAGAAAAATTGCCTTTGGCGGGCATGTTGTCTGGCCGTCATTTGAACTTCTTCGTGTCCTTCGCGCCCTTCGTGGTTCATGAAGTTTCCAGGCCAAAAAGATTAGGTGCTCAGGGAGACGGCCCTGCAAGAAAGCCGTTGTTGCCCTTTGAAACGCCGGGCTAGCCACAGATCTCCACAATCAACTGGATTTCACGCAGGATGCCCGCGACGCGGTGGCACTTCTCGAACTCACCCTGGTAGGCGACGGCCTTGCCGCGAGTGTGTGCTTCGTAGGTGATGCGGGTGGCTTCCAGCAGAGCGCATCCGGTCGCTTTTTGCACCTGCAGGATCACCTCATCGAATGAGTGTACGTCGTCGTTGTAGAGCACCACCTGCCACGGCTCGTCGATGCGCGGTTTCTCTTCTGTACTCTCATCTTTGGTGGGAACGGTCTCGATCGTCACTGCATGCTCTCCAGAAGCATCTCCAGAACTTTCCTGTTCGAGGTCGAAAAGGCGAACCGTTTCGCTTCTTGCGGGGTCACCCATTTGCACGCCACGCCTTTCCTGGGCACAGGCTGCCCGGACAGGTGTTGACACTGAAACGAGTGCAGAGTGATCCTGAAATGGGTGTAGGCGTGCGGGACGGTCAGGAAAGGGCCTTGTACCCGGATTTCAATGCCCAGATCATCTCTGACCTCCCGGGCGAGGCATTCTTCCAACGTCTCGCTGCGCTCCTGCTTGCCTCCTGGAAATTCCCACAGCCCCCCCAGCAGGCCGTTTGTCGGCCGTTGATGAATCAGGATCTTGCCTTTGTGCCAGATGATGCCGACAGCAATATCATAGTGGGGCCTGTCTTTTGGCGCTTCCTTTGCAGGCAAAATGGCGGGGTCCGCCATGCTTCCGTAGGCCTGACAGAAGAAACTGATCGGGCAGGTGGAGCATTTCGGACGGCGCGGCAGACAAACCAACGCGCCCAGCTCCATCATCGCCTGGTTGAAAACGCTTGACTTGCCCGGGGGCAGCAGTTGCCTGGCTGCGTTCACGAATCTCGACTTGGCCCCTTTCTTGCCCGGCGGCTCCATGATTTTCATCACCCGCGCCAGGACCCGCAACACATTGCCATCGACCACAGGGTAATCCTCGTTGAAAGCGATGCTCGCCACCGCTGCCGCTGTGTACGGACCGATCCCTGAGACTTTGAGCAGCTCATCGTGTGACGTGGGCAGGACCCCTTTTCTGTCTTTCAGAATGGCCTGGGCGGCGCTATGTAAGTTGCGCGCCCGGGCGTAATACCCCATGCCTTCCCAGGCTTTCAGCACCTTTGACAGACTGGCCTGCGCCAGGGTCCTGACATCCGGAAAGATTCTGACGAATTTATGGTAATAGGGAATCACGGTCTCCACCTGGGTCTGCTGCAGCATCACCTCTGAAACCCATATTTTGTAGGGATCATCGGTGTGCCGCCACGGCAAATCCCGTTTATGCTCGTGATACCAGGCGATGAGCTTCTCAGAAAACTTCAACCTGAATTTTTCTTCTAATTTCATCCTTCTGTTGAATTCCTACAGAAGATTTCGTATATTCGTTCCTTTGCTGAGCAGACAGTGATTGATCGAAAACGCCTGCGATTTTTGTCAACTCTGATCTTTTTTGGCAAGACTTTTAGAGTTTTACCGCCGAACTTTTGCCTTTTTTTGCAAGAGAATTAAACCGCGAGGACGCAATGAACGCAAAGGTCAAAATATGACAGATTATTGACTGATCCTTAGAGCCCGTTTCTTAGAATTGGACCCTTTGCGAGTTTTGCGTCTTTGCGGTTCATCATTTTTTTGCGGCTTTGCCGCGCCAGGTTTATTCAGTTTTTCTTAGAATTTGGAGCTTAGTATTTAGCGTTTCCGGCTTGTCCGGGTTAGGAGCCTGCTATGAAAAAGTACTACTTTACTGAGAAGGGATATCAAAAGCTCAAACGAGAAATCGACGAATTAGAAAAATACCTCAAACAGGACATCGCCCGGGAAATCGCCGCCGCCCGCGAACACGGCGACTTACGCGAAAACGCCGAATATGAGGCGGCGAAAGAAAAACAGGCGAACTACATGGCGAAACTGGGACAAATGCAGGAGCGTTTCATCAACGCCCAGGTCATTCGCAAACAAGATTTACCTGAAGAAACCATCACACTCGGAAAATGCGTCAAAATTCGCGACCTGAGCTCAGGAGAAGATATACACTACACGATTCTGGGGGATGGCGAGACAGATATCGACAACGGTATCATCAGCTATCAGTCGCCCCTGGCCAAAGCCTTGATCAACCATCGCAAGGATGACGAAGTCGAAGTGCAGCTTCCGCGCGGCGTCAAGAAATACAAAGTGCTTTCGGTGGATTTTTTCGAAGAATGACGCCACGCCCGCACCAAAAAATGGAAAAGGAAGAGCCTGGCTGCTTTCTTTTCCATTCCTGTCCTCAGAATCCTCGTTCCTTCTTCATGCGCTTCTTTTTGTCCCTGAGCTTTTTCATCGCTTGACGAATGGTGTGCTCCAGAAGCGGCTCATCCTCCGTGCCGAGCCGTTCCTTCAGGTACTGTAGCGCCTCATCTCCGCCAAAACACCCTAATATATGAATTCCTTCCCATTTGTCAAACAAATTCTCGCGCTCGGCCAGCATGACCAGGCGGCGGTCGGAGTATTCTCTGTGGGCGTCGAGATAGTCACGTCGAAGCAGGTGAATCTTGCGGGCAAGCTGCTGCCGGCAGACCACGTCGCCGGTGCTGGCGTAGAGAGTTTCCAGCGCGGCAACCGTCTGGGTGCTCAATCGTTTCCGGCACAGCGTCAGGATTTGCTGCCGCTGCCAGAGGTCATTGCGCGGGTGAACGATGGCGCTCCGACCCGG
>JBHHXT010000246.1:0-7238 GCA_046757165.1 bacterium | reverse complement strand
GCGCTAATATATTTGATGAGTACAGCAAGAAACAAGATGTCCAAATAATTGATATAGTTTGCTTTTTCATTGTCACCTCTTAAATATTCCAAACCAGAGTTTGATGAGTCTTTCTGCCGGTTTGTTGCGGGGAGAGTTGCCTGTCATTGAATCAAAAAAAATACCCGGGTGGTTCAGCTCATCAAACCAATCCCAACGCTGGCTAAATAGCCCACTCACCCAGCTCTCATCTTCCAACGCTTCTAAGAATCCTTCGTAATAGACAATCTGTTCACCATAATCCAGGTCAGCCTCCGGCGGGGGCGGTTCACTCTCCGCCTGGGCGTCCGAACTGTTTGCCTGGAAAGCAAAATAAACCGGTACTTTGCCACCAACATCAGCCTGATAGCCGTCAAAAAACAATTCTGTAATTTGCCGGATTTCATTAACTGTGGGATTATGAATATCGCCAATGATCTCCATACCCAAATACATGCCGGGAAATACGCCAATCCTCAACACATCAATGGCGTCCGCAAAGCTTAAATCTGTTGTGCCGTAAACATCAATAGCGATTATGCCTGAATAACGTAAACGAACTGAATCGATGATAGCTCGCCAGCGATTTCCATATTCCGGAAAAGCCGAAGGACGAAAGGTGTCTTCAGCTCCAAGCAATACTGAGAACAAATCTACTCCGTATTTTTCAGCTAATTCGGCTCTTGGTAAAAGATATTTCTCCCATTCCTGAAACCAACTTTCCCACCATTGATATTGTGATTTATAAAACTCGAGCGAGTCCAATTCACCGGCGCGCAAACTAAATCCCGGGAATACTTGTTCGGTAACACTTATCTTGAGTCCTCTTGAATGAGCCCTGTTAACGATAGCAGCATAATCTCCTTCGTTGGTAAGAGATAGATCATTGCCATCAGGTTTAATTTGGGGCAGTGGAGCAATTCGCTCGTAAAAGGCCGCCGGTACAATGCCTACCCAGCCGGCCCCAATGCGAGCAGCTACCTCCATAGCCCGGTCTTGAACGGCTGTTAGCGAGTCTGGATTGTCCGGAGTGACATCGAACTGCGGCCCGCCCAATTCTCCGAAAACATCATAAAAGATCAATCCTTCGGCGTCGAATTGCCGCACCCCCATTTTACTGACCAACACTTCAACCGTGTCCCTGTCTACTAAACCCGTCACTTCCATGATCTGCATTTCAAAGCGATAATTCCCCGGCCATTCAGGATTAAAAGTCGGCGTGGCGCTGGTGGTGTCGCTCAACATGACTTTGTTTTCGGTGACATATTCTGTGCTGAAACGATTCATGTGTAACTGCCGCCAGCGATAGGTGAGCGCATCGCCATCCAGGTCGAAGGAGCGGGTGGCATCTAACTGGATGCCGGTACCGGCCAGGCCGCTGTCCGGCGAGGCGCTTGCGTCGGCCACCGGCGGACGATTCCCGCCAGCAATGGTGTTTCTGATGAAAACCAGATCCTGCACCGTGATCCGGCCGTCCCGGTTCATGTCGCCGGCGTCGATTTCAGACTGAGCTGCTGCCGGCGGTTGGCCCAGGGCGATCTGCACGCCGCGGGCGAGGTCTGCGCTGTCGACTTTGCTATCGCCGTTGACGTCGCCAGGCATGGGCTGCTGGGCGAGTAGGGGTTGCCATAAAAAGGAAAGGATAATAAAGAAAAATCTTACTCGCATAATAGCCTCCTTCGGTGCAGGACCTTTACTCATCTTCAAAAGTTTGGTAACGGTCAAATTCTCTATCTGATGAGCGCCATTTTCTTGACTTCAAATAAACTACCGGCGACTAACCGGTACAAATAAACGCCGCTCGATACCGGCACGCCAAAATCGTCTTTGCCGTCCCACTGAATGGCATAGTGGCCGGCCTGTTGCTTTTTCTTCACCAGCGTGCGCACCTTTTGACCGAGCAAGTTGAAGACCTGCAAGTTTACGATGGCGTTCCCTTGCTGCAATGGAACGGTGTAGGTGATCGTTGTGGCCGGATTAAACGGATTGGGATAATTCTGCGCCAGCTCAAAGGCGTCCGGAGTGGACGACACCGGGGGTGTTTCTACATCGACAATCAGATACTTTTGCACGGCGGCGTTGCGGCTGGCGCGCAGGCCATCCAGCCCGGCGCCGATAACCAGAGCCACATCGATGGGGCCGAGGGTGTCTCCGGCAGTCAATGTGAACGGCCCCACCGCTTGCAGCAGGCGATAATCGGTTGCCGAGCTGGCATCCGGCTGAAATTGTCCTGAGGCCAACGCCCGGAATTGCTCGAGGTCTTCGTCGAAAAATTGATCCGTGCCCACGGACCAAAACGTATGGGTGAAAACCGGAGTATTGAGAAAGTAGTTCCCGATCCATCCCGGTGAGAAGCCATTGTCACCGTCCTCATCGCGGACGTATCCCAGCACCGGCTGTTGCGCGCTGTTGTCGATGTCCAGGCCAACCAGATCGCCCAGTTGGAATTCCTCGCCAGCGGCGGAAGACACGTCAAAATCCCAGCGCAAGCCGACAAAAACGCTGTCTAAATCTCCTGCCGAGCCGGTGTTATACAGCTCGAAGCTGTACAGGATGAAGTCGGCGTCGCGCCAGGCGAATGTACGCTGAGTCACCTCGATGCCGGTCTCGTCGCTGCGATAGGTGGTACGGGTTTCTTCGTCGGATTCCGACAAGGGGCGAAGTCTAATGGAAATCGCCGAAGTCGGAATCCACTCCGGGTCATCGGCGCTCTCCGGACTGACACTCTCGGTCACTTTGACCTCGCCGTTTGGTAATTTGGCGCCCACCCAGAGATCGCCGATAAAAAGGTAGTGGTTGTTGGAGTTACACGGCCAAACTCCCGAAGCCGTGCTCTTGTCTTGTTTGCCGAAAATCCCAACATTGGTGGCCGTATTGTGAAGGTTTGGAATCGCGACTTCATATTCGTCCCGGCCGGAAAACGTGCGAGTGTGAATTTCTTCCAATAGGATGGGTTCATAGCCCAGTTGCAGAGTTATTTGCCGGTTCTCGGCAACAAGAATTTCCACCCCGGGTTCTGTTCGATTCATCCTGGTAATGAGATGCGTGCGAATCAAAGAATCCGCCGTGACCGTAAAGGTGACGGTCTCGCCCGTGGCCACGCTGTAATCCAAATTGGGTGGCGCCTCGCCGGTCTCGCTCCACATCACATAGACCGGCCCACGAGACCGGTCAAACCGATAGACCCGTGTGCGCGGATCCGCGCTCACCGGAATTTCGGTGACTTCGGTAAAGCCCCTCAGCATTTCCACGAGCAGCTTGTAGGTGTAGAACTGGGGTTTTTTGAAATAATCCTCGTCCCGCGTACCGGTGAGATTGAGCCAGCCCAGCTCGAACCCCCGGAGTAAATCGTTGCTACCGGAATACGAGACCCGCTCCGCGCCTTCGCCAAACGCCGAGGCAAAGGACTTCACCAGCCGCCGGGCGCCGTTGGCGTAATACCACGCCAAAACCGTTTGATCGCCACTGTTCAATTTTTGAAAGAGCTCTGCATAAGGGTCCAGGGAGGTGAAAAGCGGATTCGGAAAATCGCCGTTGATCGCACGCACCCAATCCGAGCTGGCAGGGGGAAACGCCGGCGCGGTAAATTGCGCCTCTCCGGGAATGAGCACGCCGGCGGCGTAGCCCTGAGCGAACAGGTTGGACCACATATCATCCACGTAAATCGGTTTCTCCCCCGCGTGCGCGCGGATGAGCTTGAACTCCTGATCGATGACTCGCCAACTGAAATGCGGATGCCAACCGATGTAGTCGCACTCAATGCCGTCCGCATCGCTGCCAAAACTGTCCAACATCTTTTTGAGACTGTCCCAACCGGCGGTATAAGTGCTGCCGCGATTGTTCTCTCCGCTGAGCCGCCGCCGGATGGCGCTGCTGGCGCCCGCCGGATCGAATTCCGGATAGTCCGGGAAATCGGCGTAGAGATCCCAGAGAATGGCGCCACTGGAGACCACTTTCGAGAAACCGGTGGGGTCGGCTTCCTGCACCGCCTGGTAGGTGAGCCGGTGCAGCCGCAAGAGATTGTCGATGGTGTCCGCCCAAAACGGCGGGTCTTCGTTGTCGCCCAACCCCGATTTGTCGAATTTGACCTCGCCGATCATGATGTAAAATTGGATGGGAATGCGCAGACCGGGCATGTCATCCACTCCGTCGCCGTCATAGCGCTCGACGATGGCACGCACGTAGTTCTGCCAGTCGTCTTCTTTGTCGGCTGCCGGGGCCATGGTGGCGCCAGCCTTGACTTGCGCGTTGGGATTCACCCAGGCCCAGCGTGCGTCGCTGCGCAAATACCAGGTGAGAGAAAACCCGTGGCGTTGAAAAAGCGCGACCACGGCGTCTGGGGTGGTAAAATCGATGGCCGCCCCGGCGCTGCTTTGCATTGAATTCCAGCTTCCCAGTCCATTTACATTGATGCCGCCAGAGGTGCAAACGCGTTCCAACGTCGCCAGAAGCTGCTGATGGTGGGGCGCGCTCCAGGCGCCTATTTCATTGTATTCAAACCCGAAACGCCAGTCCACCGTCTGCGCCCCAGCGGGAAATACCGTCAGAAGGAGTAGGTTCATGGCCGCAAGAAAAACGTTACGCTTCTTCATAAGACCCTCCGTGAATTAAGTCAGTAGACAAAAATCGGCGTGGTCGAAAGCGTCAAACGGGCCACGCCCTTTTTAGTTTGCAGAGAAACTTTATGAGGCTCGGTTTGCCCATATTGCGTAATCGTGGTTTCGATGGTCAGGGTCGGTTTCCCCGTTCTTAGCTCAACGGACTTCTGCGGGAGGTTGTCGCGGGGAAGAATCGGCCGGCCCGGGTCCAACCAGGCGATCCAGCTTTTGTTGCCGGCACGTTTCAGCTCGTAGACGCGTACGCCCCTACCGAGCCTCAGCCGTTTGATAGATCGATAACCGTTCATGTGGCCAGCCAACTGCTGCAGGGCGTAAAAGGCCGGCCGTCGCTCGTTGACATTCTTGCCAACCATGCCCGCCCAGGCCGATACGCCTGCACCCGCCTTGAAGACCTTCAATTTCTGCCAGTAAAGATCCTCCATAAATGCCGTGTTGATCAGGATGACCTCTTGCTCGGCGGCCACCACCACTCTTTGCACCACATCTTTCGCGACAAACCCCTGCGTCCAACGCAGAACCGTTTGATCGCCGTTGAGCAACCTGGTGAAATAGTCAGCCAACCGGCAGCGGTCCGCCTCCGTCGCCGGCGGGATCACGATACCCATCTGATTGGGTTTCTTGTTGCAGACCGTCGCCGGTCCCCAGCCGATGAAAGAGGTGGGGATGGTGTCGCTGATGATCATGGGCTTTTTGTACCCGCGCTGTTTCATCTCATATTTCAACCACTTGACGATTTGCTCGATTTCGTAAGGGTCGCCCAGGGCATGAAAATTGACGACATCAAAAACGTCGGGGCGGTCGAGGATTTTGCGGTTGTCCGCCAGGCCGTGCGGCAAGATCCGGTCCGGAGCGGCTTTCCAGGCCTTTTCATAATCTTTTGGCTTTGGGTTGTCCTTGAAGACGGTCGTGGTCAAAAAGGCCGCATGCGCAATTCGCGCCTCCGGGTCGGCCGCATGGGCAGCCTCATACGCCACCTCGAGCATGCGCAAGTAATCTTCAGGCGGCTCCGGCTCGTAGCTCGAAAACTCGGAACCAATTTCATAGAAGCGAACCGGGCGTTTCAGTCCCCGCATGTCTTTGTTGCCGTCATGGTCATATCGCTCAACGATAGCGGAAACCCACTTGGCATACTTGGCCATGAATTGTGGTTTGGGCGTCGGATTCGTCGACTTCAGTTTCGCGTGCTGCACGGAGGCCCATTTGCTGTGGGATTTCAGGCAAACCACCAGGTCCGTGAACCCGGCCGCTTGAAATTCTCTTACAAAGTTGTCCAGCCTGCTGAAATTGATGCGCGCATTGGGCCGCTTCTGCATTTCTCCCCATTCGATATGCTCGACATAATGCTTCACCGCCGGCGCCCCGATGTCGGCGAAAGATTTGGCCAATTTCTTGATCTGATTCTTATTCTTGATCAGGGCGTATTCCATCCCGATCAGAATGTCCGATTTGGCCCTTTCCGCTGCCCGGTTCGAGAATTCAGCTTGAACGCTACGAGGCGTACCCAGCGCCCTTGCACGTGGTCCGTCATGCTGAGCCGCGCCGATTTTTCCGTTTGGGCTCAGCAAAGCCAGGCCCACAATGAGAAGCCAACATATTATTTTTTCGATACCGGAGTTCATTTTTCCCCTCCTGTAGTATTATTGATTCATTGATAATGACGGGACCTGCAAAAAGGTGATCTTCTTTTTATTTTTCGGAATACATCCGTTTCAAACCTGCCTATAAGCCTACAATAAACAGCGACTCGTTTCGTCGGTTAAGAAGGAAACGGTTTGCATACATGCCACCAGCGAGGTGTGAAATATGACCACAATGTGACCTTCAAACCACTCAAATGAGGCACGCTATTTCATTATTGATTTCTGTCAATATGAAATGTGGTCCCTCGAGGCTACTGCCTTTCCCACACCGTTGTCGTTTCAAAATCGTCGAGGGTTAATCGATTGCCGTCGAGTGTAAACGGGACTTCTTCGGTTTCGCTGCTGCCGTCATCTACCACTTCCAACTTGTTGCCGCTAATGGAATAGGTGCCTGAAGTAACTTCGGTTGCAGCCTGCGGCTGGCCCCCTTGAACCACGCTGGTCAGGGTCACGGTCGCCGTATACCTCGTTTCGGTAAACACCAGCGTCCCGGTTATCGTCATGGTTACACCGTTGCCCATATCTGTGGCTTGACCGGCGGTCAGAGTAAAACCGTCTTGCTTGTCGCTGAAGGTGACCAGATTCCAGTTTCCTACTAATAAGTTGGCAGAGACGGGATTGTTCTCATTGCCACAACCGATCGACAGCAGGGTGGCAGAGAGCATGGCACTGATCATGATAAATGTGCGTTTCATGTTGACACCTCCTTAGATTTGTTGACATCGTACGCGACGGGGATGAATCAAAAGCGGTGCCAAAAAATCAGCTCGTATCTTGGCAGAGATAGCTTATTGAAATATAATGACTTATATTATATT
Organism: bacterium; assembly: GCA_046757165.1. Classification (GTDB taxonomy): domain Bacteria; phylum Zhuqueibacterota; class Zhuqueibacteria; order Oceanimicrobiales; family Oceanimicrobiaceae; genus JBHHXT01. The sequence goes on along the minus strand of JBHHXT010000246.1, from coordinate 143 downwards.
TTCAGACTGCGCTGATTAGATTCAAAGAGGTGAGGAAAAATCGTCGAAATTGTCGAAGGAATTGGGGTGTTGTTTTTGCTGGATTTAGGGTCGTCGATGTTTGCCGGTGGATTGGCTGAGGGCGTAGGGCAGAGGGCAAAGGC
>JBHHXT010000245.1:0-7241 GCA_046757165.1 bacterium | reverse complement strand
ATTCGAAAACCCATCTCCGGCCAAACCCACCTCTGAAAACGAACAAGTTCGTTTTCTGTCTCCTCCCGGGATGAGATTTACCCGCTCCCCTCCCAGGATCCCTGGAGGGGACGACCTGTTGGCAGTAAGTACGCTTATCAATGTAAGGGAGCAAGATGATTTCTCATTCGTCTGAGGTGTAAAACCGAATGAGAAGATTGGCGTCCTTGGGTGACAAATCAAAACGGGTGATGGCTTCATGGATGAATTTGCGCGGCAACGCGCCCGGCGTCGATTGAACCTGCTCTGAGATCCATTTCACCGCCTTACGAACGGCTTCCCCTTCCGGCAGAACTGTACTCATAGGTGAATAGCCTCTCTTAATCTACCATAAGACAAAACACCATCTAGCTAAACAGATCCTCGATATCGGCTACCGTCAGACGCTTGAACACGCCGGCGTCCGTGGTGATGATGTTCGACACCAGCTCCTTTTTGCGCTCCTGCAGTTGCAAGATCTTCTCTTCCACCGTGCCTTTGGAGATTATTTTGTAGACGAATACGTGTTTGTCCTGGCCGATACGGTGGCTGCGGTCGGTGGCCTGGGCTTCCACGGCTGGATTCCACCAGGGGTCATAATGGATGACATAATCGGCGGCCGTGAGATTCAACCCGGTGCCGCCCGCCTTCAGGCTGATAAGAAAAATCTTGCACTCCCGGTCTTGCTCGAACTGCTCGACACAAGCTTGCCGGTCTCGAGTCTTGCCATCAAGATAGGCATAGGGAACGCGGGCGGAATCCAGGTAGCGTCGCATGATGGTGAGCATCTTGACAAATTGCGAGAACACCAGGATCTTGTGTCCTTCAGCAGTGATCTCTTCGATATACTCCAGCACGGTGTCGTACTTGCCGACGCCACCGGCAAACGAGTCCTCCACCAGCAGCGGATGGCATGCGATCTGTCGCAGCTTTGTCAATCCTTGCAGTACGTTCATGCGGGACTTGTTCAGGCCAACGTCGGCAATCTGCTTCAGGAGCGCGGCCCGGTAGGTGTCGCGCCATTTGTTGTAAACTTTCTCCTGCGCCGCCGTCATTTCTGCGTACACCAGATTCTCGACCTTTGGCGGCAGCTCCTTTGCCACTTTATCCTTGGTCCGGCGCAAGATGAAAGGGAAAATCGTCTTTCGCAGCAGCCTGGCGGTCACTTCATCACCTTCCTTTTCGATGGGTTTGGCAAACGCCTCCTTGAAATAATTCAAGTTTCCCAAAAGCCCCGGATTCAGGAAAGAAAAAAGCGACCACAGCTCGATGGTGTTGTTTTCAATCGGCGTGCCCGTGAGCGCCAAACGATGCCGGGCGTTGAGTAGTTTGGCTGCTTTGGCGGTTTGTGAAAGAGGGTTTTTGATGTTCTGGGACTCGTCCAGGATGACGAAATTGAATTGAACATCTTTGAGAAAAACGATGTCCTGGCGCAGGGTGCCATAACTGGTGAGCACGACATCGTACTCCTCGTACTTGACGTCGACCCGCTGCCGTTCGCTGCCAGTCTGGTTCAGAACGCGCAAGCGGGGCGCAAAGCGGGCGATTTCGTTCATCCAGTTGAAGATCACCGAGGTGGGCGTCACGATCAAGCTCGGCTTCGTTGCGCCGCGCTCCGCCTCCGCGAGCAGGATGGTCAGCGCCTGAATGGTTTTTCCCAGTCCCATGTCGTCTGCAAGGCAGCCGCCAAATTGATAGTCACACAGGAAATGCAGCCAGTCGACTCCCTCCTTTTGATAGGGGCGTAGCTGGCCTTGCAGAGATACCGGGACAGGTTGTTCCCGGATGCCGTCAAAATCTCGCAGCCGAGCCAATCTTTGCTGAAACGAGGTGTCTTCTTGCTTGTTCTGCGCCGCCGCAAAAAGCTCATCGATCAACGTGACATGAAAATGGGACAGGCGGACGTGATTGCCCGTTTCTTCTCCGAGATTGATGGTGTGCCGAAACTTGTTGAGCCAGGTCTTTGGCAGCGCCGCCATGCTGCCGTCCGCCAGCCGGACATATTGCGTCTTTTTCCGCAGGGCTTTTTTGACCTCCTGCAAGGACAGGGAGATGCCGTCGAAATCGATGGCAAACTCCAGATCGAACCAATCAATTCCGGATTCGATCTGGACCCGGACCTGAGCACTGGAACGCGTCACTTTGAATTTCCTCAGGCTTTCTTCGCCGAAGACGACAAAACCGTCTTTCAACAGCTCAGGCACATCTTTGAGCAGCCAAACAAAACCTTTGTTCTTGTAGGTTCTGATCTGGCCGCCCGCACTGCGCTTCAGGTTGGTTTTCATCAGGCGTTCGAGCGCGGCTGCTTCAGCCTTAGAATCGCGCATAACCTGGATGTAGGCGTCATGTGCTTCGTTCATCCCCCAGCCGATCTGCTGGCGGTCGTTCATGTCGATTTCTACCGGGCCATAGGCAAACTTCAAATGCACGCATACGCCGTCTCTCTGCTCGGTCAAATACAATCGCCTCTCCGTGATGTCGCTGACACTCTCCGTGCGGACGTCTTCTGGAAAGCGGAAAAGTTCAAAGACATCGGTCAGGGACGATAGCGACTGAAAGAACTGTGGCAACTGCTCCTTGGTGATGATGACTTCATAGTGCGGGCGGGCAAAAGGCAACAGGCTCTGTGCCCGTAGTCTGCCAGAGATTTCGACCACCTTGTCTTCAAAGAGTATCCAGACCGGGTTAGTAGTCAAAATTACAAAGTTGCCTTTGAGCAGCACGTCGCGGTTGTCCAGCAGCAGGAATGGACAAAATCGCAATTCGTTGCCGTGTTCAAGCAGGCGGAACTCGAGCTTGACCGGGTCGGCGCAGAGCTCGAGTGGCATGTGCTGCTCTTCTTTCTGCAGAAAGAGCGCTCGCTCTCGCATCAGGGTGAAAACCAGTCCGGCCGCGGCGCCATATTCAAAATCGTATTTGGTGGCGCGAACAGTGTAGTAATAGTAGTAATGGGATTCATGGGACAGGCGCCATTTCTCCAGAAAGCTCAGGATGAGCTTGTCTTCCTGCTCCGGCACCACCCATGATTTCTTGAAGTCAGTTGACGAAATGGCTTGGATTCGACCCAGCGAGCCATCTTTGAGAACCTTCCGTTTTTGCGGATGCAGCCACCAGCGGTCGCGCTCGAGGCGGATGGCATAGAACACCCGCCATTCCTCCTCCCCCGGTTGGACCAGGTCCGTCTCATTGAGCTGGGTCAAATATCTTTGCCAGGAAGGGGTGGCAACCTGTGGGTGGGACAAGTCAACCTGGGGATCGCCATCCGCATGCATCGCCGCCAGCAAGGTGGCGGCCACATGCTTACAGGGCCCGCTATACGGGCATGTGCAGAAGTATGCCAGGCCCTTGCTTTTTTCTTCCACCTGAACCGAATAGACCTCTGTACCATGCACCTCGGCTTCCAGATAGTCGTCATCGAACTCAATGAGGTCCACCGTACCCTCGCGGTAGTAGCTCAGGCCGCGCGCATAAATGCGGGGGGCAAAAAGGTTTCTAACGTACGCTTCAGTCAAATACATAGAAAGTTCTGGCGCGGCCAAGCGCCGTATGAAGTGCGGGATTTTGTTCGCAAACGCAAAATGTAAGAATCAAAATGAAAAACGAAAAATGACCAATTGAGAGTCAAAACATTTTGCTCTTTAATTTCTACATTTTGATTTTTCTTGTGCCATACAGGCGTCTGAAAATGACTTTCAAGTTACCAAATTCCTTTGTGACAGGCAAGAGAAAACCTGTCGCTAGGGGAAATTCCTGTCAAAAGCGGGTTTATTTTGTTGACAAAGACAGGCACATTCGTTAACTTCGCGCAATATTTCTCGCACAGCATCTCAAAAACGGTCAAAATCAATAGGGATAAACCGCAGGTATCAACATGAAAGTTGTCAATGACAAGTTGCAAGGCGTTGAATTTGTGAAGTCCGACAATGTCGGCGGGGCGCTCGACCCCGATACGCTCGTCATCCACTACACGGCCGGCAGAGACGCCAAATCCGCCGTTCGTACCCTCACCAGCCCGAATGTCAAGGCCTCTGCGCACCTGGTGGTCGGGCGCGACGGCTCGGTCACGCAGTTGGTGCCCTTTAACGTGGTGGCTTGGCACGCAGGCAAGAGCGCCTACGGCGGCCGCACCGGGTTCAATCAGTACTCCATCGGAATCGAAATCGACAACGCCGGTTTGTTGAGCAGGCAGGGCGACACTTACACCGCCTGGTTTGGCCGCGTGTATCAGCAGAAAGAGGTCCTGCGCGCCGTGCACCGCAATGAGACTCTTCCCCAATACTGGCACCGCTATACAGAAGAGCAGATCACGCTGGTGGAGGAGATCTGCGACCTGCTGATCAATGCGTACAATATCAAGATGATTCTCGGTCATGAGGAGATTTCACCCGGCCGCAAGATCGACCCGGGCCCGGCGTTTCCGCTCGACAAGCTGCGACAGAAGCTGCTGCACGGCCACCGGCACGAGGACGAAGGCGAGGCCATCCCGTTTCCCGTTCCAGGCGTCATCAAGGCGGGCAAGCTGAACATCCGGTCCGGGCCGACCGTGCACGCCGACAGAATTGCCAAACCCCTGATGCAGGGGAAGCAAGTCACCGTCAAAGAGATGTCGAAGGATTGGTACCGGGTGAGCGCCGAAATCGAAGGCTGGGTGTCGGCGCAGTTTGTCGAGCTGCAAGAGGAAACAGAGGTGTGATCATGAAGAAACTTACCGCAATTCTCCTGGCGCTCGTCGCCATTGCAGCGGTCATCTACCTGTCGAAGATTGGCGTTCTGCCGGGCTGGCAATTCATCACCATGATCGCTGCTGCGGTTGCTGCTCCGTTCAAGCTGTTGTTGAATGTGCTTGGCGACAAGGAAGCGCAGATTCGCAAGAAGCATGAGCAAATTCGGCAGCAAGAGAGTGAATATCAAAGCCTTCTCGACCAGAGCATTGAACAGCGCAAGCAAAACATTCTGCGGCTCAACATGGAGATCGACAAGCTCGACAGCAAGATCGATGCCCTGAAGAAAAAGAGCGAGCTGATCGACGAAGAAGTCGAGCAGATGGGCCTGGAACAATTGCAGAGCGAAGGCCGGCGCTTGTTCGGCTGATTGAACCGTCTTTTTCAGGAGGAGAGCGCAAATGAAATGGTCAGGATGGGTGTTGGCGATTGTCCTCGCAAGCGCACAGTCTATCGGCGCTGTCGGTGAAGACAAACACGTCAAGCCCGGCGAGACATACGAGAACAAGCGGCCGCGGGAAGTCGAGTATCTTGTGCTGGAGCTACAGCCGGGAGAGGTCTTCGACAATAAGACCTCCCATGTTTTCATGGTCATGGACAAGGAGCGGTTGTTCGGCTTCGACCTGGAATCCAGGATTAGCAGCCACCAGCGGGCGGTCACCGCAAGACTTGAAGAACTCGAGCAGTTGGAGCGCGGCATTTCGAATCAGAAGGCGGAACGGCAAAAGCACCAGACAGAGGAGGGAGAGAAGCGATGAAGTGGCTGCAGATGATCGTGCTCATGCTTCTTGCTGCACCAGCGCTGGCTCAGAATTCCGGCAAAGTCGACTATCCGTTCTACCTGCTGCCAGGGGAACAGCTTCAGGCTCCCCGGAATGCGGACACGCTGTGGATATTTGATCAAACAACTTACAAGAACGCTATCAAGAAGGCATTGAAACTGGAGCTCTCCGACAGCCTGGTCGTGCTGCTGGAAGTGAAAAGCGGCAAACTCGACGAAGTCATCAAAGAGAAGGATAGTATTATTGCGCTCAGTCACAAGGGGTACATTCATTACCGCGATCTCTGGCAAAAGACAGACCAGGAGTTAGAGCAAGCGGAAATAAAAGCTGCGCAACGCTGGCGTTTTGCCTTCTGGGGATTTGTCGTGGGGGCCACCATCGCCACCACGACCGGCTTCGCGGCAAAAGCCATCTTTGATTAGAGCCACAACATTGGAAAAGAAGAACCGAAACTCGGACTTGGAACAACCACACGGAGGGAGGCCTGAGCTATGTTGCTGAAGACATTCCTTGAGGAAACCGTCGCAAGCGCGCAAGATTCTTCTGCCACGGCTGCGAGCACGGTCATTGATGAGTTTACTGCCGAGACGACAGTCTTCGTCATCGTTGGCGGGCTGGTCTTGCTCTGGTTGGTCAGCGTCGGGTTCTTTCTTTACAAGATGATTCGCAGATACACGCTCGGGAACTGGAGCGAAGAGAACAAGAATCCGTACGAGAATGAAACGCTGGCCATGCCACGGGGAACTTTCCGGGGCATTTTGACCATGTCTTTGCTCTTTATTGTGATGATCCTGGAGGTGGTTAGTCTGAAGATGCCCATCATTGAATTTGGCGATAAGCTTATTTCCCTCGAGGACAAAATCGACCAGCTCATCATCGCGTTTCAGATGATGCTGGCCTTTTATTTTGGCAGCAAAGTCATGCACCACGTCACGAGCGCAGATGCCCGCAAGACGGAGCATGTCGCCAGGGCTGCTGCTGCCTCCAGGAGCGAGCCCGCCAGGCCGGGCGCCGAGTTTGATGATGCCGGCTCGGTCGGCTGATGGGCGCGCGTTTCCATTTGTGTGGCTGGTTGAGTTTGTTCACTTGTTAGCGCACCGGTTCTAATCCGTGATATCCAAAACCAGTCTCAAACCCAAAGATCGAACGAAGGTCACCTTGTTCGCCGACCGCGGCGAAGCCATCGTCTTCTGGATCAGCGTCGCCGGATTGATCTTTCTGGCCATCATTGTGCTCTTTCGATATTTCAGCGCGCGCCGGCTCGATGTCGCGCACCGGTCATTACAGACAACGCAGACCGAACTTCGCGTTCGGATTGATGATCTCGAGGAAAAGAATGAGCGACTCGAGATCTCGCTGGAAAACTTGCGTGTGCTGTTACAGCAGAGTCAGCTGCGGATCGACACGCTGCGGCGCGCACTCGAGGCCCGCCCCGTGATACGCCCGCAACCAGATGAATTCCAAGGTGCACGTCCCCCTGCGACTTCTGACACACGCAGCGCTTTCCTGAAGGGGCTCTTTAAGATACAAAGACAAAGTCCTCCTCCGCAAACGGCGACCAAATAAATACCGCACAGCGTTAATCAGTTGAGGGGCCGCGCGAAGAATCGGGGGAGGCAAAAGCCCGAAGGGCTGACATGATCATAGAATCAAGAACACCCAACACCCCGTTAGCAGTAATAAAGTAAAGCACTCATAATAAAGAATAAGTGGGTAAACT
>JBHHXT010000244.1:0-7295 GCA_046757165.1 bacterium | reverse complement strand
GTGGAGATCATATGGCGCATGAATTTCTTGATTTTCACCCAAAATCAGATCCGTGCAATCCGCTTAATCCGTTAAATCCGCGTTCCATTTCATTTTGCAGCTTTGCTGCATCAGGAGTTCTTTGGTTTTCACTCAAAATCAGATCCGTGCCAATTCGTTCTATCCGTTAAATCCGCGTTCCATTCATTTGTGGTATTTTTTCTTTGCGGACTTTGCGCCTTTGCGTGATCAAAACCTTTCCAGAAGACAAAAGCAAGCAAAAGCATCAGAATTCTGACGGGTGTTATCAGTTTTCTGATACCCGCAGACCTCTAAAAGCGGAAATCGAACCCGAGCATGAACAGGGATTTTCGGTAAAACCGACTGCGGATAACCGATTCGTTGTTGTAATAGGCAAAGCGCAGGAGCGCGGACAAATTGCTGCTCAAGTCCCGCGACAGGTCCAGGATGAAGAAGTTGCTCTCGTCTCGCTCGGGGTCGATATCTCGCGGGAAGATGGGCAGGCTGTCCTCGGTGTAATCCTTGAGCTGGGCCGCGCCATAGACCCGCAGCCAGAGCTTGTCAGACAGGGGCAGGCCAAAAACCAGGACAAATTGGTGCATGTCAAACGTGTAGCCGGTGCTGTTTGACCCATTATGCTGGAAGGAATAGGTGAAATCGAGCAAGAATTTTCTGGTGTAGTTGAAATGCGTCTGCACCTGCCAATTGCGGTCCCGCTGTTTTCTCACCAGGACCTCGAGACGGTCCGGCTCCGGGTCGAACACGAACGCGTTGCGGTCATAGAAAATCTGACTTCTCGAGACCGAAGCGCGCCAGGACACGCGTGAGGTCAGTTTTCGCGAGACCGTCCAGCCGAACCGGACGACGGAGGAGTCATAAATCGGGAAGCTGTTGTACACCAGGCCTTCGGCTCCGAGACGCAGCTCGTTGCCGAACCCAAGCACCCCAGGCGGACGCAGAAAGAGTTCCGCCGCGCCCGTGGCATAATCCAGCACATCACTCAAATAGATCTTCAGCCGACCGCTGCTGCGCACGCCGATCTGGACTGCGCCCACACGGGTCGCCGCCGAGGCTTTGATCTCATTGATCAATTTGTTTTCAATAGCGTTATTTAAATAGGTTTGCAGGCCACCTTGAACCTCGAAGGCCAGGGCCGACCGGGCACTGCGCCGGGTCGCACGCGAGTGGAAAAGCAGACGCAGGGAAGAATCTCCTGTGGTCTCTGAGGAGTCGGCAGGATTTTCGCGGATATTGTCATCAAATTCATAGCTCACCTGCAGCCGGGTTCGGGTGCGCCATTTCGGTTTTTTTTGGCTCAGGGCGTCGTCATGGCAGCAAAGCAGGATGAGGGCGAAGATGAGGGCGTGCGCTAAAAGTCGATTCACAAGCGGTTACTGTTTCTTGTATTCTTTGGCGGCCTGGTAGAATCTCTCTGCTTCCTGTGCCAGGCTGTCAGCCCGACTCTCGGCCAGAGCCTGGCGCTCTTTCAGCACGTCGATGGCATCTTCCAATTGCTCGGCGCTCAGGGTCGAAAAGTCGAAATCCTTCTGCCCGACCAGGATCAAGGTTTCCGTGCCCCGCGCCCCGGCGGTGACCGCAGCATCTTCACTCAACGCCAGCTCAGTCGCCTGGTTCGCCGCCGCATCCAGGTTCCCGATCGCCTCCTCCTGTTGGTCGAACAACGCCAGCTCTGTCACCAGGTCGCCGATGCGATTTCGCAGCCTCAGCTCCTTTCTCAGCTCTTCGGTGCGACGCTCGAGCTGCCGCGACAGTCGGCGGTGCTTGTCCTCCTGGTCCTTGAGCAGATCGGCTTTTTGTCTGATTCTTTTCGGGGTGTCGTGCGGAGCGATTTCGAGTTTATGAATCTCGATTTCCCCGAGAGCCTGGCCACCGATTCTCTGCTGCACCTCCTCTTTGCGTTTGCGCAGCGCCTCGACACGTTGGACACGCTTTTGTCGCGCTTCAGCCCCTACCTTGCTCTCTTCAAGCTCCGCGAGCAGACTGTCCAGCACTGCCTCATAGCGCCGGACCAACTGCGAACCGATAGTCGCATAAGCCTGGTTGGCCTGCCGCAGTTTCGTGTCGATTTGTGAGATTTGATTCCCCAGGTCCTGCGACTCCCGCAGGAGCGCTTCCAACCGCTGCTTTTCCAGGAAGTTGAGGGTCTTCTTTTCCCTCACGCGTTGAATTTGCTGCGCTTTCTGCCGCAACTGTTCGTTGAGACTACTTCGTTGCTGCTCGAGCTGCATGATGGTGCCGGCAGCCTGTTCAAACTTCAGCTCGATGACCTCGAGGGCAGGCTGCGGCGTCGCTTGCTGCCCCTGAAGAAGCGTAGGGATGAACAGGACGACAAAGAGATGAATCATTTTTCTCGGGGAATCTGTCGCAAGTTGCATGCAGAGCTCCGTGTTCAGTCAGAATCGTTCGGCTTTGGCGTATGTACGTGTTGAACATCCACAACTATCATGCCATCCATACCGAATCATGCGTTTGCTCGACAATTCTATCAAAATTGGGTCTACACGGATCAAACAAGGATTGGCAAATATTCCCATAATCGTTTCATGAATTTTTTGGCTTTCATCCAAGACCAAATCCGTTAAATCCGTGTTCCATTCATTTGCGGCTTCGCCGCGCCGGGAATTGTCCAGGCTAAGAAAACACGATGTTGTCGGCTTGTAGTAAGCTAACCTGCATAATTCCTGGCGCGGCAAAGACGCAAAACTCGCAAAGGTTCCAATCTTAATTAAGAGACGGGCTCTAACGACCAGTCAATAATCTATCGTATTTTGACCTTCGCGTTCATTGCGTCTTTTTTGAATAAAGCTGCCTTTTGAAGTTTGTAGTGCACGCGTCAGCGTGCTGTTTTTGAAGCCTTTGGCCGCCTGACGGCGGCAACTGCGAACAAACAATTCATGAACAATGCAGACTAAACCTTTTGATCAAGAATCCGTGTGGTTGCCCGCAAGCTCAGCGCAGCAATCCATATTTCTCCAGCTTGTAATAGAGCGCACTGGTCTTGATGCCCAGCAGCCGGGCCGCCTCGCTCTTGACTCCGTTGGCTTTATCCATCGCCCGTTGCAGCAACCGCTTCTCCACTTTTTCCAGCGTGGGGTTCAATTCCAGGTTATCGGTGCTCATCGCCAGGAAGGGCTCGCCTTGTTCGACTAAGACAGGCAGGTCTGCCGCCTGAATCACCTGGTGCTCACACAGCACTGCTGCCCGCTCGATGACGTTTTCAAGCTCTCGAATATTTCCTGGCCATTCGTAGGCCAGCAGTCTCTCCTTCGCCGCCTCGGTTAGGGTGAGTTTGTGCAGCTTGAGCTCCCGGGCTATCTTTTGCACGAAATGGTCGGTCAGGACCGGAATATCTTCCTTTCTGTCGCGCAACGGCGGCAGGTGAATGGGGATGATGTGCAAGCGGTAGTACAAATCCTCGCGAAATCTGCCTATCTTGATCTCTGCCTGCAGATTCTTGTTTGTGGCTGCGATCACCCGGACATCGACTTGCAGGGTCTCCTCTCCGCCCACGCGCTCGAATTCCTTTTGCTGCAGCACGCGGAGTAGTTTGACCTGGGTTACCGGCGGGATGTCGCCGATCTCGTCGAGAAAGATGGTGCCGCCGTGGGCCAGCTCGAAGCGGCCGCGTTTCCGTTTCAGCGCGCCCGTGAAAGCGCCGCGTTCGTGGCCAAACAACTCGGATTCCAGGAGGCCCTCTGCCAGGGCGCCGCAGTTGACGCGGATGAACGCCCGCTCCCGGCGTGCACTGGCTTTGTGGATGGCATGCGCCACCAGCTCCTTGCCGGTGCCGCTCTCGCCGTAAATGATGACAGAGGAATCGCCGCGAGCCACTTTTTCGATGGTGCGGTAAACAGATTGCATCGCCGGGGCACCGCCGATAATTTCGCCAAAATTGAATTGCCCCTCCATCTGCTCGCGCAGATAGCGGTTCTCCTCAGAAATCCGGCGCAATTCCTGCTTATCCCGCACGCGCTCGACGAGCTGGTTCACCTTCAGCGTCAGCTCCTCAGGCGAAAAAGGCTTGGTGATGAAATCCGCCGCGCCCTTCTGTATCGCCGTCACCGCCAGTTCGATGGTGCCGTAAGCCGTGATCATCAGCACCTCCACCTCCGGCGCAACCTGTTTCAGCTTCTCGAGCAGCTCGAGGCCATGCATGCCCGGCAGCTTATAATCAGTTATCATGAAATGAATCGGCGTCTTCCTGAATTTCGCCAGGGCGTGCTCCGCGTCAGCGCTCTCGACCACCTGGTGACCGAGCTTTTGCACGACCTGTCCCATCCCCTCGCGCATGGTGTCGTTATCCTCGACGATGAGGCAAGTGTAGACGTCTGTATTCTGTTCGCGGCCCAAAAGGCTTCCTTCTCCTGTCTTGATTTTCTTTTCAATGATACCAAATACGCACCAGTTTTGCAGCGTTCAGTCTGGAGGCGCTCGGGTTGGCGCTGGATCCCTTGAAGCGGGAGCTGAGACCCCTGCCGATGATCATCGCTTGACCGGCTCTTTGGCCGCGCGGTGGCGCCGCATCTGGCTCTGCTGGCTTGCATCGCCGCGCCGCAGCCGGATCTCGAACGCCGCTCTCTCTCCATCAACCAGTCTGATGAAACCTCCGTTCTCCTCGACCAGCGTTTTCACGATCGCCAACCCCAGGCCGGTTCCCTCTTTCCGGCCAGTAAAGAACGGCTCGAAAATCTGCTCTTGCATCTCCGGCGGAATTCCAGGCCCCGAGTCCGAGAACTTCAGCCGCCCAAATTCACCGTGGGTTTCAACCTCCAGCGTGATCGTGCCCGCTCCGGCCAGCGCCGCCAGCGAGTTCCGGAGCAAGTTGAGAAAGACCTGCCTGAGATGGTGCGGGTCCGCCAGAACGCACGTGTTCTTTTTGCCTTCAGTGAACTTTACTTCGATGCCATCCATCTCGCGGGCCAGGAGCATTTGGCTCTCCGAGAAGACGTCCTTGACCGGGCACCGTTCCCTGCTCGCTTGCCGGGGTCTGGCGTAGTCGAGAAAATCGGTAACGATCTTCTTCAGTTTTTGAACCTCGCTCTGAATCTTTTGGGCTTGATCTCTGGCCTGCTCGTCCTCGAGCTCGCCGACGAGCAGGCCGGCAAACAGCTCGATCCCTCCGAGGGGGTTGCGGATTTCGTGCGCCACGCCTGCAAGCATGGTTTTCTGCCGCGTATCTCGTGCGACGATGGCACGCCGCATCTCCTCCATGGTTTTGCCGAGAAAGCCAACTTCATCCTGCGCCTGAACCTCAACTTCAGCGGCGTAATTGCCGTGCGCAATCGTCTCTGCCGCGCGCTTGAGCCGGTTGAGCGGAATGGTTATTCTTTTGGAGAAAAAAACGGCCAATCCAATCGAGCCGACCAGGACGACAATGCCCAGGATGAGCAAATCCCGCCGCACCGTCTGGATGGCATCGAGGGTGTGGGCACTGCCTTCCAGCGCCAGCCCGGCGACCACCTGATCGTCTGAGAGCACGGGTGCAAATGCGGTCTTATAAAGCTGGCCGTTGCTGCCTTTGAACAGGGGGGAGTTGAGCGTCTCACCCGCAAAAAGCGCGGCCACTTCCCTTTCTGTGACGGGAAGAAACGCATACGCCGAGCCGATGGCCACCTCTGGGTGCGTATCCACCAGGCTGGTTCGATCTTGCGAGAAGAGATAGATGCGGCGCGCGCTGGCAGCGCGTTGCAACGCTCGCAACTCGGTTTGCACGTTGCGATACGTTCGAGTGGCCTCGTCGCCGGGCGAAATGAGAGCAAGAAGGTCAGGGTCGATGTGCAAAGCGGCGGTTGCGGCCAGGTGCTCGAGCTTCTCAGAGAGCTCCTCCTCCAGGGTCTCGCGAACTTGCCAGTCCAGGTAAAAGCCGGCAGCAAGCACGATGAGAACGACCTGCAAGGTAAAAAGGAAGACCAGGCGAGTTTGGATGGAGATTGGCACCCTGCGGCTCATGCTCGGCGACGCCCGGGTCTATGTTCCCAGGATTTCCTCATAATAGCTCTCGTACTGCGGAATGATCAATTCCCGGTCAAAGCACGTCACGGCACGCTCCCGGGCGCTCTTGCTGAATTCAGCATGCATCTTTTCGTCGGTCAACAACGCCACTGCTTTGTCAGTCATGAGCGCAATTTCCCCGACGGGCAGCAAAAAGCCGGTCTCGCCATCTTTGACCACTTCGGGCAGCCCACCGGTCACCGCACCGACGACTGGCACGCCGCAGGCATGCGCCTCCAATGCGACCAGGCCGAAACTCTCCTGCTCGGTTGGCAAAACAAAGAGGTCAGCGCAGGTCAGCAAGTGCTCGATGTAGTCCTGCTGGCCGAGAAACCACACTTGCTCGGTCAGGTTCAGCTCCTTCACCAACTGTTTCACAAACAAGCGCTCCGGCCCTTCGCCGATCAACAAAAGCTTGGCAGGCGTCTCGCGCCGCACCCGGTCGAAAATACGCACCACATCGCTGACCCGCTTGACCGGGCGAAAATTGGAGGCATGCATCAGGATTTTTTCCCCCTTCGGCGCGTATTTCTCCTTTGCACAATCGCCAAAATTTTTCTGCCGTTTTGTGTCGACAAAGTTGTGAATGACCCGGATGTCGCGATCGATATCGAATTCCTTCACCGTCCGTTGCTGCAGGAACCTGGAAACCGCAGTCACGCCGTCTGATTCTTCGATGCTGAATTTGATGACGCGATGGAACGAGGTGTCTGCGCCGACCAGCGTAATGTCGGTCCCGTGCAGCGTCGTGATGACCTTGAGTTTGTCCGTGCGCAAAACCTGCTTGGCCAAAAAGGCGCTGGCGGCATGGGGCACGGCATAGTGAGCGTGGATCAGGTCCAGGTTGTATTGCTCGTGGATATCCGCGAGCGTCGTCGCTAATCCGAGCGCATATGGTGGATACTTGAACAGTGGGTAAGAAGCGACCTCCACTTCATGAATAAAGACATTTTGACTGAACGACCGCAGTCGAAATGGCGTCGCATAGCTGACGATGTGAATCTCGTGGCCCCGCTCGGCCAGGCCAAGGGCAAGCTCGGAAGCCACAACCCCACTGCCGCCGTGGGTCGGATAACAGACAATTGCAATTTTCATAATTAAGGGTCTTCGGTTTGTGTTATTCTCTATTCACAGCGTTTGGTCGTTAGGCGCTGACAAGTCAAGTTCTGTCATTTTTTGGCAAGACTTCTTTGTGGTTCAGTTTTTTTTCGAATTTCGAGTTTTGTTTTTTCAACGCATTGAACCTTGTTCGCAAGAGTGATCCAACACGGTCTGTGACCGTG
>JBHHXT010000243.1:0-7403 GCA_046757165.1 bacterium | reverse complement strand
AACATGCACAAAGATAGTACATATGCTGTCAAAATGCCAACATTTTATGTGCTAAGCAATCACTTGTACGCGCAAACAATCCGATAATCGGTCATCGACAATCGTCGATCCTCGATCATCGACCTCTGTGATCTCTGTTCCACCCTGGAACAAATTCAAAAAACTGTTTGAATTTTGTATTTTATTTTATATTCTTTTAACGGCAAACCTTTTATTTTAACTCATCTTCTTGCATCAAAACCGGGAGAGCATCATGAAGTCGGCTGGTATTCCCGTTCTGGTTTTAGCATTCCTCACAAATGCGTGGTCGCAATCCTTCACCGTGGATTCTCTGGCGTCTGCCGGTGTCACCGGCACGCGTCTGAGTGCCGCGGCGTGGGGCGATTTTGACAACGATGGCGATTTTGACTTTCTTCTGGCGGGTCAGGATACCAGCAATCAAGCCCGGTCGGGATTGTTTCAAAACGACGGCACGGGAGGATTTGTCGAAATTGCTGCTGCTGTGCCCGACGTGCAGGAAGGGTCTGTCACCTGGGGAGATTTTGACAGCGACGGCGACCTCGACCTGGTGCTCACAGGCCGGGACACCAGCGGGACGCCGATTGCTCAGGTGTTGCGCAACGACGGCAGCAGCAACTTCGCGCCGATGAACCTGACGTTGCCGGGTGTGACTCAGAGCGCATCAGCTGCAAGCGATTTTGACCACAACGGCACGCTGGATTTGGTCCTGGCCGGACGGGATGGTGCGGGTCAGCCTGTGACAAAGCTCTTTCTCAACCAGAGTACCGGCTGGCAGGAAAAAGCCGCCGGTCTGACGGGCGTGGAGTCGGGCTCCATCAGTGTCGGAGACTTGAACAACGACGGCAGCGCAGACATTTTGCTCACCGGCAAGGCCGGTGAAAACCTCTCCATCGCAAGGATATATTTCAACGACGGCAAGGGCGTGTTCAGCGAAAATGTAGCCTCTGCCCTGGTTGGCATCTCCCGCAGCGCCTCTGCCCTGGGCGATTACGACCAGGACGGAGATCTGGACCTCCTGCTTGCGGGTGTCACGAGTCTAAGCAACACCGTCACCAGAGTTTACCGCAATGATGGCAATGGCGTCTTTACTGACATCCAGGCCGGATTGATCGGCGTGGCATTGGGCTCGGCGGCCTGGGGCGACGTTGACAACGACGGCGACCTCGACATTTTCCTCACCGGTCTGAACGAAAACCATCTTGAAGCTGCCGCCATCTACCGCAACGATGGCCAGGCGGGCTTTGTCGACATCACGGCCACCCTGGCCGGCGTGTCTGAAGGCTCCGGAAGCTTCGCCGACCAGGACAACGACGGCGATCTCGACCTGCTGATTACGGGAACGGACACCAGTGGTGTCGCAAGCGCCTGGGTCTACGACAACACAGCATTGGTCCCGAACTCACCGCCTACCGTACCACCGGCACTCTCGACCACCTTATCCAAGACGCTGCTGACCTTCGCGTGGCAGCCTTCCTTGGACAGCAGAACCGCGAGCGCCGGCCTGAGCTACAACCTGCGAGTCGGCACCACGCCGGGCGGCAGCGACATCGTGTCGCCACACGCGCAAGCGAATGGCCAGAGAAGCGTGGTTGCGCCCGGCAACACCTTTCAAAGCACTTCCGCCTCGCTTCCGGTGGAGGTCATCCGCGCCTTTCCGAAAGTGTACTGGAGCGTGCAAGCCATCGACAACGGCTTCGCCGGGTCCGGTTTTGCCGCGGAACAGGTTTTCACCGCTGCGTTCACCCAGGATCCGGTCGGCACACAGGACCTGACCGGCGTCAACGCCAGCTCGGTCGACTGGGGCGACTATGACAGTGACGGCGACCTGGATCTGTTGCTGACCGGACAGGATGTCACAAACCGCAGAATCGCCGCCATCTTCCGAAACGACGGCAACAGCCAGTTCGTTGCGGTTGATGCCGGACTAACGGGCGTGGCGGCCAGCGCTGTGGCCTGGGGAGACTACAACAGCGACGGCCATCTCGACATTGTGCTCACCGGTTTCACCGCGAACAATGTCGGCCTTGCGAGCATCTACAAAAACAACGGTGATGGCTCCTTTACCGACATCGCGGCCAATCTCACCGCCGTCTTTCAAAGCTCCGTCGACTGGGGCGACTATGACACCGACGGTGACCTGGACATCTTGCTGTCGGGACTGGCGCAAGACAACACCAGCATTTCCAGAGTCTTCCAAAACGACGGCGGCGTGTTCCAGGACATCCAGGCTGGCCTGATCGGCGTTTCCGGCGGTACCTCTGCCTGGGGAGACTACGATAACGACGGCGACCCGGATATTCTGGTGACCGGCACCTCGCTCAGTCAGGGCAACGTGGCAAAACTCTACCGCAACGATGGCAATGGCGTGTTCACCGATATCAACGCCGGTCTGACGGGCGTGACCAGCAGCTCGGCGGCCTGGGGCGATTTTGACAACGATGGGGACCTGGATATTTTGCTCTCCGGATCCTCGGCCGCAGGCCGGGTGACAAAACTCTTTCGCAATGACGGCGACGGGCTGTTCACCGATATCAACGCCGGCCTGGCGGGGGTCTCCAACGGCGCCCTGGCCTGGGGGGATTTTGACAACGACGGCGACCCGGACATTCTGCTGAGCGGCTTCGACAACCAGTTCACGCGCATTGCCCGTGTCTACCGCAACGAAGGCGCCGCCGGCTTCACCGACGTCAACGCCTTCCTGGACGGCGTGATCTTCGGCTCGGCCACCTGGGCAGACTTCGACAGAGACAGCGATCTCGACATCTTGCTCACCGGCTCTTCCCTGACCAGCCGCATCGCAAAACTCTATCAAAACAACTCCTCCGTGCCCAATTCTGCTCCGCGGGTTCCGGCCGGTCTGGCCGCTTCCTTTACGAACACATCCCTGACCTTCACCTGGCAGCCGGCAACCGATGACCAGACCCCACAGGCAGCCCTGACCTACAATCTGCGCGTCGGCACCTCACCTGGTGCATCCGATATCGTGGCGGACCTGGCGCTGCCAACCGGCGACCGCCAGGTTGTTCGCTCCGGAAACATGGGACGTATCACCGCTCAAACCTTCTCTATTTCCCACATCCTCGCTCACCCTGCGATTTTCTGGAGTGTGCAGACCATCGATCAGTCGTTCGCCGGTTCGGCCTTCGCGGCGGAAGAAAGCTTCGGACCGCAAATCGTTTCCATCAAGGACGTGCCGAACGACGAAGGCAACAGGGTAACGCTGAAGTGGAAAGCCTCCTCCCTGGACAACGACGTCAATCGCCTGACCTCATATAGCGTTTGGCGGGCGATTCCTGAAAGTCCACAAGCCAGTCCCTCGAAGAATGAGTCCCCCACGACGAGTATTCGGACGGTGCAGCTAGACGGCAGCCCGATCGCCTGGGAATGGCTGGCAACGCTGCCCGCGCACCGCCGGCCGACCTATTCCTATACCGCGGCGACGCTCTATGACTCCATGGCCACCACCGATGGTAAGCACTTCTTCCTGGTTTCAGCCCACACCAACGACGCCAACATTTTCTTCGATTCGTTACCCGACAGCGGATTCTCCATCGACAATCTTGCGCCGGCACCGCCGCAGAATCTGGCCGGCGCGCTGGATGGCGGACGCCTGACCCTGAGCTGGCAGCGCAACGATGAGCCGGATTTGCAGCACTATCTCATCTATCAGAGCTCGCAACCTGGCGTCGATCCGTACGCCAGTCAGCCCGTTGCACACACGCGGGACACCGTCTTCGTTGACCCGGCGGCCGAATTCGACGGCGAGGCCTATTTTGTCGTCGTGGCGCAGGATTCCAGTGGCAACCTGAGCCTGGCCAGCAACGAGATTTCCTTCCAGGTGACAGATGTTCGCGCAGAGGACGGCAGCATTCCGCGCACGTTTGCCTTGCAGCAGAACTATCCAAACCCGTTCAATCCCTCCACACAGATTCAATTCTCGCTGGCGCAAGCTTCCCATGTCAAACTCGATATCTACAATTTGCTCGGACGCAGGGTCGCAACCGTCGTGGATGACCGGTACCAGGCCGGGGAACATACTGTGGCATTCCACGCAGGCAGGTTACCCAGCGGCACTTATTTCTACAAAATTCAGGCGGGGAGCTTTGTGCGAATAAGAAAAATGCTGCTGCTGAAATAAGGACATCTTTACTGATCCGCAAATCCATTTTCAAGGCTCGACTACCATGTTAACCTTCAAGCAGGGCGCGAACCTGGGGATGGTCGGCGAGACGAGCGAGGCCATCCTTTTCCCCTCAGCCGGGACCAACCCGCAGCCCAAAGCCTGGCGCCATGTCTGGTATCGCTGCCGTAGAACTGACCCCGTGTTATCCACCGACCACCGAGTCTCACCGAAGGTGTTTTTTGGCCTGGATGGCTAAATGGCGCGAAGCGAATGACAAGGGCCGTCATTTGCCTTCGGCGTCATTTGGGACAGCGGCAAAAAATCACCTTGTCAATGACAGCGAAGCGTTAATGACTGCGGATTAGCAACCCTTCGGTGAGATTCGGTGGCTTCGGTGACTTTCGGTGGTGAAGGGAGGAATGGCCCGGCAGCGGGTCGAGTACCCGTCGAATGAGAAGATGGATGAGCGTATGCCGCAGCTCATCGGGATTGATGATGAAGATTAAACAGGTATTTCGCCACATTGAGACTCGTCTATTCCGATTTGTTCCTCGGCATGATACGAGCTGCGAACCAGGGGCCCGGATTCAACGTGTCTAAACCCCATCTCGAGCCCTTTTCTTTTGTACAAGGTAAATTCATCCGGATGCACGTAACGGTGGACACGTAGATGGTCCTTCGTTGGCTGCAAGTACTGCCCGATGGTGAAAATGTCGACGCCAATGCGTCTTAAATCCTGCATCACCTCCAGCACTTCTTCGGGTCTTTCGCCGAGCCCCAACATAATGCCGGTCTTCGTCAACATGCCTTGATTCTTCGATATTTTGAGAACGTCCAGACTCCACTGGTAGTTGCCCTGGGGTCGCACGGGGCGATACAACCTCGGGACGGTCTCGGTATTGTGATTCAGAATATCCGGTTTTGCGTCTATGATATTCTGGAGCGCCCCCGGGTCTCCCTTGAAATCCGGGATGAGCACTTCCAGGCTGCAACCAGGCACATGCTTACGGATTTGCATGATGGTTTCCGCAAAGATGCCTGAACCCCCGTCCGGCAGCTCGTCGCGATTCACCGAGGTAATCACCGCGTGCTTCAACCCCATTCGCTTGACAGCTCGAGCGACTCTTCTCGGCTCGTCTTTGTCAAGAATCGTTGGTTTGCCGGTTTTGATGGCGCAGAAGCCGCAGCTGCGCGTGCAAACGTCGCCCAGGATCATCAGGGTCGCGGTTCGCCGCTGCCAGCATTCGGCGATGTTCGGGCAGCGCGCCTCCTCACAGACGGTGTGCAAGCGGTTTTTCTGCACGATATGCTTGACATCGCGGTAGCCATCGCCTGAGGGCAGTCGAACTTTCAGCCAGTTGGGCCGTCTGCGGGCACTCGAGAGCTCGGCAGACGGTTCAGAAATGATATTGAGCATGTCTACACGATATTCGTTGTGTCGAAATGGGTTAAGTTGAAGGCCACGCGGTCAAGAAACTGCCCGGCCAATGCGCCATCGACGATGCGATGGTCGAAGGACAGCGAGATGTACATCATGCTGCGGATGGCAATGGCGTCATTGATCACGACGGGCCGTTTTTGAATCGCTCCGACGCCCAGGATGGCGACCTGTGGCTGATTGATGATGGGCAGCCCCATCAAGCTACCGAACGAGCCCATGTTGGTGATCGAAAAAGTCCCGCCCTGCACCTCGTCTGGTTTCAATTTCTTGCTGCGCGCTCTGGCCGCCAGGTCGTTGATGGCGCGGGCCAGGCCGAGCAGGTTGAGGCCATCGGCATGCTTGACAACCGGCACGATCAACCCGTTGTTCTCGAGCGCGACCGCGATGCCGATGTTGATGTCCTTTTTCCTGATGATGTTGTCCCCCTGCACAGAGCTGTTCACCAAAGGATAGTCAAGTAAAGCTTTAACACACGCCCGGGTGATGAAAGGCATGTAGGTCAACTTTGTACCGGCCTTCTGCAAGAATGTCTCCTTGTTTTGCGACCGGAACGCTACGAGGTCGGTCATGTCTGCCTCGCTAACGGCAAAAACATGGGCGGACGTCTGGATGCTCGCCACCATGTGCCTGGCGATGCTCTTGCGCATGGTGTTCATCGGAATGATTTCGACGCGGTCATCCGCGCTGACCGGCTGCACCGGGGGTGGAGCGGCCGGCGCAACACCAGGTGCCGGCGCCAACGCAGGCCGGGGCGCCGCTGGCCGGGTGTCCAGATAGTTCAGAATGTCCTTCTTGGTCACTCTGCCATGGGCGCCCGTTCCCTGTATTTGCGCCAGCTCCGCAGGCGAAATCCCTTCCGCTTTCGCAATCCTGCGCACCAGCGGAGAATAAAACCGGCGTTCCCCATTCGTCCCGGCGACTGTGACCTGGCGGGTGGTGTTCACTGTTTGCGCGGCAGTCCCCGGCTGCACACCTGGGCGCGTCGGGGATGCCGGGACTGGAGCCGGCTCCGGGGCTGCCGCCGGCGGCCCGGTGCTCACAACTGCGCTCGTCTCGCTGGTCGCAATGTGTGCGATGATTGAACCCACTTTCACGGTTTCACCTTCAGCAGCAACAATCTTGTGCAGGATACCGGCCTGGGGTGACGGAATCTCGGAATCGACCTTGTCGGTGCTGATTTCGAGCAGGATTTCATCGCGCTGTACCGTTTGCCCTTCCTTCTTGAGCCAGCTTATGATCGTACCTTCTGCGATACTCTCGCCCATTTGTGGCATCATGACGTCCACCAGGCCCTCCGCAGGGGCATCGTCAGATGAGGTTGCCGGTTGCGGCAGAGTCGCTGGCTGCACAGAAACGGGCTCTGGCGCGACCGCTGCAGGCGCAAGCACCGGCTCCGGGGGAGCGACGGTCAGGACAGGAACAGAAGGTTCCGTCGCTTGCGTTTCTTCAGCTTCCGTCCTGATTTGTGCAATCACCGACCCGACCTTGACCGTCTCCCCTTCTGGCACCATGATCTTGTCCATGACGCCTTCGTAGGGCGAAGGGATTTCTGAATCGACTTTATCGGTGCTGATTTCAAGGATGATTTCGTCGCGTTGAATGCGCTCCCCTTCTTTTTTTAACCAACGAATAATGGTTCCTTCCGCAATGCTCTCGCCCATTTGCGGCATCACCAGGTCAACACTTGCCATGATATCTTTCCTGATTATTTATGTTCACGGGGTTATTTCTCTTTGTCTTCAATTGAATGATTGGCTGTTGGCTAATAACGAAAGCATAACCTGCGCTGCCATTCAACGCACTTAAATTGATTAACAT
>JBHHXT010000242.1:0-7472 GCA_046757165.1 bacterium | reverse complement strand
GTAAGAAGATAAGCAAGAGAAAAGACTAAGCAAACGACATGACGTGACTCAAAATGAAAAGGTATTGTCTCGCACTCAGCATGTTTCTCCTGTTCTGCAATCCGGTCCGAGCGCAGAATGGGTTGATTGCCTACTACCCGTTCAATGGTAACGCCAGCGATGAGAGCATCAACGGTAACCATATTTTTGTCAACGGCGCGACCTTGACGCCAGACAGATTCAGCAAGCCGGACAGCGCATATCATTTCGATGGTGAAGATGATTTCATGGCCATCCCTTTTAATCCGAGTTTGCATCCGACAAGTATTGGCGTCACAGTCTGGGTCAAAATCTCAGAGGAGCCGGCGCACGGCAAGTATATCCTGACCAGTTCCGGTGATTTGCTTACGCCTCCCTTCGATCCGTTCCGGTTGCGACTGAAAATATCCCGCAAGATCGCGGCGCGCTTTGAGGGGAACGAAGATGCCATTCACCTGCTTCTCGAAAGCAAAACCGTGTTGGATTTGGACCAATGGTACTTCATTGCGGCTCATTACGATGAAGCCACCGGGGAAGCCGCCTTGTTTATCAACGGAAAACTGGAGGCCCGGATCGTGGCCCAAATGACGCTCGACACAAACGATCTGGGTATCCTAATCGGCGCCAGCCAGCTTTACAACGGTGAGCATGATAGCACCGCTTACTTTAGCGGCAGCATCGACGATATTCGAATCCTGAACCGAGCGTTGACGAGGCAAGAAATCCAGACCTTCTTCCTGGAAGGGACCGGGGAAGAAAAGAGAATTGAGGTCCTGGACCAGAACTTCCCCAATCCATTCAACCCGGAAACCACGATCCGGTATGTGCTTTCTGCTCCCGCAAATGTGGTCATTAAGGTCTACAACGTCACAGGGCAAACGATAAGAACTATATTGAATGAAAACCAGGTCAAGGGCGTGCATTTCGCCAGGTGGGATGGCAAGGATGAGCATGGGAGTGAAGTCAGCTCGGGACTGTATATTTACCGCGTCAGAGCGGGCAAGCAAAGCGAGAGCCGCAAGATGCTACTCATAAAATAGCCGGCTCTGTTTTGGAGTCAGCGTGTGCTGCGCCCCTGAAAATGGTTGCTTTATTCATAGATATTTTTACATTTAGCAGTTAAAGTTTAACAGGTGTTAACCGATTTCAATCTTAGTTACGCCACTGAAATATCCTAAGCCTGTTCGCGGACGAAGCCGCGAAAGAATGACTGACACAATAGTGGTTTACGAAAAGGAAGTCCAAATTCGAAAATCGAAATCCCAGAAGTCTATGACATTCAGTACTGGAACGTTTCTTAGGCTTGTTCTTTATACACTCGCTGCTTTCACTCCAATTCACGAATCTCTATCTCAAAGCCGCAGCTTTGACGAACCCGTCAAAGGTGAGATCATTGAGGCGTTAGAGGCGTTTCATAAGCGCTATAGATTGACCTCGTTGAGCTTTTCCATCTTTCAGGGACAAACGGAGGGATTTGACTACGCGACGGGGTACGCAAATAAGGCGGAAAAGATCAAAGCCACGCCCGACCATATCTACACGATTGCCTCTTTGACCAAACCCGTCACAGCAATGACCCTGGTGGATCTGGTCAATCGCAACTATCTTGCGCTTGGCGACTCGGTTCACAAGTTTATCGCTGGTTTTACCCGGGGCATAACCGTTCTGGACCTTCTGAACCACACCAGCGGTTTCCTGCGTGAAAAGGAGAATGAGCATTTCTTGAGCAACTCCAGTTACCTGGATGTAGTCGAATATCTGCCCGTAAAGTTCAAGCTCAAGATTCACCGGTACGCAAATTTCAACTACGCCGCGGTTGGCGCCCTCATCGACAAAATGATGAAAAAAGAATACAGCGCCGTGGCCAATGACTACTACCTTTCTGTGACAGGCGATAGCCTGTATTTCTCCAACCACCAACGGTACGGAAGTGATCCGCGTTTCGTCAAGAACTACGTCCGGCGGGGTCGGCGTCTGCATGGCCATGATGTGGTAAATTTTGGCCTGTGGGAACCTGCGGCGTTTGCCCAAGCCTCGGCCAGAAGCCTGGCCCGGTTTCTGCGGGCCCAGATGACGCCCCAACTGATCGGGTTGCTCGAGTCGCACGCCGTCACGGTCAAAAAACGCAAAAACCGCAGCGGACACACTATTCGGGATTGTTATGCCCTCGGGTTTCGCCTGCGCTATATCGATGGTGACTTACACTACATCTACCACAACGGCTTTTTGTATGGCGTGCTGGGGACGCTTTACTATTTCCCGAAGAAGGATTTGGGCTTTGTGGCCCTGTCCAACATGAGCTACTACCCGAGACAGCGGGTTGCCATTGGCAGCCTGTACAAGCGCATCGAGACCATCGTTGACGACGCCTTCAACGACAAGATTGCCCGATATGCTGCCAGGAACGGCTATGTTGCCGGCGCGATCTTCTATGAAACAAACAGAGAGCTGGGCGAGATAAGCGAACAAAAATTGAGCAGCCTGGCGCAGGACTATCTCGATAATCACAAATATCGTGAGGCGTTCAACCTATACAAATTCATTCGCTACTTCTTTCCTGACTCGAAGGCCTCACGGGATGGGATGGCAGACGCTTACAGGAAACTCGGCAATGACGAGTTGACCGACGAGATTCTGCTCAAGGGGGGCGGCATGGAGTCCAGCGATACAACAGCGCTCAAGCGTACGGATGCTCAGAACTGAGCAAACCTCGAGCCTGCGGTAAACTACAAAATGATAAACTGGCGTGTGGCGACCGCAAGTCTATCGAACTGCAGAGAGACCAACCCCGGAACGACACCTCTGAAGATATCTGGTAACGAGTACTTCTCATGAACGGTGTGAGGAAATGGAGAAGCCGATAATATTCGTGACGAATGACGACGGCATTCGGTCCCCGGGGCTCAGGGCTGCGGTGGAAGCCGTCTTACCGCTGGGAAAAATTGTGGTTGTCGCGCCAACCCGTCAGGGCACAAGCATGGGCAGGTGTCTCCGCGGCGATCGCGAGCAGGCACTGCAAGCGATTGAGCTTGAAGTGGCCGGTCAGGCCATCACGGCCTACCACATCGACTGCTCACCGGCCATGGCTGTCAAGCACGGTCTCGAGGTTCTCCACCACAAACGGCCACCGGCTCTGATCGTCTCAGGCATCAACTACGGTGAGAATCTCGGCATACACATCACCCACTCCGGCACGGTGGGGGCTGCACTCCAGGGTGCTGGCAAGGGCGTGCCTGCTCTGGCTGCCTCCCTGCAGACAGAATTTCAGTACCATTTCAATTATGGCGACTTGAATTGGCACGGCGCTATTCATTTCGTGCGGTTGTTCGCAAAGGTGCTGCTGGCGCAAACATTGCCATTCGATGTCGATTTGCTCAAACTTGACGTGCCAGAAGACGCCACGCCACACACGCCCTGGCGTCTGACCCGCCTGTCGCGCCAGTCCTACTACACGGCGAACATCGATTCCCCAACCCTCGCCAGCAGAATTGGCGACGCCAAACTCCAAATCGAAATCGACGAGGCGACCCTGGAAGCGGACTCAGACGTCAGAGCGGTAGCCATCGACAAGGTCGTTTCGGTCACCCCCCTCAGCCTTGACTTGACCGCCAGAGTAGATTTTGACGAGCTCGAGGGGTCTCTGAAAAGGATGGCCCTTGAACCGGAAATTTGAACTCTTGAACTCCAAATTCCAGACCAGGTTCGAAAAACGGTATCCACCGAATTTCACCGAAAGCGCCGAAGCCCACCGAAAGTTTTTTTTTTAACAAATTGTCCAAAAATTTTCGGTGACTCTCGGTGATGTCAGCGACCTGGCTTTAAAAACCATATCCACCGAATTTCACCGATGACACCCAATCCCACCGAAGGATTTTTTAGGACAAATGACCAAAAACTTTCGGTGATACTCGGTGGTTTCGGCGGCGCTTCGGTGGTCTCTCAAGGGTGTGGCGATCTACCTGGACCGCTCACGTCTGAAAAGGAATTGGTTTTTTTCTGAAAATGCATACATTTGCATCTGTCAATAGCTGGTGCTTTCTTTCGTTTGGTTAGTTGAGTTAGCCATCTAGACTAAGGAGGGATTTCAATGAACAATCAGCCTTTCTCGAGGGGTCCGTGGGCAGGGGACCCGTGGCGCAAGACAACAAGCTTTTGCCTTGCCCTGGTCGCCGTTTTAGCCTGCTGTGCTTCCGTCGCCATCGCCAAGGGCGTCTACACCGCTGAAGATCTGCTCAGGACAAAGGCCGTCAGCAGCGTCCGGATCAGCCCGGACGGCAAGTGGATTGCGTTCACTGTTCTGGTGCCGCGCAAGTCTGACGAAAAGCCCGGCTCGTTTTACAGCAATCTGTTTCTCATCTCGCCGACTTCTGGCGAGATTCGCCCCTTTATCATCGGGAAGGAGCGGGTGACATCGGTCAGGTGGAGTCCGGACGGGACAAAACTGGCGTTTCTCATGCGCCGGGGGAAAAATGCCAGGACGCAAGTGTGGACGATCTCCGCGCGGGGCGGTGAGGCGAAACAAGCCACGGAGTCGGTGACCGGTGTGCTCGGCTATCGTTGGCATCCGTCTGGTGATAAGATTGCTTACACGGCAGTGACGCCAAAGACGAAACGTGAACAGGCTCTGGAGGAAAAAGGGTATGGCTTCATTTTCTTTGAGGAAAACTTGAAGCCGCGCAACCTTCATCTGGTAGATCTCGTGAATGGCAACTCGGAGCAGTTGACCCAGAACATTACGGTGTGGGACTTTGAATTCTCCGCGGACGGCAAAGCAATCGCAGCGTCGGTGACAGAGAAGAACCTGATTGACCACCGCTATGCGTTTCGCAAAATACACCTGCTGGATATGGCAAGCAAAAAGCTGACCCCGTTGACAGACAATCCCGGCAAGCTGGGCAACTTTGCCTTTGGCCCTGACGGTTCCAGGATCGCTTACGCGGCTGCCTTGACACAGAGGGACAACGCAGTCAGCCAGGCGCTGGTCGTGACCATCAAAAGCGGGGAGGTCAGGAACTTGACCGAACCGAGCTTTCGTGGGCATGTCAACTGGGTCGGGTGGAAGGATAACAGCACTGTGGTTTACCGCGCGAATGAAGGCGTCAATACAACGCTCAGCACCGCGAGATTAACCGGCAACGGCGTCAAACGAAGGGTCATCTTGAATACCGGAGAGGTCGGCTTTGTGTTCAATCCGCCAAGTTACACAAAAGACTTCAAGCACATGGCTCTGGTCGGGCAGTCGCCGGAACATCCACGCGAGGTGTTCTACTGGAAGCCCGGCACTCCGCCCAAGAGGTTGACCACCAGTAATCCCTGGTTGGCAGAAAGAAAACTGGGGAAGCAAGAGGCCGTTCAGTACAAAGCGCGTGACGAGGTGGAAATCGAAGGCTTACTCATCTACCCGGTGAATTACGAGCAGGGGCAGAGTTATCCGCTGACTGTGATCGTGCACGGTGGACCGGAGTCCAATTTCACCAACCGCTGGATTACCCGTTACTCGGAGCCGGGCCAGGTGCTGGCGGGCCGGGGCTATGCGGTCTTCTACCCGAACTACCGTTCGAGTACCGGCTACGGCGTCGAATACGCTGCGACTGGCTATAATGATGCGGCCGGGGTGGAATTCGATGACATCGCGGACGGCATAGAGTATCTTGTCGGCGAGGGAATTGCCGACAAGGACCGCATCGGCCTGGGCGGCGGTTCGTACGGCGGCTTTGCCTCAGCCTGGTTTGCCACTTACTACACCAAATATGTCAAGGCCGTGTGCATGTTTGTCGGCATCAGCGATTTGGTCAGCAAACGCGGGACGACCGACATCCCATATGAAGAGCTGTTTGTGCACTCTGGTAAGAAGCTGGAGGAGATGTGGGAGAAGAGTCTGAAACGCAGCCCGATCCACTACGCCCATCAGAGCCGGACCGCCGTGCTTATTTTCGGCGGCACCGCGGACACACGTGTGCACCCGTCGCAGAGCCTGGAGCTGTTCCGCCGGCTCGAGATGAACGACCATCCGGCGGTTCGGTTGGTCCGGTACCCGGGGGAGCCGCACGGCAATCGCAAGCAGCCGGGCCGGACAGATGTGGTTTATCGCGTTCTCGACTGGTACGACTGGTATGTCAAAGACGCCAGACCGCTCGATGGACCGATGCCGCCGCTGGATATCAGTGACCGGTATGGACTGGACCTGCCGGAGTAAGTCAACACACCCACGCAGCGCTGCAGAGCCACAGCGTGCTGCAGATTTGTAGAACAGAGTATACACCGCGACACCATCGGTCAATAGCGAGACACCGTGAAATCACAAGACCCTCACATCTGGCCCCCTTACGTCAGCAAGATCAACCAGGAGGTGCCGTTGGCGCAGCCTGGCGAGTTCCCCCCCCTGAACATCGGCGCGCTACGCGTTTGGCCGCCGGTGGTGCTCGCTCCCATGGCCGGCATCACCAACTCTCCTTTCCGGCGACTCTGCCGCAGATTTGGGGCGGGTCTTTACGTGAGTGAAATGGTGACCGCGAAGCTCCTCTCCGAACGACACCCGTATACGATGAAGCTGGCCGCTTTCGGTGCGGATGAGCAGCCCCGCAGTGTACAACTCTATGGTATCGACCCCTACTTTGTCGGCGAGGCCACCAAACTCCTGGTGCATGAGTTCGGCGTCGACCACATCGATATGAACTTCGGCTGTCCGGTGCGCAAAGTGACGATTCGAGGCGGCGGTGCGGCGATTCCGGTCAAGCCCAACCTGCTGCGCAAGATCGTGCGTGCAGCAGTGCAGAGCGCAGGCGACATTCCGGTGACCATCAAGTTCCGGGTGGGAATCGACAGGACTTTGCAGACGTACTTGACAGCGGGTAAGATCGCCGAGGAGGAGGGGTGCGCTGCTGTGGCGCTTCATGCCCGAACGGCCGCGCAGCTTTACACCGGTCATGCTGACTGGGAGTTTATCGCGCGTTTGAAGCAGGAGGTGACCGCCATCCCGGTTCTCGGCAACGGCGACGTCTGGGAGGCGCGCGATGCTCTGCGCATGATGCGTTCGACGGGCTGCGATGGTGTGGTCGTGGGACGCGGCTGCCTCGGCCGGCCCTGGCTGTTCCGTGACCTGGCGGACGTTTTCGCCGGCCGTGAACAGCGCCGACCACCTACGTTCGGTCAAGTCGCAGAAATCATGGTCGAGCACGCCCGGCTGTTGTGCGATTGGTTTGACGAACGCACCGCCATGCGTTCTTTCCGCAAGCATTGCACCTGGTATGTGAGGGGGTTCAAGAGTGTGCGACCCGAGTACCAGCGTCTGGTGCGCATCGATACGCTGGCGAAGCTGCTGGAGATCCTGGAAAAGGTCAACCCGGATGAGCCGTTTCCGCTCAACCAGTTGCGCGTGTCGCGGGGCAAGAATCGCTGCAAACAGAAAGTTGCGCTGCCAGCCGGGTATCTGGAGGATTTGCAGGACGAGACGC
>JBHHXT010000241.1:0-7502 GCA_046757165.1 bacterium | reverse complement strand
CAAATGACGGCGCGAAGCGCTAAATGACTTTTTTCGCAGCGAAGTCTGCGAAAAAATCTATTCCCTGACCAGTCAAGTTGTGTCATTTTTTGGCAAGACTTCTTGTGATTCAGTTTTTTTCGATTTTCGAGTTTAGTTTAGGATTTCGAATTTCCGGCTTGTCCGGTTTAGGTTTTGCGCAATGCTCCAATCAAAGCGCCACCTTCAGCCCAAAAGTCTACGGCCTATCGGCCTGTCAGGCCTATCTTACTTTCAAGCTAACGCCGAGCCCGTCTCGCACCGGGATGAGTACGGTAAACAGTTCTTGTGAACTGAAAATGCGCCGCGTGTATTCCATGATTCCTTGCGTTTGATGACTCGGCTGAGGGTCCAGAACTTTGCCATGCCAGAGCAGATTGTCCGTTAGCAGGACGCCCCCTTTGCGCAATCGTGGCAGCACCAAGTCCAGGGTGACCGGATAGAGCGCTTTGTCCAGGTCGTTGAAGATCAAATCAAACTGACCCTCGGTTCGTTGCAACGTATCAAGGGCGTCGCCCTTGTGAATCTCGACTTTTGTGACCACGCCGCACCGGTCAAAAAAATCGCGCGCCAATTTGATGTTTTCGTCAGAAAAGTCCGTGAAAAAGACTTTGCCGCCCGGTGGCAGGGCCGTGGCAAACCAGTACGTCGAATAGCCAAATCCAGACCCCAATTCAAAGATCC
Source organism: bacterium (assembly GCA_046757165.1). Classification (GTDB taxonomy): domain Bacteria; phylum Zhuqueibacterota; class Zhuqueibacteria; order Oceanimicrobiales; family Oceanimicrobiaceae; genus JBHHXT01. The sequence goes on along the minus strand of JBHHXT010000241.1, from coordinate 6,800 downwards.
TGCGCGCGCCAATCGATCTGGCGATTTGATGGCAAATCCGCCCAACTTGTGGACCGATGCTCGGACAGTTGCGCTGTTTGGCAAGCGTCTCCATCTCCTGCACGACCGCCTCCCGCTCCGGGAGCAGGTCGTCGAGATACCGGTCGATTTGTTGGTTGATGATCTGCATGCGTCACTTACAACGCTTCCGCGACCAATTCTGCGATATCTTTGACCACGACCCGGTCTTCTTTACCTTTCATCTTACGAGCATCATCCAACATGATATTGCAGAAAGGACAGGCTGTCACCGCCAGCTCAGCCTGGCTTTCTTCAACATCGCCGAACCGCACCAGGTTCACGCGCTTGTCCGGATCTTCGTCGCTCCACATCATGCCGCCGCCCGCACCGCAGCAAAGCCCCTTTTCCCGCGAGCGCTTCATTTCGACGACCTCCCCGTCAGCCACAGCATTGGCGACTGCTCTCGGGGCATCATAGATGCCGTTATGCCGTCCCAGATAGCAGGCATCGTGGTAAGTCAGGCGTTTATCGACGTTGTGTTTCGGCTTGATTTTGCCGGAGGCGATCAACTCAGCGATCAGCTCCGAATGATGAACCACTTCATACTTGCCGCCAAATTGCTCATACTCATTGCCCAGCGTATTGAAGCAGTGCGGGCAGGTCGTGATGATCTTCTTGAACTGATATTTCCCGAGCGTCTCGATGTTCGCCTCTACCATCATTTGGAACAAGTACTCCTGGCCGAGGCGACGCGCTGAATCTCCGGTGCAGCTTTCTTCGGCGCCCAGAATAGCGAAATCGACCGCCGCCGCCTTGAGAATCTTCACCAGGGATTTGGCGACAATTTGATTCTTGGTGTCCAGGGCCGCAGCGCAGCCCACCCAATACAGATACTCCGCCTCCTTCTTGTCCTTCATCAGCGGCACGTCCAACCCCTCGCACCACTGTGTCCGCTTCTGATTTGGCATTCCCCAGGGGTTGCCAATGTTCTCCATGTTGTCTAAAGTCTTTTGCACTTCCTCTGAGATTTTTGCCTGGTCCATTACGAGATGGCGCCGCAGGTCTTGCAGGTCATCGACATGCTCGATGAACACCGGGCAATGCTCGACACAGCCCAGGCAGGTCGTGCACGCCCAGATGACCTCCTCCGGGACAACGTCACCGATGAGCTGCTTGCCATTTTTCGGCTTTTTGTTGGACAAGAGCCCGGGTCCGACTTCGTTCAAGTATTCCTTCAAGTCATGTATCAGGAGAGCAGGATTCAGGGCCTTTCCCGACTGATAAGCCGGGCAGTTGTCCTGGCATCGACCACATTCGGTGCAGGCGTACAGGTCAAGCAACTGTGGCCAGGTGAAATCTTCAATCTTGCCAACCCCGAGACTGACCTCATCAGACTCGAAGTCCACCTGTTCAAAATCTATTTTCTTGAGCACGCCGGGCTTTCTGTCGCGCCGCCGGTCGCGTCGCAGGAGAAGGTTTGGCAGGGCCCCGATCAGATGGACGTGCTTCGAGTGTGGAATGTAGGCCAGAAACGCCAGAATGATCAAGTTGTGAATCCACCAGGCGACGTGGTAGCCGGTGGGCCAGACGCCATCCCGTTGACCCGTTGCCAGGTGGGCAAAGAAATCCGAAACCGGTGTCATCCCGGCGAGGTTGCCCTCATTTCTGATGACGTAGCCCTGGGTGAAAAACATGGACACCATCAGGGTCAAGATCATGCCCAGAATCAACGCAGCGTCGAACCGAGCGGCAAAGTCTTTGCGCAAGCGGTCCGGCTGCACCAGGAAGCGCCTGACCAGGGCAATGATGACAGCTACGCTCACCGCAAGCCCCAGGAAATCGAAACAGGTGGAAATGACCGCTTCTATCTGATGTCCGAGAAGGTTGCCCCAGCGAAAACCCGGATTGTAGCCGCGCACGAACATCTCGACGGTGGCAAGGCCCAGAATCATGAACCCCCAAAAAATGAAAAAATGACCCCAGCCGGAAAGCTCACGCACCACGGTCCTCTGGCCAAAAAAGTTTCTCAGAACCGAGGTGACTCGCCAGCCGGGATTCTCAACCGGGTCATAGGAAGGCTTGCCGATTCGAACCAGACGATAAATCCTGTGAACGCTCCAGAAAAAAAATCCCACGCTCGACAAAATCAAAATCGTTAGAACGACCTGCTTGACTTGCATGCGATTCCAGTCCATCGTTTTGATTAAACAAATAAATAGCGCTGCTCCGACCACGCCGGACAGCGCTCTTGTTGTGGAACACCCTTTCCGGGCTTGGAGCCAGTCTAAGTCGGGCTTAACCTGCGCTGCCATTCAGGGCACTTAACTTGCATAACAGAGAAAACTTGCGACAGCGCTCAAAAACCGTTTAATGCCACCGTCGTTGAGAAGCTCGACATTGAAATTAATCAGAAGCCCTACAGAAACATGGGCTAATTTCATGTACGTCAGCATTTGAGCTTCGTGAATGGGCAAAAGCTTCTCGACGACTTTTAATTCACCTGGATTATTCACAAATTCTCACCGCGAAGGCGCTAAGGTCGCCAAGAAATAGAACTTACATATGGTTTGTAGAATAAAACTACTTTCAATCTCGATGAATGTGAGATCATCATAAGATATTGTTTTTTATACTTTGCGTCCTTTGCGTCTTGGCGGTTAATGAATTATTCAGGTTCAAGGATTTATCCTGCTAACTTTATCGATCGATACATCCGAGAACGATATCGAGACTGCCAATGATCAGCACCAGGTCGGCGATCATGCCGCCTCTGGAGATATCATCGATCATGCAGATGTTGCTGAAACAAGGCGAGCGGGCCTTGATGCGATATGGCACATCCGTGCCATCGCTGCGCATGAGATAGCCGAGCTCTCCGCGCGGCGTCTCACTCCTGACGTACACCTCAGCTCCGGCGCCGGGTCGAATGCGCTTTGGAATGGCCGCCTGCACATCCTGCGTCTTGAACGGTTCGATGCCCGCCAGCGCCTGGCGAATAATCTTGACCGATTGATCAATCTCTAAGATTCTTACCAAATAACGGTCCAGGACAGAACCCAGGGGGCCAAATCGTCCTTCGCCAACCGGGATGTCAAACTCGAGTTTGTCGTAGTACGAATAAGGCTCATCTTTGCGCAGGTCCCACTTGATGCCGGAGCCTCTCAGAACCGGGCCGGTGCAGCCATAACTGACAGCGACCTCCGGTTCCAGGATGCCAACCCGCGCCGTTCTCTCGATGAAAATGTGATTCTTGCTCAGAAGTTTGTGAAATTCCACCATTTTCGGCTCGAAATAGTCGACGAACTCCCCGACTTTCTCCAGCCAGCCTTCCGGAATATCGCGCGCCAGGCCGCCAACCCAGATGTAGTTGTAAAGCATGCGGGCGCCGGAAAGCCACTCCAGCAAGTCGAGAATGCGCTCACGGTCGCGGAATGCCCACAGGAACGGTGTGAAGGCCCCGACGTCCAGGCCGAAGGTGCCGATGGCCACCAGGTGGCTGGCGATGCGATTCAATTCACACGCCAGAACACGCATGTACTCCACCTTTTCCGGCAGCTCATTCAGCCCGATGAGCTTTTCAACCGCCAGCGCGTACCCCAGGTCCTGGTTCATGGAAGCCAGATAATCGATCCGGTCACAAAATGGAATGACCTCATTGTAGCTGATGTTTTCCGCGTGTTTTTCGAAATTTCGATGCAGGTAGCCGATGTGTGGCGTGGTTTTCTTGACAATCTCGCCATCGAGCACAAGCTCGAGGCGTAGAACCCCATGCGTACTGGGATGCTGTGGCCCCATGTTGACCACCATCTCGTCGCCCTGGTAGGATTCGATCTCGAGCTTTTTCAGGGCTTCTTCGTAGTAGCGCCCGGCATTGTGGTCGAGGTCAACGACCATCGTGCCTTCGTCTTCGAACAGGTACCGTCTCTTCTTGAACAGATTTCCGAACATAAACAGGTTCCCTTTTACCTCACGCAGAGTCGCAAAGCGCGCAGAGATATCAAAAAAACAAAAAACCTTTGCGAGCTCTGCGGTCTTTGCGTGAGACTAAACACATAACATATTAATTAATAGTTACGAATTCGTGTATTTCGGTCTCAGGCACCAACCGCCTCCGCCCGCTTTCCCTTAGCCGCTGCTTGTTTTTTAGCAGCAAGCGCCGCTTCTTTCGCTTTCGCCTTTTTCATCTCTTCCTGCTGCTCACGCTGTTTCAGCGCCATGGCTTCTTCCGGCAGATATTTGGAGAAATGATAGATGCCGTTCTCGCGACTGAACACGCTGTTTTCATATTCTTCGGTCATGTATAAACATTCAGTCGGGCAAACGGTGGTGCAATCATCGCAATAGCAGCATTTGAACATGTCGATGTCAAACCGGATGACATGCTGCCGGATGGGATTACCCATCGAAGCTTTGCCCAGATCTTCTTCCGGGTGTGCTTTCACGGTATCGATATAAATGCAATCGACCGGGCACACACGGGCACATTTATAGCAGCCGATGCAGTCGTCAACGTTGTTGAAGAGAATGCCACGCGCGTTGACCGGCAACTGCCATTTTTCACCCGGATACTGCAGCGTGATGGCGGGTCGAAAAAGCGCCTTCCACGTCTGTCCCATCCCGACGGCAATCGTCACAATCGCTCGATAGAGATCTCGAAAGTAGTTACCCATCGTTTTTATCCTCAGGTTTGCTGTCTGAATTCTGGCCATTCTTCTTCGACGCGACTAACTCAGGCACTCTGCTTTCAAATTGAAAGACAAAATTGCCGCGCTCCGGATTCTTCTGCAACGTTTCGTACTTTGCCCAATCTTCCTGGTAGGGGACGCGCACGCCATGATAGAACTCCTGCACAATGTAGTCTTTGCGCAGCGGATACCCTTCCCAATCGTCCGGGCACAGGATACGGCGTAAATCGGGATGATTTTCAAAGGTGATGCCGAACAAGTCAAACGCTTCCCGCTCATGCCAGTCTGCGGTGCGCCACACAGACTGCACGGACGCCAGCGTTGGTTCTTCACGCGGCAAGTCGACACGCAGGGTGATTTTGTGTTTTTTCTCCATGGAGTGCAGGTTGTAAACCAGGCCCAGATTCGTGTCTGCGCCATAATCGATGCCACTCAAACACATGAGCGAGGTGAATTTCAGGGCCGGCTCTTCTTTCAGAAATGTTGCGATTTCCAGGATTTTGGCCGGATCAACTTTGACAAAGGGATCAAGCGCATCTGCGCTGAAGTCCAGGATGGCATCGCCGAATTTGCTTTGTAGCTTCTGGTGAATTTCCGCAGGCGTCATACGTTGGCCCTTTCTTGCAATTTACGTTTGATCACACTTTCTTTGCGAATCTTGTCTTGAATCTTGAGAACGCCATCGATCAAAGCTTCTGGCCTCGGAGGACAGCCGGTCACATAGACGTCGACCGGGACGATCAAATCCACACCCTTCAGGACATGGTAGCCATGTTTCCAGTAAGGCCCGCCACAGGTGGCGCAACTGCCCATGGAAAGCACGTACTTGGGCTCAGGCATCTGATCGTAGAGCCGTTTGATTCTATCCGCCATTTTCATGGTGACGGTGCCGGCGACGATCATCAGATCGGTCTGACGGGGACTCGGCCGCATGACGCCGGCGCCAAAGCGGTCCAAATCATAGCGTGAAGCCGCCGTGGCCATCATTTCAATGGCGCAGCAAGCCAAACCGAACGTCATCGGCCACAGCGACGACAGCCGCGCCCAGCTTAGAATTCTATCGACAGAGGTGACGATGAAATTTTCGCCATAGACGCCTTCTTCGAGAAATTGCTTTTCTTTACCGACAAAAGGCTGCTTCGAGTTTGGCATGGGGTGTCGCTCCTTCCACAGGTCGATTGATTTCAAATTTCGCGAATATACAAAAGTCTAAACTGAAACACAAGTCCTGAAGTCGAGTTTTCTCACCAAACCCGCCCTCTTTATTCAACATCCTGCACGTATTCCTGCGAAACGATATCTCCTTCTTTATCATATTCCACATAGCGCTTCTTCCCGGGCGTGAGAGCCAGCATGGTCTCCATGTCCAGGAGCATGCCATGGCGCGACTCGTTCGAGATCTCGAGGATGCCGGTGTCCATGCGAATGGCATCCTCAGGGCAGGCCTCCACGCAATAGCCACAGAAAATGCACAGCCCGAGATCGATATCAAAACTCGCCGGCATTTTCTCGATCTGCGGGGCATCAGGCTTTTCCTGCGCCACGATGTAAATGCATTTCGCCGGACACACGGTTTCGCACATCATGCAGGCGACGCACCGGGGGGTGCCGTCTTCCCTTTTGGTGAGCCGGTGCATGGTTCTCAGACGCGGGAAAAGAAGCCGGATGAACTCCGGGTATTGGATGGTGACCGAGCCGCACCACTTGACGTCCAGGCCGATGGCGCTGAGCACCCGTGCCGTCGAGTTGCGAATGAAGTGTCTGGTGGTCAGCCACAGGCCAGCGAAAACGCCGGGCAGGTAGGTTCTCTCCCACCAGGTCAAGGGCTTGTATTTGTCGTGGACTTTCATCGAATTGGCGCTATATGTCCGTTGGGTTCTGATGTCTCTCCTTTGTGGGGCTGATCCAACACGGTTTGTAACCGTGTTTTTCGGTACAAATCCGAGAGGGATAATCGGCCCTTAAAGAGTCTCGCCTTTTTGGACCGCCCAGGATCACGAGTTCTCTGTTTTCTAACCTGGATTATTCACAAATTCTCACCGCGAAGGCGCTAAGGTCGTCAAGAAATAGAACTTACATATGGTTTGTAGAATAAAACTACTTTCAATCTCGATG
>JBHHXT010000240.1:0-7503 GCA_046757165.1 bacterium | reverse complement strand
CAACACGGTTTACAACCGTGTTTTACGCACAAATCCGGGAGGTATGGGGCTGTCCAAAAAGACCAGAAATGTCATTCCGACCGAAGGGAGGAAGCTGACAGGACACCAATCGTATGACTCACGAAAACAACTACTTACATCGAAGTTCCTGCACGAACAGATTTCTCGCTTCGCTCGAAATGGCAGGCACGAGGAACCTTTTTGGACAGCCCCAAGATCTTTGACCGGACACTACTGGTCTCTGACTGTGTATTTGAGTCCCACGTGGGCGGACCAACGCACCAGAACACAGTCAGAAACTGTGTTGGACCATAATTAATTAGTAGTAAATGCGACTATTCATGCCATGAAACCAACCCTATTTCTCGCCGGTCTCTTCCCTGACAAGAATCGGGAGATTCTGAGCCAACTGTGCCGTCATTTCCGGGTGATCATGCTGCGCGGACACAACATTGCACGCGGTCGTTCACCACAACCTGAAATTGCTGAGGATTTGTTGGGGGAACAAGATCAACTGCAGGAGCATGACGAAATCTTCTGGCAAGTCCACAAACTGCTGCAACACACCGAACTGGAGCTAAAACGGCTTTTTCAGAATCAGAAAGCAACCCCTCTGACCTACGAAGAGTACTCATCTCTCTACCACATCAGCCTGTCAGCCCGCTACATGGCCTACATTTTCAACCGGGTGGCCGACCGGGTGAAAATCGACATGGTGATTTGCAACGCCGATTATTCCGCCTCGAGACGGCCAATTGTGGTCGAGGCGAAACGGCGGGGGATTCCCACCCTTGACCTGGAGCACGGCTTCGCCGCAGCCGGTCCGGGAGTCTCCGCTCTGAGGTGCCAGGAAAAACCGACGACGTTGAGCTTTGCCTCCGATTACGTCAATCTCGATAACGAGCTGGAGCGGGAGTACTGGCAAGGGTACTATCAGGCAGCCGGACTGGCAGACAGAATAAAATTCGTGGTCAATGGCACACCAAACGATGTTTCTTACGATGACAGCATCGACCCGCAAACTGCCCGTCAGGGACTGGGACTGAACCCTAACATGTTCACCATTACCCTGGCAAGCACCTGGGTCGAAGCACACCGGCCTTCGGTGTTGTTCGAGGCACAGCTCGACCATGCCGAATACTTCAAAACGGTGCTGGCGTGTATCGCGGAGGTGAGGCGGTCGTGCGCCATTCAGCTCATCATCAAAATGCACCCTGCCTTTGCTCGCAATCCCGTGTGGACAGACGCCGTGAATTTCCTGAACCAGGTCGCCAGGAGGCTCGACACACGGATCGACCTGATGACTTTAGCTGACTTGAGCGAAATTATTGCCGCCTCTGACCTGCTCATTTGCCCACAAGCCTCCTCTCTGCTGTGGGAGTTCTTTCTGGCAGACACACCCGGCATCGTCCTGCCGATGCCATCGTTCTACTTCAAAGCATTTGACAAGGAAAAACTCAATGACAGCAACCTCCTGTTCAAACGTGCCTGTATGCAATTTGTCTTTAGTCCGGATGAGCTGAAACAAGCCATCCGACACTACATGGACCCGCAAAACTACAAAGCGTACCAGAAGCGGGCGCAGGAGCTGAGGCGGGAGAAAAACATCCGGGCACTGACCGTGGCCCAAAAATGCGAAAACATCTGCAATTGGGTCCGTGCTTTCCTGGAAGATAAAACGCGACCTGGTGCGCTGGACAATCAGAGCGGGGATGAGGCAAGTGCTAACCAGGCAGCCTTGCTGTTTGAAACCGCTCAGCAGTTCCTGAACGATGGCAAACTGGCGGAAGGGCTGCGCCTGCTCAACAAAGTCCTGGAGTTTGACCCGGACCACCACCAAACCATCAGGACGCTCGGAGATGTTTTCTCTAAATTGGGGGACAAGGCAAAGGCGCGCCAGATGTGGCAGTTCGCGCTCAAAGAAAGGCCAGATGACAAGGATCTCATACAAAAGCTGCAAAATATTCCCCCCTCCTGACTGACATTTGTGAAAGGGGCGGCCTCCAGTCGCCGATTCTGGTTTGCAAGTCAGGCGGTGTGCCCGAAGGGCGGGACCCAAAGTCCCCCTTTCGTCATTCCGAGGAGGGGATTTCTCGCCCTGCGGGCGGACTGGTCACCCCCTAACGGGGCTAACGTCGGGGCACTTCGCCACTCAGTTCCCCACCGGCGGACAATCCTTCACAACGTAGCCCCCACCCCTTGTGGGTGGCAATAATCTCCAGCACGGTGATTCGTGTCTGCCCCACAAGGGGGCATGGCTACATCATCCTGTCCGAGGAGGGGATTTTGTGGGTTTATGGGTATTTTCGGGGCTTTGTGTGTTTTCAAATAATACCCACCCAGAACAAAAACCCTTCCAGGGCTTCGACACCTGGAAGGGTTGACCATCAAAAGATTTCTACTTTCATGACCCATCCCCTTTACCTCTGCGTCATTTCACTCCCCACCATCAACGCGACCTTCTTCACAAGCTGAAGAAACTCCTGCCGATACCCGTCCGGGTCCTCCCCTCTGGCTTCCTTAGCGAGCGCCATGACCTGATCGTAATCCGCACTACCTTTAAACTCGGAGTCGCGCAGCAGCATGCCGAACTCTGCCACGGCCGCCGAGAAGTTGAAATTTTCTGACGCCTGCGCCAGGTCGACCTGGCGGTCTTTCAGGACGTGTGTGATTAGGCGGCTGGTGTTTTCTTTTGGCCGTTTGTAGCGCAGTTTGATGGTCATGAGCTCGTCTGAGGTGGAAGTTTCGGTTGTGCGCATCTTTTGATATTTCAACTCATCGATGCTTTTGACGAACTCGCTTTGCACGCCGTGAGGAATGATCTCGTACAACGCCGTAACGGTGTGGCCGGCGCCCAGCTCCCCGGCGTCCTTTTTGTCATCGTTGAAATCTTCGCTTCTCAGCATGCGGTTTTCATAGCCGATCAGCCGATAGGCCTGCACCCTGTCCGGGTTGAATTCAATCTGAATTTTGACGTCCCTGGCGATGGTGAAAAGGGTGGCGCGCATCTCTTTCACAAATACCTTCTCGGCTTCGACAATGCTGTCGATGTAGAAGTAATTGCCGTTACCGGCGTTGCTCAGGCTCTCCATGCGGCCATCTTTGTAATTGCCCATCCCAAATCCGCAGATGGTGAGGAAGATGCCATCCTCTCTTCTTTCCTCGACCACCCGCACCAGTTCCGAAGTCGAGGACACCCCGACATTGAAATCGCCGTCGGTGGCCAAAATAACACGATTGTTGCCCTCCGCGATGAGATTCTCTTTTGCGACCTTGTAGGCGAGCTTGATGCCTGCGCCGCCAGCCGTGGAGCCTCCTGCTTCCAGCTTCTCCAGGGCGGCTAAAATCGTTGCCTTCTGCTTTGCCGGCGTCGAGGGCAAGACCAGACCGGCCGCACCGGCATACGCCACAATCGCCACACGATCCTGTGCGGACAAATTGTTGAGCAAAAGCTTAAAGGCAGATTTCAACAATGGCAGCTTATTGGGTGTCTTCATCGAGCCGGAGACGTCCATCAGAAAGACCAGGTTGCTCGGTTTGATCTGTTCGTAGTTCAGCTTCTTGCCCTGCAAACCGACATGGACAAGCTTGTGCTTCCTGTCCCAGGGCGCTTGTGAAACCTCAGTGGTGACGGAAAACGGATGCTCACCTTGCGGATCCGGGTAAGTGTAGGTGAAATAATTGACGAATTCCTCGATTCGGACCGCGTCCTTGTACGGCATCTGGCCCATGTTGATCATCCGGCGCACGTTGCTGTAGGATGCAGCATCCACGTCAATCGAAAAAGTTGACAGCGGGTTGCTGCTGACTGTCAGGAAGGGATTGTCATCGATTTTGCTGTATTCCTCGGTGTTGTATTGCACCGGCGGGATGTCCAGGTCCAGGGGCTCGCGCACCGCAAGGCCTGAGTTCGCGCGCGACATCATCAGACGATGGGCGCCGGCTGAAGGGGGGTGGCCGGTTACGCCTGATGGTAGAGCGGACAGTTCGTCCCGGGCAGGAAATTTCAACTTTTCATCGCCCCGGATCTTCTCGCGATGACTTACGCCCTGCAACTCTGCCGGCATCACAACTTCGAGCTCTTGCTGCGCAGCGTTCTTTTCTGATTTTGGCTCCGGGGTAACAGGTTGAGTGACTTCCTCCTTCTGATCGATTTCCGCTGGTCTCCGGGTTTTGCCACAGTTAGACCAGCCAACCATCAGGGCGAGGAGCATGAGAATCAAGACGAGTCTACGCATGGTAAGGCCTCCTTGTTTTGGTTGTTTGATTTCCCTTTGAGTATTGTCACTGCTGAATTGAATTTTGATATTAATGCCTGTTGCCCCGAAAAGGTAAATGCAAAAACATCGAAGCAGGTGACTTGCTCAAAGAAAGCCAGGACCAACTCGTCCTGCTGGTTAGACTCTCCCCCGTGTTGGGCTTATCGTGTCCCACAAATATTGCTGGACACAGGGGCATTGGCTAACATCTCGCCCCTAAAGGGGCTTAGGTTTTTTTTCTGTCGCCTGGTGCTATAAACATTTCACGCCTACGGCGTTGACCATCGTGTAGGGGGTACAAAACCGCGTAGCGGTGACATATTTATAGCCAAATCGTCCCACAAACATACAGCAGCACTCCGTAGGAGTGCAATATTAACCCCCTGTGTCCAGCGAAAGATGTGGGTAACGATAAGGTGTTGGGGGAGAGTTAATTCAAGACTGATCCAACACGGTTTGCAGCCGTGTTTTGGGTACAAATCCGGCAGGCATACGCAGTTGCAAACTGTGTAGGAACACTGTTGCTAGGCCGGAAAACATCTGCCAAACGCCTTCAGAAGTTGTATGCTCCCTTTCACCCGTATCTTGCGACGCAGCAACGCCCAGACGATATTCGTCTCCTTTGCAAGGAATCTCAGCCAGGTACGGCTATCTGCGGTGATGTGGATATCCGCCTTGCCGACCTCTCCAGGCATGACCGAGAGCGTTTTGTTCTGAATGCGAATGGTGGCCTCGGTCTGCTCTTCGCCGGTGAAGAGGAAATGGTAGGTCGTGTCCATACCACGTGATTGCTCTGGCTGAAACACCAGCGGCAACCCATTCAGAAATCCGCGAATAGATTGCGGGCGGAGACCATTCCCCACCTGCTTTGTCCTTTTCGACTTGAAGCGACGCTTGACATGCGCCTCGGCATCCGAATTCGGAATGACATAGACGGTCTCCTCTTTCTTCTGCAGGGGGTGCACAACCTCCTTCAAAAAAGTACGTTTGTCGTCTAAGTAAGGGCCGATGACATCCTCGCCGGCCGGGCAGACCGACATGCAATAGGCGGCTTTGTAGTTGGCCCCGAACGACAGACTTTGCCACATCGAAACGGACTCAGAATCTCTGACTTCACCGCGATAGTCTTTCGCGTTTTTGCTTGCAACAATGGTCTCCACCCAATCGGTAAACCCTCCCATAAACTCTCTATAGTTGTGGGTATAACAGGCGGAAAAATTGAAATACCCCTCCGGGCTGATGGCCCCGACCGGACAGGCGGCAACACAGAGCTTGCATTCCAGACACGGATCGAAATCGATGGGCTGGCTGTATTGACGCACCTCCGCCTCCATGAGAATGGTGCCCAGAAGGATGAAGTTCCCGAATCTAGGATGAATCACGTTGCGGTGAATGCCCATTCTGCCGAGCCCCGCGGCGACGGCGACCGGCTTATGCGACACCACCCAAAGCTTGCCTGGCCACCGGTCCATTTCCATCGGAAATCCCATTGCCGGATTCACCGCTCGTATGCCCGAGTGCTCGAGTTCAGCCACGATCCTGTGGGCCACGGCGTTGACCTGGTCGCCGGTGTGATGAAACTCCAGGTTGGCCACGGAACGCGCCGGGCTGCGAATCGGCTCCCGGTTCAGTCGACACACAAAGCTCAGCAAGGTTCTGGTGCTCGGCAGCGCGGTAAGAATGTCCTCTTTCTGGTCTGCAATCTCAGGCCTGTCCAGCTCGACAAAGCCGATGTCGTCTGCCCCGGCCTGCAGGCAAATCTCCTTGAGCCAGTTCGGATCCACAGGTTCATCTTTTGCTCGACGACTTGTCGACCCGGTTTTGACCCCTTGCGCTTCCATCGCACGTGCAGCGAGAGTTTCAGTGATTGATGACATGAATGATTGCCTCCTATTTAGCTCTGAATGTGTATATGCACTTATCTGCTCAAAAAAATATGCCGATATCCTTTTCTGTGCCTACTCCTCCTGAGCGATCCGGACTGTCTCGGAGAGAACCCCCAGCAGGACGCGAAACCTATCTCTCTCCAGGCCGTTCACAAAACGTTCTTGTGCCTTTCGCCAAAGGGGGAGCGCCCGGGCCAGCATCTCTTCTCCGCCCTTTTCCAGTGAGATAAACCGCGTCCGTTGGTCAGCCCCACGGGTGATTTTGATCCAGCCCTGCTTTCCAAGGGGTCTCAAGTTGCGGGTCAAGGTCGTGCGGTCCATCACCAGATGCCTGGCCAGATTGGTAATGGTGATGGTCTGCGCGCGCGCCGCCACGACCAGGATCGCAAACTGGGTGGCCCTCAGACCGACCGGTTGCAGAGCGCGATCATAAACTTGCGTGATCGCGCGGGAGGTCTTGCGCAGGTTCAGACAGACGCAGGTTTCACAGGTTGACAGGTCGAGTTTCGAGTCCATAGAGCCTTATACGTGCTATTACACTTAATTGTTCCGTCACTCGATCAAGCAGAGGAGGAGTAGAACCCTCCCCGCGGCTGTTTGAAAGCCACGGAGACAAACTCGGCGCCGACCGAATAGACCGTCCGGTCTTCTCTGAAGATCTTGTGGATATTCATAATTCTGGCCACGCCCTTCAGAAGAGAGCCACTGATCTTGATGAGCATGTCTGGTAATAACTTCTCGTTGCATTGGAAGCGCAGTCCGTTGGGCGAGACATCGACCAGACAGGCTTCTCGCCGCTTTTGTGGCCAGGCAGTGTAGTAGTAGAACGTTCCGCTCTTCTTGATTCTTGCCTGGGAGCGGCGGCAGGCGTGCTGCAACTGTTCATCGGCAAGCGACTGTAAGGGGCTTCTACAGGTTGGGCAACACTCTGCCGGCCGGCCTCTGCGGGCCAGGGGCCGTTTGCAAAAGGGACAAAACACCGAAATCAAAGGCGCCTTGTTCGTCAGCGGGTCAGAAAACGGCTTCTTGGTGTACTGTTCAAAAAGCTGCTGATCATATTGCCGCCGTTTTTGCTCATCTGACAACGTGGCGTAAGCTTCGTTGAGAACCTTGGCATTCCAATGCTCCCCGCCCAGGTCCGGGTGCTGCCTGAGCTCGCGCATGAGGGTCTTATAACAGGCACGGATTATCTCGAGCGGGGCGTCAGGCTGCACCTGCAGGATGCGGTAGTAATTGCGTCGATTCTTCATACACTATTCCTGGCATGGTACGTCCCAATAGACTATTATCGTCACATTCAGGAGAAAAAATCAACGGGGAGACGGGCAGTATAGATAAACTGCGCTGCCCGGCCAAAC
>JBHHXT010000239.1:0-7513 GCA_046757165.1 bacterium | reverse complement strand
GCGCAACCTGAACAGACGACTTCTGAGGCCGTCACGCTGCAACAGCTCAAATCCACGGTCAGCGATAGCCCCGGCAGATATGTCAAAACGCCTCCCACGCCGGCCAATGGCGAAGCACATTCGCCCTCCGGCTCGCCAAAGGTTCACGTGGATGCCCCGGAAAAGTGCGTGGTCTCGCTGGAAAGAATCAAAACCGAGTGGCTGAAAATCGTTGATGGCGTCAAGAACAGGAAGATCCACCTGGGGTCTTTTTTGAATGAAGGTTATCCGACCAGCTTGCATGACGAAATTCTCGAGATTTCCTTCGGCAAAGACGCCGGCTTTCACATGAAGACCGTTGAAACCAACAAATCCATTGTTCAAGAGGTCATCTTTGAACAAACCGGGTTCCGTTTGCGGATTCGCTGCCACAAAAACGAATCCGACGAGTTCAATCAGATGGTGACGCAGAGAAGACCGGAGGCCGTGGCTGCAGAGCAGCCAGCAGAGGAGGAGGATGTCCTGCAGATTCCAATTGTCAAGAAAGTTATCGAAGTATTCGATGGAGAGTTGGTGAAAAGCAAGCGAAAAACCTGAGGAGCAAATCATGGCCAAATTGGGTATGAACGAGATTTTGAAGCAAGCCCAGAAGATGCAAGAAAAAATGGCGCAGATTCAGGATGAGCTGGGTGATCTGCAGGTAGAAGGCAGTTCGGGCGGTGGCATGGTGACGGTGACGGCAAACGGGAAACAAGAAATCATCGACGTTAAGATAGATCCACAGGTTATCGACCCGGACGATGTGGAGATGCTGGAAGATCTTGTGCTGGCGGCCGTGAATCAGGCACTCGAAAAAGCACAAGAGATGGCCAACCAGGAGATGGGCAAAGCCGCAGGCGGCATGCTGGGCAATTTGCCCGCCGGCTTCAAGATTCCGGGATTTTGACGTGAACCGGCAGGCGTGAGGGCATAGCGTCATGCAATATGCATCAGTGTCGATGGAAAAGGCGATTTCGGAATTATCCAAGCTCCCTGGAATCGGCCGAAAAACAGCGCAACGGTTGGTGTTCTATTTGCTGAAAACGCCAAAGCGCGAGGTGCAAAGCCTTGCGGAAGCCCTCATTGCCATTAAGGAAAAGATAGACTTTTGCACCATCTGCTTTAACATCACAGAGACAGACCCGTGCCAGATCTGCACCAGTGATAAGCGCGACCGCACGACCGTATGCGTGGTCGAAGAGGCCAACGACGTGTTGGCGCTTGAAAAAACAGGCGAATACAAGGGGCTGTACCACGTGCTCGGTGGCGCGCTTTCACCACTCGAAGGCCTCGGCCCTGAAGATCTGAACATCAAAGAACTTTTGTCGCGCTTGAATGGTTCAACCAATGAGGTGATCATCGCCACCAACCCCAATACCGAAGGCGAGGCGACAGCGCTTTACCTGGAGAAGCTCATCAAGCCTTTAGACATCAAAATCACGCGAATTGCCCGAGGTCTTCCCGTTGGCGGCGACCTGGAATATGCAGACGCGATGACGTTGACGAAAGCTCTGGAAGGCAGGATTACAATATAGACTGAATCAAAAGTCTATGTGATGCACAATAAAAGAACGAGTCTTCTTATGTCGCGGCCGAATCAACTTACCGTTCTACGCATGGCCTTGACTCCAGCGTTTGCGGTGACGTTGACTTACGAGGAAACCTATTGGAAATACGTTGCGTTTGGTATTTTCATTCTGGCAGCATTGACGGATTGGTATGATGGCTATGTCGCCAGGAAGGATGGAACAGCGACGCAGACCGGCAAATATCTGGATCCGCTGGCCGACAAGCTGCTCGTTTCGACCGCATTCGGTATCTTTGCGTTTGCCTTGGAAATCATGCCTATCTGGATGTTTTTGGTTGTTGTCAGCAGGGATATCATGATCACAGCCTTGAGGGCGTACGCAATCACCACCGGCAAGGTTTTTGAGACCAATAGTTTTGCAAAATGGAAAACGGCATGCCAGATGGGCTGTATCTTCGTCCTTTTGCTGTTGATCCTCGCTGAACAGGGGTTTGACAGCTTGATCCTGCAAAAGATAGAAGCGTGGGGTCTGGTCTGGAATATGATGTTTCTTGTGACCGTGTACACCCTGACCACGGGCATCATTTACCTTTACGAAAACCGTCCCCTTCTCAAGAGCCTCGCGATCGCTTTTTACCGCGTTTTTGTGCCGACCAACGTACGCTAAATGAGTTTTCTCGCCCGCTTGCTCGCAACCGGACTTTACACAGGATACACCCCGGTAGCGCCAGGCACGGCCGGCAGTATTTTGGGACTTTTCTTGTATTGGGCTATCCCGGGCAGCGAATCCTACTATTTTCTCATTGTCATCTTCGGGGGGGGACTCCTGGGCGCCTGGAGTGCGACACACATTGAGCACACGACAGGGATCACGGACAACCAAATCATTGTTGTCGACGAGATTGTGGGAGTTTGGATTGCGCTCGTCGGTCTGGAAAAACAGTGGGGGTGGTTGGCACTCGGGTGCGTCCTGTTTCGATTGTTCGATATTGTAAAACCGTATCCTGCCAGGCAGGCAGAGAATCTCCCCGGGGGCTGGGGAGTGATGCTGGATGACGTCATTGCCGGCATCTACAGCCTGGTCAGTTTGAGACTCATCATCTATGTCGTAGGGTATGCAAGATGAAAGCGGAGCTGATTTCCATCGGCGATGAGCTCCTGATCGGCCAGACGGTCAATACCAATGCCACCTACCTGGCGAAAGGGTTGACGGAGCTTGGCGTTGAGGTCAAGTGGGTCGTCACCATCGGCGATGATGCCGATGAGCTGAGAAGTGCACTCGCCACGGCCATGCAAAGAAGCGAGTTGGTGATCGCCACAGGCGGGCTGGGGCCGACCCACGATGACATCACGAAGCGGGTGGCTGCGGAGTTCTTTGAAGCGGACCTCACCCTGAACACGAACCTCCTCGACCACCTGAGACACACGTTTGCCCTGCGCGGCCTGAGGATAACGACAGCGACCGAGGAGCAGGCGCTGGTACCTGACAAAGCAGCAATCATCCCCAATCCTGTTGGCACTGCCCCCGGCCTGATCTTCAAGAAAGACGAGAGACGGTGTATCATTCTGCCAGGCGTGCCGGCGGAAATGACCGCGATGTGTGAGCAGACCGTATTTCCCATGTTCGCAGGCCAGAGTCAGGTTATTTTGTTCAAAACCCTGCGCACCACCGGAATCCCGGAATCGACGCTCTTCGAGAAAATTGGCGACATTGCGCAAATTGAGCGGCTGGCCAGGGTGGCTTTCCTGCCAAAAACCTCCGGAGTCGATATCCGGCTCACGGTCGCCGGGACGGATGCAGCGGCCTGCCGCCGGCGAATCGAGCAAGGCGTGCAGAGAATTCAAGCCCGGGTGGGGAAATACATTTATGCCTACGATGACCAGAGCCTGGAAGAAGTCGTGGCGCAACACCTGTTCGAGTCCGGCAAAACCCTCGCTGTGGCTGAATCCTGCACCGGCGGTCTCCTGGCCAACAAGCTCACGAATGTCTCCGGCAGCTCCAGCTATTTTGAGCGCGGCGTGGTGGCCTACAGTAATCAGGCGAAGATGGACTTGCTCGGCGTGCCAGAAGCTCTTCTGAAAAGCCAGGGCGCCGTGAGCTCAGAGACCGCGGTGGCCATGGCAGAGGGGGTGCGCAACCTCGCGGGCACAGATTTCGGCCTTTCGACGACCGGCATTGCGGGTCCAACCGGCGGCAGCGCTGAAAAACCGGTGGGATTGGTTTTCATCGGTTTCGCAGGACCAGGCACATCCTACAGCAAGCGCTTTGTTTTTCTGAAAGACCGCCGGACAAACAAAGAACGGTCTGTACAGGCGGCTTTGGAGTTGCTCAGGACCGAGTTCGTTGCCCCGCAATAGTCTCTTCCGAAGCGTGACAATTTTCAGTTGAAAAACTCGAGATGATTCGATACGTTAGCGTTATGGCCCCATGACTGGAATGAGAAAAGACCCGCTCTCAGAAACCTTGCTTTGTGATCCAACACGGTCTCTGACCGTGTTTTTCTTAGAGAGTCGATGCACAATCAGAGATTGACTGACAACGTTCACCTGCTTTTGTCCTGGAGCCAGATAAAATGTAGCCAGATTCGCAAAATGCCCACGATACGAACATTCATCGCAATTGAACTCCCGAATGCCATCCGCGCGGAAATCGCCCGCGTTCAGGCAGAGCTCAGAAAAGCCAATGAGCGCATTGCCTGGACCAAACCCGGCAACATTCACCTGACCCTGAAGTTTTTGGGCGAGGTCGAGCAAGAGCGGATTCCGGCCGTCGGTCAAGCACTGGTTGGCGCTCTCAATGGGTTTGGTCCCTTTCGATGTGGCGTCAAAACCCTCGGTGTTTTCCCCAATTTCAAGCGCCCGCGTGTTCTTTGGGTCGGTGTGGAAAACGAAACAGGTGAGGTGATCGAGCTGGCAAAAAAAATTGAAGAAGCGTTAATTCACTTGGGATTTTCGAAAGAAAATCGTAAATTTACGCCACACTTGACTTTAGGCCGGGTGAAAGCCCAACTGAGCGGCCAATTCATTCAGAAATACAAACAGACGACATTTGACGGCGGCCCGGTACCCGTTAGCGAGGTGGTTTTGATCAAGAGCGATCTAAAACCAGGCGGGGCCGTCTATACGCCTCTGCAGAGAATTTCTTTGGCAGGCGGGAATTCTTAGATGTTTGGTGACGGTTCATTAACGTTCCAGGAATTTATGACGCAGGAGAGGGTGGCGCTGGCGACCCTTCAGGATGCCGTGCTGGAATTCTTGTGTGGCCGCGATGACGCGGTGCTTTTTGGCGCGCAGGCTGTAAACGCCTACGTCAAAGAATCCCGCATGACACAAGACGTGGATATTCTCTCGAACCGTGCGGCGGCTCTCGCCGGCGAGTTGCGCGACTATCTTGATCATAAATTCAACATCGCTGTCCGGGTACGAGAGGTGAAGAGAGAGCGCGGTTTTCGACTTTATCAGGTGCAGAAGATAGGGAACCGCCATCTGGTCGATATCAGATCCGTCGAGACGTTGCCGGCGACGCAACGGATTGAGCAGGTTCTGGTTGTGACGCCAGAGGAGTTGATCGCCGGCAAGGTACTCGCTTTCCATCAGCGGCGTGGCAAGCCAAAGTCCGGGAGTGACTGGCGAGATTTGGCGACCCTGCTCCTGACATTTCCCGCTCTCAAACGCGAATCTGGCCCGGTCGCAACAAGGCTGAAAAAAAAGGCTGCGCCTCCAGAAGTTCTGGCCGTCTGGAAGGAAATCGTCGCACAGGAGATCAGGCCTGAGAAGGAAGATGAGGATTTTGACTATTAGACACAATCAAGACAAAAGGAGGGTTGAAGAATGAGCGAGGAAAGGAGTGACAAACTCAAAGCCCTGGATCTCGCCATGGCCCAGATCGACCGCCAGTTTGGCAAAGGGTCGATCATGCGGCTTGGGGGGGAGATCCCGGCGGTCGGCGTAGATGCCATTCCCACCGGCTCCATTTCACTGGATGCTGCTCTCGGAATCGGCGGCGTGCCCAGGGGGCGGGTGATCGAGGTCTACGGGCCGGAGTCCTCGGGCAAAACCACCCTTACGCTGCATGTCATTGCGGAGGCCCAGAAGCGTGGCGGATTGGCGGCCTTTATCGATGCCGAGCACGCGCTGGATGCCAACTATGCCAAGAATCTCGGGGTCGATACCGAGAACTTGCTTATTTCTCAACCCGACACCGGCGAACAAGCGCTGGAAATCACTGAAACCCTCGTCCGCAGCGGTGCCCTCGATGTGGTCGTCATCGATTCGGTCGCGGCCCTGGTTCCGAAGGCAGAGATCGAAGGTGAAATGGGAGACGCGCAGATGGGCTTACAAGCGCGCTTGATGTCGCAAGCGATGCGCAAGCTGGCTGGCATCATCAGCAAGTCGCACACGTGCGTCATATTCGTCAACCAGATTCGTGAAAAAATCGGCGTCATGTTTGGCAACCCGGAGACAACCACTGGCGGCCGGGCGCTCAAATTCTACGCCTCGGTACGGCTCGATATTCGCCGCATCGCCTCCATCAAAGACGGCGAACATCTGGTCGGCAACCGGACCCGGGTGAAAGTCGTGAAGAACAAGATCGCGCCCCCGTTCCGGGAGGCCGAGTTCGACATCATGTATGGCACCGGCATCTCGCGCGAAGGCGACCTGATCGATCTGGCGGTCAAACACAATATCGTTCAGAAGAGCGGCACGTGGTTTTCCTATGGCGAGGAACGGTTGGGCCAGGGCCGCGAAAACGTCAAAAAGTACTTGCTGGAAAATACCGAGCTGCTCAAACAGATCAACAAACAGGTGCGAGAAACACTCGGATTGCTGAAAAAAGCGGAAACAGAGAAGATGAAGGCCGAGGAGAAAAAGCCCGCCGGCAATGGTAAACCTTTTGCAAAATGACCCGTGAGTCGCAGCCGTGGCCTCTGGCAAGACCATCACAAAAATCGAAGCCCAGAAGAAGAGGAAAAACCGCGTCTCCATCTATTTGGATGAGGCGTTTGCCTTTGGTGTAGATATTTCGGTGGTCGCAAAGTTCCACCTGAAGAAAGGCAACTGTCTGGACGAGGATGACATTTCAGAGATCCTGCTCGCCGAGGAGAAGAAGCAGATCAAGGAGAGCGCCTTGCGTTACCTTGCGGGCCGGGCCCACAGCGAGCAGGAGCTGCGAACCAAATTGCGCCAGAAAGGATATTCCGAGACGCACGTCGCTGCCGTTCTGGATGAGCTGAAAGAAGCCAGATTCATCGATGATGGTGAGTTCGCCCATTCATTTGTCCGCAACCGGATGGTGAACAAACCCATGGGGGAGAGAGGTCTCAGACACGAGCTCCTGCGCAAGGGGGTGAGTGAAGAAATCATCGACCGGGCAGTCAAACAAGCCTTCGCGGAGCACTCCCAGGAGGAGATCGCAATGCGGCTGGTGGAGCGGAGAAAAGAACGCTACAACGGGTTGCCAGAGCCGGTGCAGACGAAGCGGCTGCATGATTTTCTCATGCGGCGCGGCTTTAGCTGGGAGGTGGTGAACGAAGTGATGGAGAAAATACCCCGCAGCGGAGCCGCAACCAAATAACTTAGCCACGGATTAACACTGATGTGACAGGGAAAAACTGTACGCCTCCAAAATCCGTGTTTCATCCGCATGAATCCGTGGCAAAACATTCTTAAGAAGTTAAAGTAATTGTTGTGCTGAAACCTATTTGGTTCTTGGGCCCTTTGATAAAAAACAGACAGCAGAAAACGTCATTAGTTACACCCAAACAAAATTCTTTCATTTCGTGCTTGCTTTAGTAAAAATTACACAAGAGTCGAGAAGGAAAATTTATTCATTTGTCACCGACTGAGATGTGAAAGGCATGAAATCGGAAGGCTTAACAAATGAAGAAGGAAATCATCAAACATCTGACCCGAGATTTTGAGTCTTGCGTCAATCATACGAAAAACGGCATCGAGTTCTGGTTTGCC
>JBHHXT010000238.1:0-7531 GCA_046757165.1 bacterium | reverse complement strand
CAGTTTACCCACTTATTCTTTATTATGAGTGCTTTACTTTATTACTGCTAACAGAGTGCTGTCCTGGCGTCTTGTGTTTATCCATCCTACCACCCCACGCCGTTCTGAACGGATTCTTCAAGTTTATGAATGCATCTTCGCTAAGAGTTCTCGCAACCGGCCCGGAATATCCATCGCGTCATGAATGAAGCTGATAAACGTCGATTTCGGCAAGAAGCGCTTGCTCATGATTATTCTTCCTGGTAGCGAGCTTTTGCATCGCGGATGATCCCCGCCGGCGTCGCTTTGACATATTCGCTATCATCAGCGAAGATATCAGAAAAGAGATCGATTACGGCTCGGAGGCATTCAAGAAAAACGCCAATCTCAGAACCAACGCTGAAAGGGCCTTCTCTCGTCTGCTTGCCATTTGCATGCAAAACCCATCAGTCGTCGACATGCATCGGACGGTGGGCACGGACAAGTATATCATATACCATATCAACATGAGACATACGTTGCTCTGGCGACGCTTTCTCACCGGCCAACCCCAGGCTCTTGAGAGCCTGTTTCAGAGCGTTAAGTTGCGCTCTAAGCATTGACTCAAGTAGGTCTAAGAATGTCCAAACCCAAGAGCCACGCACTTGAGAAGTGCGTGGCAAACTTCAGTGCGTAGAAAGTCAGCGTGCAGTCCGCCTGCGGCAGCAGCCCGCCCACCCTTGTGTCGGTGAGACTCGGTGGCTTCAGTGACCTTCGGTGGTGAAGAGAGAAATGCCCGGCACGTCTAACCGGCTGCGGGTTCGAGCACTGCCGGTAGCTAGTCTTGGTGAGCTAAAATCGACCCTCTTGAAAATTCTGCTTGACATTCCTCTTATTTTTTCTTGCTTTCATTCAGTTGTCGCCCCTTGCGCCTCACTCTGCTTGCGATATTTTCCTGCGAATTTCAACCTCGTTTGCTTGCTCAGAGTTTGGCGGGATGCATGGGCGTTGTGAAAAAGATAGATTCAGGATCGGGGCTGGACGGATGTGAGTCGTATGCCCCTGCGAATCCGTACCAGCTAGTCAACAGCTCAATTTGCAGGCCGTGGTCTCCGGCTGCGGCGTTCATTTTGAGCAGAAGGAGAAGGGGGATGGCGCGATATACCCCAAAAATTCCGGATTGGCCGGAGGATGAACGGCCGCGAGAGCGGTTGGTCAAGTTTGGCGTGCAAAGTCTATCCGATGCCGAGATTCTGGCCATCTTGCTGCGTGTGGGCAGCCAGGAGACGACTGCGATTGACCTGGCGCGCAAGATCATCAACGACTTCGGGGGGTTCCGGGGCCTCGACAGCCGGTCCGTGGCGGAGCTGTGCGAAATCAACGGCATCGGCCCGGCAAAAGCCGCCCAGATCAAAGCGGCCATCGAGCTGGGCAAGCGGTTGTTCCTGGAAGAGACCAAGCTCAGGGACCGGGTCGAGAGCAGCGACGATGTCTACCAAATCGTCAAACCGCACCTGCGCGACCTGGACCGGGAAGTCTTTCGCGTTCTTATGTTGACCAGCCGCCATACCATTATTGCGGACAAGGTGTTGTTCGAAGGAAGCCTGACGGAAAGCCTGATCAGTCCGCGCGAGCTCATCAAAGAGGCGCTCAACCAGGGAGCCGCTTCACTTGTGATGGTGCACAATCACCCGTCCGGCAATCCAAGTCCGAGCGACCAGGATAAGCTGGTCACCAAACGCCTCAAGATCGCCTGCGAGGCGGTCGGCATCGGTGTTCTCGACCACGTTATTGTCGGACAGCGGGGCTATTTTAGTTTTGCGGATTCTGGCTTGCTTTAGCGCTCCGGCCGGATCGAGGCGACTGCATTTTCGTGCAAGGTTTTCGTTCATACGACTAAGGATTTCCGCTTTTGCGGGAATGAGAAAAGAACTGGTTTTTTTTGACAGCCCCGAAAGGCAAATCACCATGAAACTCACCAAAACGCTCGGCCTGTGGGATACGATACTTTTCAACGTCACGGCCATCACGGGGTTGCGCTGGATATCGGTCGCGGCTGCTGGTGGCAACCCTTCGATGGTGCTCTGGCTGCTGGCGCTGCTGCTGTTCTTCCTGCCGCAGGCGTTTGCCGTTGTGGACCTGACCCGAAGACTCCCGGGTGAAGGCGGTCTCTATCTCTGGACCAAGACCGCGTTCGGGGATTTCCATGGCTTCATGGCCGGCTGGTGCTACTGGACGAACAACCTGGTCTATTTCCCGAATTTGCTGGTTTACATTGCGGGGATTTCGGTCTTTGTCGGCGGCAGTGGCTACCAGGCGGTTGGGGAGGAAAAACTCTATGTGGTTATTTTTTCCCTGGTCGTTCTCTGGAGCGTCATGCTCTTCAATTTCATTGGCCTGCAGTTCGGTAAATGGCTTCACAACATCGGCGGCTTCAGTACCTGGGCCACCGGCGCCGTGTTGGTCACTATTGGCGTCATCGCTGCGGTCAAGTTTGGCACGGCTAATCCCATGCCCGCGGCCAGCTTCTTCCATGGCATATTTGGCCTGGAACGTCTGTCCTTCTGGGCCACTATTTGTTTTGCCTTCTCTGGCTTTGAGCTGGCGTCGGTGTTGGCAGAGGAGGTGAGAACGCCTGAGAAAACCATTCCGCGCGCCATCACGATCTCAGGCGTGGTGATCACCGGCATCTACCTGCTTGGAACCTTCTCGCTGCTGGTCGCCCTGCCAGCGAGCGAGGTCAACATTATCAGCGGCTTCTTGCAGGCGATTGACGCGGTGGTCACCAAAGTGGGGCTGGGATGGACCTCCAGCATCATCGCGCTCTTGATTACACTGGGAGGAATCGGCGGCGTCATGGCGTGGTTTACGGGTGCAGCCCGTATGCCATTCGTGGCCGGCGTGGACCGCTATCTGCCGGCAGGGTTTGGAAAGATTCATCCGAAATACGGCACCCCGTATGTTGCGGTTCTCATTCAGGCCGGCATCGCAACGCTCTTCATCATCATGAGCTTTATCGGAGCAACGGTCAAGGAGGCGTACCTGATTTTGCTCGATACGACGCTGCTGGTTTACTTTATTCCTTATGTCTACGTGTTTCTGGCGTACATGGCTGTCAGAGCCAGAGGAAAAGAGCGCAAATCCTCCACTCGACCCTCGATGCGCGAGGTCGCAGTTTATGTTGTTGGAACGTGCGGCCTGCTCACGACGCTTTTCGCCATGGGGATGTCTGTGATTCCGTCTGCAGAAATCAGCAATGTCCTCATATATGAGTTGAAAGTCGTTGGTGGGTTTCTTATGTTTGTTCTGACAGGTGGCGGAATCTACCTGTGGGAAAAAAGAAGCCGGTAACATCGACTCGCGTGTTCGTGCGTTTTGTTATCTATCGTTTAAAACGAGCTCATGGAAAACAGTAGCAGCAAAATAAAAATTCTTCCTGAAAACCTGACCAACAAGATCGCTGCCGGCGAAGTGGTCGATAGACCCGCTTCTGTTGCCAAGGAGCTGGTCGAGAACGCCATCGACGCCGGCGCAGACGAAATCACGGTGATTCTGAAAGACGGGGGCCGGGCGCTGATTCAAGTGATGGACAACGGCAGCGGCATGAGCCAGGCCGACCTGCTGCTGGCGTTCCAGCGCCATGCTACCAGCAAGATTTTCACTTATGATGACTTGACCAACATTCGCTCCTTCGGCTTCCGGGGCGAAGCGCTGGCGAGTATCGCCTCTGTCTCGCAGGTCGAGGCCCGCTCGGTGGTGGCGGACGAGCCTTCTGGCTACCGGCTGCAAATCGAAGGCGGCGTCATGAATGGCGTGGAGGCGGCCGCCGGCAACCGGGGGACGACCATTGCCGTCAAGAACCTGTTCTACAACACCCCGGCGCGAAGGAAGTTTCTCAAAACGACCAGCACGGAATATCGACAGATTCTGGGTGTGCTGAATCGTTTCACCCTGGCCTACCCAGAAATCGCCTTTACCCTGGTGAACGAAGATGAAATTGTCCAGGAGCTCAAGAAAGAGTCCCTGGAAGAACGCATCGTGTCCGTTCTCGGCAGCCGGGCGCAAAAAAACCTGGTGGAGATCGAGAATACGGGTCCGGTGCAGATCAGCGGCTTTGTCGGCAACCAGGATGCGGTGCGGCGGTCGCGCGGCGACCAGTATCTTTTCTTTAACCGCCGCTATTTCACCAGCAAAAGTCTGAACTATGCGGTCGTGGCCGCTTACGGTGAGATTCTGCCGCGTGGGGCGTATCCCATCTACATCATTTTTATTCACATGGATCCGGAACAGGCAGATGTCAACGTTCATCCGACCAAAAAGGAGATCAAATTCGCCAACGACGCGCTCATCTTCAGCTCGCTGCGCGGGTGCATCAAACGGGCGTTGACCTCGGAGAAGGTCGTCCCGGAGATTACGCCGTGGCAAAAATTTGACGATTTCAGGCGCTACTCGGAATCGGACCTGCAGCAGATGAGGCAGACAGAACCCTTGCGATTCGAACCGCCGCCGCGGCAATTTCCCGGCTGGCCCGAGAAGCCGCAAACGCCAGGGCAGGAAAGCCACATCCACCCGGAGACGGGCTTGGAAAAGATACCGCTCATTGCGCCACCACAGCTCGTTGCGCCTGCCACCATTCCTTTTGAAAGAACGAACGTGTGGCAGGTTCATAACAAATACATCATTTCCCAGATCAAGAACGGTCTCATCGTCATCGATCAACATGTGGCGCACGAAAGGATTCTGTATGAAAAGGCGTTGGCGAGCTTTGAAACCAGAAAGCCTTCTTCACAACAGCTTCTGTTTCCGCAGATCATCGAGCTGTCGCAGATGGACTACTCCATCTTACTCGAGATGATTCCGTTCCTGCAGCACATCGGTTTTGTCGTGAAAGCGTTTGGCAAGAACACGGTGGCAGTGGAAGGCGTGCCCTCGGGCATCAAGATCAGCGATGATGAGAAAATTCTGCTCAGCATCCTGGACGAGTACAAACGCGGCAAACGGGAGCGCACCGAGATTCGCGAGAATGTCGCGGCCTCGTTTGCCTGCCACTCCGCCATCCGGGCGGGGGACTCCCTCTCCCTGGAAGAGATGAACGCCCTCATCGACCAGCTTTTCTCGACCAAAGAGCCGTATTTTTGCCCGCACGGCCGGCCGGTGATCATTCACATTTCGTTGGATGAGCTGGATAAACGCTTCAAGCGGTTATGATTCCAGATGAACCTGAATGGTCGACCAATCTTCATTTCAAGCTCAAACTGCTAAAACGGAGTTTTCAAGGTTGTGAATGGTAGACGTCAATCTGCTTTTCGCACTCTGAGTGTAGAAACTTTGCTTTACGTCACCGTATTTGTGAAACAGCGCCTTTAGTCGCTCCGGCCTTCCGGGGCTCGGATGCCAGACAAGAATTCATCGAACCGTGCCAGACCCGCCAACAAATAATCGCGCTGAGCGCCAATCCCGATCCTTACCCTGTGGTCCATCCCAAAGCAATCTCCGGCCACAATCAGCGTGCTCTTCTCCATGCGCAGCCGGGTAGAGAGCTCGGTAGAGTCGAGGTTCAGGTCATACTTCAGAAAAGCCATGCCCCCGGCCTGAGGCGGAATGAAATGAAACAGGGTTCTGTGCTTGCCGACCCAATCGCTCAAGATTTTGAGATTCTCACTTAGGATTTTGCGGTTGCGCTGCAAGATCTTTGCGCGCACCTTTGGCTGCAGGGCA
Organism: bacterium; assembly: GCA_046757165.1. GTDB lineage: Bacteria > Zhuqueibacterota > Zhuqueibacteria > Oceanimicrobiales > Oceanimicrobiaceae > JBHHXT01. The sequence goes on along the minus strand of JBHHXT010000238.1, from coordinate 1,855 downwards.
AGCGTGGCGATATGGTTGCTGAGGATCGCGGTGGCGATGGAGGTATAGTCACGCCGTGCCCATCCCTCGGCGATTTGCTGCTGTGGGCCAACGAGCCAGCCGATGCGCAATCCAGGCAGAGCATAAGCCTTGGAGAGTCCGCCGCAGACCATCACTTTTTCGTACCGGCCCAGGAAGGTCGGTGTTTCTCTGCCGTTTAGCTCGGCGCCGCGGTAGATTTCATCCGCATACACCCAGGCGCCGGTCTTTGCCGCCAGGCGAATGATTGCCGCCATCGCTGATTCGCTCAGAACCGAGCCGGTCGGATTGTTTGGATTGCAAACCGCAATCACTTTGGTCGCGGGCGTGACAATCGCTTCGAGCTCTGCAAGATCCGGCTGCCAATTCAGCTCCTCTTTGAGAGTGAAAGGGCTGACCTTCATGCCAAACGCCCGGGCCACGCCCCAGAGCTGCATGTAATTGGGCAGCATGAGCACCAGCTCATCGCCCGGCTCCAGCAGCGTCCACATGGCAACAAAATTGGCTTCCGCGGAGCCGCTCGTCACCAGCACATTGTCGCAGTCCGTGGCGGGATACATGCGGCTGATCGCCTCTCGCAGCGCAACGGTGCCATTGGTTTGACCGTAGCCCATGCGGATAGCAAGCAACTGCTCGATTTCTTCGCCGCTGAGCAACTCCTCGATGGTAAACGGGTGGAGGCCCGTTTCCGTCAAATTGTAATCAACGGTGTTTTCCCAGAGAGACTGGGTTCTCTCGAGTTCAAAAATATCGATTTTCATGATTGGGAAGAATTGATGAGCTTGTGAATGCTGCCGAGGTCGACATTGCCCCCGCTGATCATGCACACCACGGTCGCCCCTGCCGGCACCTTCACCTTGTTCGAAAGCAGGGCCGCCATGGAGGCAGCGCCAGCCGGCTCCGCAAGCACCTTGCACCGCTCCCAGATCAGCTTCAGGGCGTGCAAGATTTCAGCATCGGAAACGAGCACCAGGTCGTCGACAAACTTCCGAACGTGCTCGAGATTGTGCTGGCCGACAAAAGGGGCCGCCAGCCCGTCAGCAACCGTATCCAGCGTTTCCAGATGCACGGGCACGCCTTTCTCCAGACTCCGGGTCATGGTCGGGGCGCCTTCCGGCTCGACGCCGATGACTTTGGCCTGCGGCCTTTTCGCTTTGATCGCCGCAGAGATACCGGAGATCAAGCCCCCACCACCGACGCCCACGATCACATAGTCCACTTCCGGCACCTCCTCGATGATCTCCAAACCTGCTGTGCTGTGCCCGGCGATGATCATCGGGTCGTCAAAGGGATGGATGAGCAAGAGGCCGCGCTCCTTCTGCACCGACAAACAAAAGTCGAGCAAATTGCCAGCGGTGGTGAGCACTTCGCCGCCGTAGCCACGCGTGGCTTCCAGCTTGCTCTGCACGCTCTTCTCAGGCATGATCAACGTCGCCGGGATACCGAACTGTGCTGCCCCCCAGGCCACGGCCTGAGCATGGTTGCCGGCCGAAAGCGAAATGACCCCCTGCTTCTTTTCTTTGCCACTCAGCGAGCTCAACTTGTTCGAGACCCCGCGGACTTTGAACGAGCCAGTCTTCTGAAACAACTCCAGCTTGAGATAAAGCTCGGTATGTGTTCGCTCGCTGAAATAACTCGAGCGAACCATAGGCGTGCGGTGCACCCTGCCCGAGATGATTTTGCGCGCGGCCAACATGTCCGGCAACTGAACAATTTTCGCAGTCATTGCTGCCTCTTTATTCGATCCGAGGTATTGTCAGCGGTTGTCGTTGTTACGTGCTATAGGCGCTTGGCGCCAGACATCGACAAAGTTTTGTCGATAATTTCTTTTGGGTCA
>JBHHXT010000237.1:0-7702 GCA_046757165.1 bacterium | reverse complement strand
GTTATTGAAGTTTCTGTAGATTTGTGCCGAAACGATTAAGAAGATGTCATTTCTTTCGAGGGTTAGTAAAATGTCTTCTTTTCCAGATGCAAACAGAGTCGCCGGTGGCGCTCATGCCAATGAATCTCTCACACATCTGAATCTCATCAACCGCGAGGTCGGCATCCGCGGGCTGCGGCTTGCGACGGGCAAGCGGATCAATTCAGCACAAGAGGACAGTGCGGGTTTTGTGATCGGTCGGGCTTTGCAGGCCAGGAGCAGAGGGCTGGCTATGGCGCTCAACAATATCGGTGATGCCCGCTCCATGCTCTCGGTGGCTGAAGGGGGGTTCGAGAATATTCTCGACATTCTCGAAACCATGAAGGAGAAAGCCACGCGCGCAGCCAGTGGCACACTCGGGGATGAGGGCAGAGAGGCGCTAAAGAATGATCTGCACGCGCTCGCCGGCGAAATTGACGATATTGTTGCCGAAACCACCTTCAACGGCCTGTCGCTGCTTTCCGGAACGAGCTTGAACATTCAGACCGGCGCCGAAACCACGGACAGCCTGGCTGTAGAAGTGAGCGCAACGAGCCAGGAGGCTGCCGACCTGGGCGTTTCGGCGAATGACCTGGACGTCTCGTCTTCGAATAGCGCCGCGTCCTCTCTTTCGAGCATCGATTCGGCCCTGGCATCGGTCAGAAGCAGTGTGGCCTCGGTCGGCTCCAACCTGACCCGGTTGTCCAGCAAAGAATCTACGTTGGTCAGCACCCTCACCAATAGCGAAGCCGCTCGCAGCCGGATCATAGATGCCAACTTTGCCCGCGAGCAATTGGAATTCTCCAAGAACCGCATCAAGCAGGACGCGGCGTCCGCGGCGTTGGCTCAATCCAATGCCTCAGACCAGGCAGTGCTGGCTCTTGTGGGCTAACCATAACCAGCGCTTCGCGCTGTCATTTGCCCTGCGGGCGTCATTGCTCAGTGGTTGCTCAATGACGCCCACAGGGCAAATGACAACAAATGTCGATAGCACGGCAGCACGCGCCTATCTTCTTCTCATCACCTGAATCAGCGACACCTCAGCCGGTGCCCGGCAGCGAATGGGGACGTCTTTGAATCCGAGCCCACTGCTGACATTCACCAGCATTCGACCCACGTTGTACACGCCTTTGAAAAAGGGTGTTTCCATTCTGGCTGGCGTTAGCCTCGCGCCAAAGGGTCTGACGATCACCTGACCCCCGTGAGTGTGTCCAGCCAGAAAAAGGTGATAGCCTCGTTCTGACGCCAGCTCTACGATCGATTCATTTGGCTGGTGCGTGATGATGATATCCAGGGTGCCGCGAGGCTGCTGCCCCATGAGAAAACTGAGGTTGTCGAGATTCGGGCGTTGAGCATAAGTATTGGTGATGACCGTCAGCAAGAGACTGTCCCCTCGGGCTCGCACCAGGTGGTTCTTATTGTTCAGGACGGTGACCTGGTTCTCCGTGAGAGTGTCGCAGGCCATTTGCATGCCGGGGCGCGTCTCGTCGTCCCCCAGGCAGGCAAAAACACCATACTTTGATCGTACCTGCCCCAACAAGCCCGCCGCGATAAGGGTTGATTCGCCATCTCTGGCAGAGAGATCGCCCGTAAAAAAGACCACATCAGGGCTCAGCTTGTTGACTTTTCTGACGTAGCGCTTGAGCCTTCGTGCTTTCGTTCTCTTGTCAAGGTGAATGTCGCTGATATGGACGATTCTAAGACCGTGGAGACTTGCAGAGATATTTTGCGCCAGCAGAACAATTCTGACGACCTTGATCCGCACGGTGTCGATGAAGACCCTGGTGAGAATAAAGAGCATATACAGGGCAAGAATGGCAAGAACGACACGATGTTGGATGAGGAGCCATTCGCCTCTCAGCCGGTCAAACAATGGATAGAGCGGCAGCTTGATAAAATCGAGAATCAGCAGCCACGGCAGAAGTTCAACCAGAAGAATGACTCCCGTCCAGAAGGGGTAAGCCAAAAGAAGGTCCAGAAAGCGATTGACATCTCCAGGGTTCTGCCGGCGTTGATCTTTTGTGATGAAGTGTCTCAGAACCAGGAGCAGAGGATAGAGATTGCAGAAGACGACAATCGCCCCCAGGCCCAGCCGCACGCTGGAGGCCTGGAATGGCAGGTTTGCCACGCACGCGTGGTAAAGTTTCAATCCGGCATAGCCGTAGGCCAACAAAAGAGCAGGCCAGGTGGCCAACAGTATCCGCAATATTCGTGGCATCAGGTGACCGTCTCCGCCCTATTACTCATCCTGCCAATAGGGCTCTAACTCCACGCCCAGACCATCCGCGAGCCGGTTGACGTAGGCGTAATACGCCGTCGTCTGGTTGATATCGAGAATGGCGGCATCGCTGAAGCCGAGGTCGCGCAGTTTTCCCACGTCTTGTTTTTTCATATCCCAGGGCGTCTTCGTCAATTTGACGGCGTAATCGAGCATGCCTTTATCTGCATCCGAGATGCTGGCGTCGCGGTGGTCCTGCTTTATCTGTTCAACCAACGCCTCGTCTGTGACCAGTCGACGGAGACCCGCTCCGTGGTGCGTCATTCAGTAGTGGCATTGGTTCACGGCTGAAACGACCACGGCGATCATCTCTCTTTGCGCACGGCTCAGGTCGGATTTGCCGTACATGAGCGTGCGGTAAAAGGCGTGGTGGCTCTCGAGAGATGACGGATTTAAGCTGTGAATTTTCAAAATATTGTCTACTGATCCGTCTGCTGTTTTGTGAGCGTCGTAAAACTCTCTGAGCTTGCCTCGAGCTTCATCTTCTTTGATGACGTTTATCCAGGCCATTTGCGGTTCCCGTAGTTTGAGTTCGACAATGTTTTGCTTGCTTTTTTGGAGAATTTTCCTATTTTTCTTGCCTGCCAACCGATAGACTGTAGACTTTTAGGCTGTAGGAAGCTGCGCTTTCGGTTCCATCGAATCCAAGCGCTTATGCTTCGGGATCGAAGGAGGTGCAAGAGAATGTGAAGGCGAATATGAATTGTCGAGACTGAAAGGTCTTAGACGCTTGATTATAGCATTGCGCAAAACCTACCAGCCTAATAGCCTACAGTCTAAACACCTGAATAGGTACAAAAATAAAAAGAATAAATCAATTATTTTCAGGGAGAACGGACGTGCACGCTGCAGATTTCTATGCGCTCATCGCCAGTGAAACGAATCTCGCGCCGCAGCAGGTGGAGCAAACCATCGCCCTTCTGGACGACGGGAACACGGTGCCGTTTATCGCGCGTTATCGCAAGGAGGTCACGGGCGGCCTTGATGAAGTGCAAATCCGGCAGGTCGAAGACCGCATTCGCTACCTGCGCAACCTGGATGAGCGCAAGCAGACCGTGCTGGAGTCCATCGAAAAGCAGGGCAAGCTGACGCCGGAGCTCAGGGAGAAAATCGTCAAAGCGACCAGGCTGCAGGAGGTCGAGGACCTTTATCTGCCTTACCGCCCCAAGAAGCGTACGCGGGCGACCGTGGCCCGGGAAAAGGGACTGGAGCCGCTGGCAGAAACGGTCCTGGCGCAGGAGCTGGAGGAGGGCTCGCTGGCAGAGTTGGCTGAGCCATACCTGGACCCGGATAAGGCGCTGACCTCGGTAGACGAGGTTTACTCTGGTGCGCGAGACATCATCGCGGAGGTGATTTCCGAAGATGCCGACATCCGTAAAGACATCCGTAAGTTTACCTTTCGCACGGGTTTGATGACCTCAAAAGCGCGCGATGAGAAGGAGCTCGAGGTCTATGAAATGTACGCGGATTACCAGGAGCTTGCCAGGACCATCCCGCCGCACCGGGTCCTGGCCATGAATCGTGGCGAGCGCGAAGGAATCTTGCGCGTCACCATCGCCGTGGAAGAGGAGCAGGCACGGACGATCATTCAAAGACGCTATCTGAAGAATCCTCGTTCCATTTTCACCGAACAGATGACTTTAGCGATCGCAGACAGCTACCAGCGTTTGATCGCCCCGGCGATTGAACGTGAGATCCGCAACGCGCTGACTGAGAAGGCCGATGAGCACGCCATCGGCGTGTTCGCGGAAAATGTCAGAAACCTGCTGCTGGCCTCACCGGTACGGGACAAGGTCATCATGGGCATCGATCCGGGCTACCGCACCGGGTGCAAGGTGGCCGTCATCGACGCGACCGGAAAGTATCTCGAAGGCCTCACGATCTACCCGCATGAGCCCAAAAAGCGGTGGGATTACTCGAAGGAGCAAGTGAAAGAATTGATTGCGAAATACGACGTGGGGATCATTGCGATTGGCAACGGCACGGCGTCACGAGAGACCGAGCAACTGGTGGCTGAGCTCATTAGCGAATGCGAGCGCGAAGTGTATTACGTCATCGTCAACGAAGCCGGGGCATCGGTCTACTCCGCCTCGCCGGTGGCGAGGGAAGAGTTTCCGGACCTGCCGGCAGAGATGCGCGGCAATATTTCCATTGCACGACGCTTGCTGGACCCCCTTTCTGAGCTCGTCAAGATCGATCCCAAGTCCATCGGTGTCGGCCTCTACCAACACGATGTCAACCAAAACCGGCTGGCGGAATCCCTCGACCGGGTGGTGGAGTCTGCGGTCAACTATGTCGGCGTCGATTTGAACACCGCGTCGAAGTCATTACTGAAATACGTCGCCGGCATCAACAGCCGGACAGCACAAAACATCATCGAATATCGCGAACAGCACGGCCGGTTTCGATCGCGGCAGGAGCTGACAAGCGTGAAAGGACTCGGGCAGGCTGCATTCACGCAGGCCGCCGGTTTCTTGCGCATTCCGGACGGCGACGTCTTCTTCGATGCGACGGCCGTGCATCCGGAATCGTATGACGCCACCGAAAAATTGCTCGCACGTCTGCACCTGGTTGAATCTGAGGTCAGGGCCAACGGCACCATTCTGCAACAAAAAATCAGAGAGGAAAAACTCAAAGTCGCTGATCTGGCCGCGGAATGTGGTGTCGGCGTCCCCACCTTGCAGGACATTGTCGAAAGTCTGGAGAAACCCAACCGTGACCCGCGCGATGAGATGCCGAAGCCGGTTCTCCGCAGCGATGTGTTGAGAATGGAAGATTTGACCGAGGGCATGGTTCTCAAAGGCACGGTTCGCAATGTGGTGGACTTCGGGGCGTTCGTGGACATCGGCGTCAAAGTCGACGGCCTGGTGCACAAAAGTGAGATGTCGACGAAGTTCGTCAAAAACCCCATCGAGGTCGTGGCGGCCGGAGATGTCATCGATGTCAAGGTGCTGAAGGTCGATGCGGAGCGCGGACGGATTGCCTTGAGCATGGTTATTTGAACGATTTTGATTACCACTAACACGCTACGATGTAAAAGAGTTGATCATCGGTGAGATACACGGTTTGGAAGAATCCCATCAGCCAGTATTATCTCTATGGTTCGGTTTCTTGCCCAAACTGATAGGTCAGCGACGTTCTTATGCTGCACCCTTATTAGTCAGATAGCAGAGGACGAGCAGGGCGACAATGGCCCTGCTTGTTTTGATCATTCCCACCCCGGGCTTCCGCTGAGCGGTGCAGGCCAATCCTCTTGACTTTTACTTTCAAATTGATTTCCTTAAAATACAAGCATATAGGTAGCCCCCCATAGCGTGCAGACCAGATATATCGAAACTGCAGAGAGATGAAAATCGTTCTACATAGAATCGCAAATGCCATGATCGTTCTTTTCGGTATTTGTGTTTTGAATTTTTTCCTGTTTCAGTTGAGCCCTGGAGATCCCTCCAGCAGGTACTTTGGACCGAAAACCAAACGAGAGAACTTGCAGACGTTACGCCGTCAAATGGGGGTAGACAAACCGTGGGTCGAACAGCTCAAAACCTGGTCCGTGCGCATTGTACGCGGGGATTTGGGGCATTCCTGGGCCAACCATCGGCCGGTGAGCGCAATCCTGAAAGAGGCGCTGCCAGCCACCCTTCAGCTCACCTTTTTTGCTTTGTTACTCAACTTCTTCGTAGGCTGTCTCATCGGCATGGTGTCGGGAATTCATTCTGATCGCTGGTTCGGTAAGCTTCTGGATATCTCGAGCTTGACCCTGTATTCGGTGCCGACATTTTGGCTGGCCCTGGTTTTGATCCTGGTCTTCAGCTTGAAGCTGCAATGGTTTCCTGCTTCTCAGATGAGCTCCTTTTTCACAGCAGAGTTGAGTTTTTGGGGGCGGATGTGGGATCGCATTCAGCATTTGGTTTTGCCCGTCACGGTCCTGGGATTAACTGGCGCTGCCGGCACCTCTCGCTATGTCCGGCGACACATGCAAGACGTCCTGCGTCAGGATTATATCCGATTGGCGCTGGCCAAAGGGCTTTCCAGGAAAAGAGTTTATGTGCACTACGCGTTCAAGAATGCTTTGCTGCCGGTGGTCACCCTGCTGGGTCTGTATTTTCCCTTCTTGTTGAGCGGGGCCTTCATCGTTGAGGTGATTTTTGCCTGGCCAGGTATGGGACGCGTGACTTACGAGGCGATTTTTGCCAAGGATTATCCGGTGATCATGGCGGTCAACCTGATCGCGGCAACGATGGTGATTTGTGGGAATTTGCTGTCGGATTTGCTCTATCGCTTCGTCGACCCCAGAATTCGGCTCGACTGAACGCCTGCGCGGAATGCAATTGATCAAACAGAATTATCCATTTTGGGCCGGGATGTTCGCGTTAGGTATCATTTCTCTCTCAGCCCTGGCAGCGCCCTGGCTCGTCCGGTATGAACCGAGTGTGCAGGTTTCACCGGCAGAGAATCGCTTTCTCCCTCCCTCGGCGGACCATTGGATGGGGACGGACCAATTTGGCCGGGATGTGTTTGCCCGGCTGCTGTACGGGGGCAGAATCTCGCTGTTCATTGGCCTGTTGGTGGTGTTCACTTCCGTTCTTTTCGGCACCTTGTATGGAGCGGTGTCGGGCTTCCTGGGCGGGTTCTGGGACCAGGTGTTGATGCGTCTGGTCGACGTGTTTTTGGCCTTTCCCGTGGTTTTTCTGGCGGTGACATGTATGGCGCTCTTCGGGACTGGTATTGTTTGGCTGGTTTTGGTTTTGACCCTGACCAGCTGGATGGACGTGGCCCGGCTGGTGCGATCGGAGGTCCTTTCCCTCAAGGAGAGTTCATTCATCCTAAAGGCGCGTGCCGTTGGTCTGGGGAGCGCGAGAATTGTGCTGCGCCATTTGATCCCCAATGCCATGGCCACGGTTGTCACCGTGGCGGTCATCAGAGTGGCAGATGTTATCTTGATTGAATCCGCCCTGAGTTTTCTGGGGTTAGGCGTGCAACCCCCGGTGTCAAGCTGGGGTTCGATCATTAATGACGGCCGATCGGTTTTGTCATTGGCCTGGTGGCTCACGCTCTTTCCAGGATTGGCCATTGCCGCGACGACCATCAGTTTCAATATGATTGGGGATGGCATTCAATCGGTCAGACGGTAGGGCTTGGTGCGCTGAGATCGACAACACTTTGTCGATATTTGGTCCACGCGGATCAAAAAACCACACGGGAACTGTTATGATTTGTTATGATTAAGAAATCTGTGTGGGTTTTTGATCCGTGTGAAGTATTTTGCCCGCAGGGTCATCTATACGGGGCGAAGTCCCCAGTCTATACCTAGGCGCTTGGCGCCAAAACATCGACAAAGTGTTGTCGATAATTTGGAGTGTTGGAGTGATGGCTGGCCGAAAATCCAACACTCCATTTCTTGCAAGC
>JBHHXT010000236.1:0-7767 GCA_046757165.1 bacterium | reverse complement strand
ATCCGCTCCAGACAATTGATAGCTGTTGGATCTGGCTACTTCTCATACGGCCCGAGGAATCTCTCTCCGTCGAAATGAATGAGATGCGAAGGTGCATCCGCCACCCAGACCTCCGTTTCCCAACTGATTTCAGGAAGATACTTGGCCAACGTTTCCCCTACATAAAGAACTTCAGCTCCTGGCGTGAATCTTGGCCCGAACTGTTCTATGATGGCTTTAATGAGTTCACTGTGTGCCCCGGGGGTAAGATATAGCTCATGCCCATCATTAACTTTTAGCCTGGCAAATTCATGAACCACGAAGTGCACGAAGAACACGAAGAAAAAACAGGGTAAGAAGCACATCTGCAAACAATCTTAAGTTATTAAATTGACGAGCATCAAATTTATCTCTGATTTGTTCGTGGAATTGCGCCGTTGTTAATCTCCTTCGTGATCTTCGTGTTCTTCGTGGTAAAACAAGTTTTTGAGACCAAGTTTCTGTAAGTATTTGTTTGTATGTTTGTTATACTAGCTAATTTTTCAGGTTTGTGAATTAATCAGGTTAGAGGAATCAACTGCATTTACTCACATCGAAACAGAATCCGTCAACAACTTCGAGAGTGTCTCGAACTCGAACCCGCGCGCCCGCAGTTGCGGGATGAGCTGGTCTACCGCCCACACCGTCTGGCTGCGGTCGATATCGTGCGAGTTGCCGCCATCGTGCAAAATGATGATCGAGCCGTTGCGGACACGTTTGAGCACGCGGCTGACGATTCTCTCTCTTCCGGGCAGATGGGGATCGCGTGGATAGACGTCGCCCACCACGGCCTTGTATCCGGTTTGTTCGACGATGTCGAGCACCCGTCTGGAGAAAAGCCCCATCGGCGGTCTGAGGAAACGCGGCCCGGCGCCGTTCAACCGCCGCAAAAGCTGGTCGGTGCGATTGATCTCCTCGACCATTTCCTGGTCACTCAAGCGCCACATGAGAGGATGCGTGAAGGTGTGATTAGCCACCTCGTGGCCGGCGCCAACGATCTGCTGCGCCAGCTCAGAATGCGCCTCGATGTGCTGACCGATGAGAAAGAAGGTCGCCGCGACTTTATGTTTTTCCAGCACCTGGAGCAGCTGCGGGGTGTAGACAGGCTGTGGACCGTCGTCAAAGGTCAAGGCGATGTTCGGTCTGTCTCGCCGGGCGCGCCACTGAATCCGGTCACTGACGGCCGGTCCCAGCCTCTCGATGGCCACGAAGTGGCTCAAATCGCTGAGCAGGGATTGCAGCGTGACGGCATCTAAATTGTTGACAAAGTTGCGAATGGTTATCTCCGATTTGATTTTGAACAGTTTCAGATTGAAATTGGTGTGGGGCTGCCCAAAAAGGTTACGAGAATATGTAACGCGACATTGATGCCGCGATAGTGCCGCCTCAAAGAGTCACGCCATGAATGTCGTGTGACACAATTCTATCGGCTTTCGGGGACAGCCTCATGAAATGCTAAAGCATTTCACTCCTTAACTCATTTCCGCGAATTCATGAATAACTAAGTTCGTATACCTTACGCCTCTGCGCCTTTGACAGCCCCATGAAATGCTAATGCATTTCACTCCCTGCTCATGGAAGTCTGGCCGAAAGATGTCACTCCGCACTTGTGCCTGAATCTCCTGGCGGTTGGGCACGGCTCGACCAGATCGCCAGGTACTCATCTCTCACCTGGTTGAGCTGGGAAATGAGCGTATCTCTCTCGTTTCTAATCTTTTCAAGCATTTGAGGTTTGCTGAACAGAAAAAAGAACAGACTGATTCTTTCTCGCTGTTCTTGAACCATTTTCAAATAGTTCAGGGCGAACAGCCCGACCAGGGGGACACTCAAAATGTAAATGAGTGCGAATATCTTGCTCGTCAAGAAGGCGATGAAAAGAAATTGCAGCGTATAGAAAACGACAAATATGCCCGTTCCCCCAAAGAGCAAAGTCAACAGAATCTTGGTGCGGTCGTCAACGGTTTTCTTGACCAGAAATTCAGTCAGACTGTAGGGGATGATGTTGTTGATGATGCCATAGAGCGCCAGCGGTGCTCCGACCACTGCCGGGGCAAAACTCGCGACACTGCGTTTGAGCAGCTCAGCAAAGGTCGCCTTCTCTTTCAGCATCGCATCCTTCAAGTGCAGCCGGCTGAGCTTGCGTTTGTACGTAGCCAGATTGTCCTGAATGCGCTGAACCTTCTCACGCTCAACCCGGTAAAAATGCTCGACACAATCAGCGATCTTCTGGGTCAGAAAAAACTCGGCGACGGTTGCCCTGGAAGTTTTGTTCGAGCCGAAGGTTTCGGCTTGCAATTCTTCGCGGTATAAATGCTCGATATCGCGCACGAACGTATCCAATTCTTCATGCTCGATGTTGACGGTTGTTTTCTGCAGGTTGCGCTGAATCTCTGCAGTCAGCGCTTGCACCGCGGCGACGTTGTCTTCTTCGTTCATCTCAAAAAAGTCACTCAACTTGATCGGCACGCCTACATTGACCAGCACCCGGCTGCGAAACCGGCTACGAGAGAAAAAGTACAACCCCACCGGAAGCAGCGTCAGGCCCAGTTTGTAGCCGTTGCGCCGCTCAGCTTCCAGCACCATGCGCGCAGCGCCGGTTTTGACTTTCTTGACCTTGCGCACCATGTCGCTGGTTCCCTCCGGGAAAATGCCGATGGTCTCGCCGTTTTCCAGCGCCTGGTAGCATGCTTCAAACATCGCCACATTCTGCCCCATCTTGTCTGGCGCATCCTCGCGGCGGTAGACCGGAATGACACCGGTGCTGCGTAAAAACCAGGATTTGAGCTTGTTTGAAAACAGGCCAGCGTGCCCGACATAATTGACCTTGCGCCGCGTCACGACGCCCATCACAAGCGCATCCATGACCGAATTGGGGTGATTGGCGACAAAGACCACCGGTCCGCGCTCCGGGACATATTTGCCGTGGCGCAGCTCGATCTTGCGGAAGAAGACCGTCATGGCGACCTTGACAACCGCGCGCGTAAGACGGTAGAGGATGGGTTTGGGTTCGGCTTGCTGGGAGTGTGCTATCACGCGTACTTTGTGCTATTCATATTTTCAAGTGGACTTCGTTTTATTATTATACTAAATTACGCCAGAATGTCAAGCCAACTCTTCGAGAAAATCCAGCAAACCCTTCTGAAAATCCCGAAAGGAAAAGTCGCCACCTACGGGCAGATAGCGGCACTGGCTGGCAACCCACGCGCCGCACGTACCGTCGGCTGGGTGCTGCATGCGCTGCCAAACGACTCGGAGGTGCCCTGGCACCGCGTCATCAATGCCGCAGGCCGAAGCGCGTTTCCGGAGCACGCAAAACGAAAGCTGCAACAGGCGCTGCTGGAGGCGGAAGGCGTGGTGTTTGACAACCAGGGACAAGTGCACCTCCAGACGTTTCAGTGGAGCGGCAACATGTGAACGTCGCGCGTCCTGCCTGCGAAGACGCCGTCAGTTCGATCTCGAGCTCATTTGCCACGCCCTGGGGAATTGGCTTCGCACCTCACCCACACCACCACGCATGTGGAAGAGTCCGACGCCAAGAATCATCTCTTCAAATTGAGCCAGCACATAGCCGTCTTCCTCAAAGTTACAGACCTGCTCCCTCGCTGCCTGAAAGGTCTCCCCCCGCAAGAATGCGTCAGCCTGCGACCGATCCAGTCGCAGAACGTGTTTCGTCGCCAAATGTCCAAACGTTTGCGCCGCTGAGGTCGTCAGTTTTGGGCATTTCATGTTGATGTGAATCAGAGGCAACCCGACCGTTTCAACCCTCGGGTGACAGACCAAATCATGCTCATTCGTTACCAGAGAAGCGACCTTCGAATTCTTCCGGAAGATGCTGAACCGTTCGAAATACTCGCGTGAAATGCCGAAGCGGTTCTCGATCAATTCAAGCAGAGGTTTGGATTCGACGGTCTTGATTGTTGAATTGGACGAGGACGTGCCGAACGCAAGCCGTGCGCGCTCGGGTCGGGAATCCTCCGTTTTTTCGAGCAGCGCCACAAAAAAGCCGCCGGTATCATTTAGATGCGGGTAGATTCTGAGCGCATTTGCCATATCCTTGCGGTAGGTCTCTCCCTGCCACATGAGCAGCCCCGGTGCCCATTTCAACCCGACCACCTGGCATGACAGAATTCGAGCTTGAATCCGGGGCGCAACCGCCTCCAGCGCAGACTGGACCACCCGCTCGTTCTCCTCCGGCGCGTACGTGCAGGTCGCGTAGACGATTCGCCCCTCTGGCTTGCAAAGCTGCAGCGCTTTGACCAAAATGGCGGTTTGGGCGCGTGTGATCTTGAAGCAGTACTCGTTTTTCTGCAAATCGAGGATTTTCGGGTTTTTGCGCGACGTGCCTTCACAGGAGCAGACCACATCCGCAAGGACCCGGTCAAACTGCCGGGACTGCCTGGGAAAGGTTGTCGCGTTCGATACGGTCGTGGTGACGTTTGTCAGTCCCAGTCGATTGATCACTTGACGCAGGGGCTGCATGCGGCTGGCGTTCACTTCGTTGGCCACCACACTCCCCGTGTTTTGCATCAGCAAAGCGATCTGCGCAGTCTTGTTGCCGGGTGCGGCGCATAAGTCCACCACGCACTCGCCGGGCTGCGGCGCCAGCAGCAACGCCGGCAGGAGCGCAATTTCCTCCTGCACGTGGTACAGGCCGGCCCAATACTCCATCCGTCTGCCGGCGGAGAAGTCCGGCGGCAGACGGTACGCGCCTGGATGCCACGCCACAGGGCTGATGGGAACGCGGTCGCAGGCAAAGCGCTCGGTAAACCTGGTCGCAGTCGTGCGCAGCGGATGGCGCCAGATACAGGTGGGCAAGGGCTGCCGGCAGGCATCGGAAAAGGCGGACCAGTCCTCAATGATCGGCTTGTAACGCTCAAAGATCATCGGGTCTCGCAACTCACACTCTTTCGGTCATCGCCACCAGCCAGCGATGCACAGGCGCCATTTTTTCGAACTTCTCAAAACAGGCGTCGATGATTTCGGAGCTGTACAACGAGCTCGGGATGTTCACGGTCGTCCCGACGGTCAGGCCATTGAAGAGCAGAAATCCGGCACGCTCATGGTCTGAATCAAATCCCCTGGGGGTCTGCTTGAAGTGCTTGCCGCCGAGCCAGAATTCCCCATGTTGTGCCACGTGATTGACCGCCTCGGCGAGTGCGGGGCCGTGTTTCGCGTGCACCACCGATTTGCGAAATTCTTGCAGATGCGGCCTGGGGAAAAGATAAATCCCCGCGCCCAACATCAATTCTGGCGGTTCGAGATGAAAGTAAAAACCTGAGCACTCCATGCGTTTTCGTTCGCCCTCCCAAAACAGGATGCCCATGTGCGTTTTGAACGGTGTTTTGTCCGGGCTGAAACGGGTATCGCGGTGAATCTTGAACAGAGATTTGTTGACACGCGGGTCGGCGATAATCCGTGGAGCAATCTCCCGCAACCGATCGCCCATGGCCGCCACAAAATCACGCGCCGGCTGCATGACATAGTGGTCGTACTCCGCTCTATGCTTTTCAAACCAAACCTTGTCATTGTTGTTCTTCAGGGCCGTGAAGAATTCCACGCACTGCCTCGGGAAACCGGCAAATGTCTCTGACATATTTCTCCTCGCTTGAATTTGGATTCTGCTCTGCAAGACAGAATTCTGAATAATAAGGTAATTCGAGAAGAAAATCAAGTCAGGAAGGCAACCCTTGCGTTCAGCTTCTCACGCATGGTGCGGATTAAGCGGATTTACACAGATGAAACACCCATTTTGTCAATGATGAACAATGCTTCATATTCAAGACTCATCGTGGAGACGAGCAAATGCGAAACTTCAGCCTCGATTGACCGCTTTGCGGGCCGTAATGATGGCCGCAGAACCGGCCGTCAGCCGCTGCACCTCGACTCCTTCAAATCCGTAGCCCGGCAAGGCCCTGCAATACTCAGCAATCCAGGGGGTCGTGCGGACCAGGTCCACTAGCTCGGCAAACACGGTGCGCCACTCCGGAAACAGCAGCGGCCCGACCACTCTCATCAGAGACATGTGCAGGTGCCACACCTTTCGCGGCACGAAATTGCCGGGATAAGCGAAGTCATGCAAAATCAGGACGCCGTCCTCCTTCAAGTAGGAGCTGACATTATGCAACAACTCGTCGGCGGGAACATACTTGGGGACATAAGAGGAGACGATGCAGTCGAACTCGCTGTTGAGCTGCACCTGCTCAGCTCTGGCGCAGACGAAGTGGATGTGGTTTTGTCGGCACGAATTCTGTTTTCGGCGCGCCTGGCGCAAGTACTCATGCATCATGTCCACGCCCAGGATTTGGCTTCCGGGGTGATTCGCGGCCAGCTTAAATGTCACAATGCCGGTGCCGCAAGCCAGATCCAGAAGTCTTTTGCTTGGCGGCACCCGGGCCAGAATCTTGCTTTTCCAGTAGAGGTCAGCGCCGTAGGTAAACAGCTTGACGACCCGGTCGTAGCTTGTCCCCGTGCCGGAAAAAAAGCGTTTGACAATATCTTGTTCCATGTGTCTGCCTGAATCAAAAAAAATCCCCGGGGGTTTCACCCGGGGATTTTCGAGGAGGAAGGGTAAAAATAGGAGGTTACCATATTATTACCTTCCAGGGGCTTTTCATACTTGTTAAACAAGAACCCTCCAGACTTTCTTCCCGTAAAGACAAAAAAAGTCGAGAATCTTAAGATTTCTTCACGGCGATCAAGTTTCACGCGGTTTTTCCGATGAAATGAGTAAATAATTTATGGCTCAAAACCAAGCGAATGCAAGAAGAAATTAGTGTGCCTCAAATGTCATCAAGATGATTGCGTAATTTAACAGGGAAGTTACGTATTTGTGGTGCAAGAAAAAGCGACTCAAATTCTTGGGTCGCTTTATTTTTTTGTGCCCGGGTCAAGAACCCAAAATGCTCAAAAACGCATTCGCATCTGAGAAGTCCGGAAACAAATAATCGGGTTCTGCTGCTTCCAATTCCTCCAGCGAAAAATACCCCGTCGCCACCGCCACAGTTTTTGTACCAAATGGCTTGCCACACGCCACGTCCCTCGGTGTGTCTCCAATGACCAGGATATTCTCAGGCGCGATTTTGCGGCCAGTGGTGTCAAAGAATCTTCGGGCAGCCACGGCAGGCAGGTCAGCGCGGACCCAGGAGTCGTCGGCAAACGCCCCAAATTCGAAGTGGCGGAACAAATCAAAATGCTCCAACTTCGTTTTGGCTCCGTCAGCCCAATTGCCGGTCAACAAGGCGAGCGTGATCTCCTTCCGGCCACATAATGTTTGCAGGATCTCTTCAATCCCGGGTTTGATGTGCATGCCCGCCCTTGGGACCTTGATTTCCTGTTTCAAAAGCGCCAGATAGGAATGCTTGAACTGGTCTTGCAGCTCCTGCTGCCAGGCAATGCCCAGATGGTGGATGGCGTCCCTGAAAATCGCCGGGTCTGTGCTGCCCGCAAAGCTTACCCGGTCCATGCCGTTTTCTTGACCGAACATTCTTGAAAAAGCAGTGGTCATCGCCCGTCTGCCGGCGCCAGCGGTACTGATGAGTGTCAAATCGATATCGAAAAGAAGCAGTTTCATCCTTGCTGTCCACTCCAGGTTCGAGCTTTTCTGTCGGGTTAAGATTAACGTAGCTTTCAAGAAACTAGTTCAGGATTTCGAATTTCCGGTTGTCAAATCCCGCGCCTTCTGCGGGGCTTGTCCGGCTTAGGGCTTAACCGAAGCCAGGCTGTAAAATGTTTTTCTGTTTTC
Source organism: bacterium (assembly GCA_046757165.1). Classification (GTDB taxonomy): domain Bacteria; phylum Zhuqueibacterota; class Zhuqueibacteria; order Oceanimicrobiales; family Oceanimicrobiaceae; genus JBHHXT01. The sequence goes on along the minus strand of JBHHXT010000236.1, from coordinate 8 downwards.
CAATTACT
>JBHHXT010000235.1:0-7767 GCA_046757165.1 bacterium | reverse complement strand
TGTACCTAACTAAAACACGGTTGAAAACCGTGTTGGATCCAGGTTTGATTTAATTGTCCCCCCAAACTCAGGGACATTTGAGTTTCAGAAACAAGCAATCCCTTGCTTTTTTCCCACAAATCTTTTATGTTCATTTCTTGTTCCAGACACTTCACTACGAAAGGACATTAAGTCGCGCCTTCAAAGGATGAACCGTTGGAGGCGTTTTGTTTGTACAGGAGAACCTTGCCAGCGAATATGTCACACCAGCAGGAGTACGACGCTATCATCATCGGCAGCGGCTTTGGCGGGGCCATGACCGCGCATGTTCTGGTGAACGCCGGCATGAAGGTGCTGATGCTCGAGCGTGGCGACTGGGTAGAGCGCGGACCGCAGAACTGGGCTGCGGACGGATCGGTTGATTTGACGCCGTACTATTCGAAGGAAATTCAATACCGGGTGCTGGCGGGAGGCAACAGTCCGGTGATGGGTGCCTACACATGCGTCGGTGGCCCCTCGGTGTTCTATGGTGCGGTCTCCATGCGCTTTCGCGAAGCTGATTTTGAGCCTGCCCCGGAGATTGTGAGCGCTTCCGGCGCGCGCTGGCCGTTCGGCTACGCGCAACTGGCGCCCTACTACCGGCAAGCCGAGCGCATCCTGAATATTGCCGGAGAAAGCGGCCAGGACCCAACCGAGCCCCCGCGCGATACGCCTTATCCCCAGAAACTCAACACCCTTTCGGAGACCTCACAGATGCTCAAAGCGGCGGCGGAGCGCCTCGGCTTTGCGCCCTTCCGCCTGCCTCTGGCTATCAACTATGCCCTGAACGGCCATCAGCCGGGCTGTGAGGCGTGCCCAACCTGCGACACCTTTGCTTGCGCCATTCAAGCCAAGAATGACCTGGCGACGCGGGTCCTGCCCGAGCTGATCACCAAAGGCCTGGAGCTAAGGCCAAATACGATTGCGGTTGAGCTGGTCAGCGAGAACAGCAAGATTCAAAGCGTGGTGTGCTACGACAAAATTCGCCAGGACACGGCCGCGTACACGGCGGGAACGGTCGTCTTGTCCGCCGGCGCGCTGGCCTCGGCGCATCTGCTGCTGGCTTCCGGGTTAGAGAAGCTCAACCCCGGCGGCCACACGGTGGGACGGTACTTGACGCGCCACTGCAACGCCATTGCTTTCGGGTTTTTCCCGAAGAATCCGAATCCCAGGAATGAGTTCCACAAGCAGCTTGCCATTCATGATTTCTACTTTGGGCATACCACCATCCGGGAGCCGGCCGGCAAGCTGGGCAGCATGCAGCAGTTGCAGACGCCACCGGTCGGGCTGGTGCAGGCCCTGGTCCCCCGGCCCTTCGGCAGATTACTCGGTCTCGGTGTGCCCCATCTGACGGGCCTGCTCGTGATGGCAGAAGACCAACCGCGCTATGACAACCATGTGGCGGTCGACCCGGCACAAGTCGACAGGTTCGGACTGCCACAGCTTCTGGTGACGCATCACTACACAGCGCGCGACACTGCCGCGCGCGACGCCTTGCTGCAAAAGGCAAAAGAGATTCTGAAGGAAGCAGGCGCGTTGTTTTGTTACCTGCACAAGATCAAGACGTTCTCCCACGCAGTGGGTACCGTGCGCATGGGCCCGGAGCCGGAAACCTCAGCCCTCGACCCGCACTGCCGGTTTCGCGGTCTCGACAACCTCTTTGTCGTCGATGGCAGCTTCATGCCGACCTCGGGAGGACTCAATCCAAGCTTGACGATTTCGGCCAATGCACTGCGGGTGGGGGAGTACTTAGTGAACACTCAAACGAGATGAACCCAATGTCCGAAACAGTAAACAAACCCGTAAATCTCGCCTTTCTGGGCTGCGGTTTCGCTACACGGCTGCACAGCAAAACCCTTTCTGGCTGGCGCGACAAGGTGCAGTGTTTTTACGCCAGCCGGGAGACCTCCAGGGCGGCAGCCTACAACCAAAAATACCAGGGGCACGGGACGTTTGATGGCTATGACACCGCTCTCCAGGCGCAGGAAATCGACGCCGTGCTGGTCGCCACGCCGCCCGCTCACCATCTCGAGTTGACCCTGAAGGCGCTTTCCGCCGGCAAACACGTCATCGTCGAGAAACCACCATTCTTGCACTCGCGCGATTTCGATACCGTGCAAAAGGCGGCTAACAAAGCGGGAAAGCGCATCTTTGTCGCCGAGAACTACTATTACAAGCCGTTGCTTTTCAAGCTGCGCGAGCTCGTCCACTCAAATGTCATCGGCGAAATTCTGTTTGTCCATATCAACGCCTTGAAGAAGCAAGAGATAAAAGACTGGCGTGGAGACCAAAGCCTGGCTGGCGGCGGCGCCCTGTTCGAAGGCGGCATTCACTGGGTCAATTTCATCTCGAATCTGGGTCTCCAGCTCGAATCTGTGACCGGATTTCGTCCGGGCCCGGCCAAAGGTATGGACCAGAGCATGCTGCTTGCGCTGCGGTATCAGGAAGGCGCGGTTGGCTCTTTCTACTACTCCTGGGAAACGCCTTCGCTCTTCAAAGGGTTGCGCATTTCCAAACTTTACGGCCGCGAAGGCAGCATCACATTCGAGTCAAACGGGATTTTTGTCCTCGTGCGCGGACGCAGAAAGCAAATCATCTTCCCGGGTCTGAAAGACATCGCTGGCTACAAGCACATGTTCCAGGACTACCTGAGCGCGATTCAAGAAGACCGTGATCCCGCGTTTACCCTCAACCTTGCGAAGCGAGACCTGGAGACGATAGAACAGGCGTATGAGGCGAGTGATACATAAGCCCGAAATTCGAGGGGGAGCACGAAAGGTCTTGCACCGACAGTCATTTAGGAATACAATTAGGACAGTCGGGGCTTGGCCCGAAAATGGCAGAAGCAGTTGGGTGAAGTCCCCGGCACTTTCAAAGTGCCGGGGACTTGGCAAAGCCCAAGTGTCGGAGTTGGGCCATCTGGCGGCAGACGACGATCCAACACCGTCTCTGACGGTGTTTTGGTGGTCAGAATTGGGGAACACACGGCAGGCCGGCATAATGACTTGTCGAGTTTAGCTAGCTGTAATTGGGAGCTTCGTATTTCGAATTTCGGGCTTACAGACGCTGCAAGAGATAATCTCACCTGGGGTTCTATCTGACCAAGGCCATCTTGCGGGTGTGCAAAGTGCGACCCGCGCGTACCCGGTAGAGGTAAATGCCGCTGGCCACGCCACGTCCGGCGTCGTTGCGGCCATTCCAGATTGTGATGTGTGGACCCGCCGTCAGAACTTCGTCTTGCAGCAGCGTTGCTACTTCTTTGCCGAGCAGGTTGTAAATCGTCACGGTCACGCGCTCCGTTTGCGGCAGGCTGAAGCGAATCGTGGTGACAGGATTGAACGGATTGGGAAAGTTCTGCTCGAGCACGAAGGAGGCGGGATTCCTGTGTGCCAAGCTCAGGCGCTCAGCAACCGCTTCAGGTGTGCCGACGAGCAACTGTAGCTGCTGCGGAGCCTCTCCGGCGCCGGCCACAGCATAGTGGGGCTGCGGCCGCAAGTTGCGGACGATCCCCAGATGATCATCGACCAGCCAGACGTCGAATTCCGGCGGCACGCTTTCCAGACCGGTAAAGGTGAGATCGATCTTGTCCCGGATATTTGTCCTGACTTCGAACGTCCAGATTTCGCTGTCCGGGAACGGCGGGCGGAAATCTGTGCAGTATTTCTTGCTCACGGCTCGCCACTCAGGATGCGGGAAGTTGACCGAGACGTAGTTGCCGATCACCGGCGGTTCGGGACGGTCTTGCGGGTCCCGGTGGCGTTGCGCGTCTCTGTCTACCGCGGCGAGGTTGTCTGAGTCGCGAGCCGTCCGGCAGCGGGCAACAATGCGAATGGACCATTCCGGTGCCGCGTTCACGGCATTCGGGTTCTGACCGGACGTTGCCTGGGAGAAAGCGGTCCTCGGGTCAATCACCAGCAGATCACGCTCGTCGCTGTGGATGGCGTACCCCGTGAACGGTTCCATCCCTTTCACCGGGTCATTCACGGGATCATTCCAGTCGACGGCATATCTTCGCAGCTCTGGACTGGAAGCTGAATCTGAGTCTAGCTGGAGATTGCTGAGTTTGAGAACAAAGTTGAACGGATTCCCGACGACATTCCATCCCTTCTTCAGAGGGATGGTCATCGTCGTGTCCGTACGCATCGATATTCCCGCGCCGGTATCGAGTCTCTTGTCCGGTTCGCGTACAATCAGCCAGAACGCTTTGCCGGGAAGCATATCCGAAACGTTCGGGTATTCGGCAAATAGCGAATCACTCGTGGGCCCGAGGAGCCGCCACTGTGTGTCATCATAGGGGCCGAGATCATCGAACAGCACAGAGTCGGGCCCGGGATTGTCGAGCTGCAGCGGCACGGATATGAGCTCGTAGCGTTCTTCAGGCTGCATCTCGGGTTTGATGAGGTTTGCGACCCTGACTTGCACCGATCTGGTACCGGCGGCCGGATATCTGATAATGTTGCCGAATGAATCCGTTGCAACAATATAGAATTCAAGGCCACGCGAGGTCAGGGAGTCACCTGGCACGCTGCCCACAAATGAATCTCCACCCGCGGGCGCCATGGGGATAAAAGCAAAGTCGCGCGTGCTGGCCTGCCGGTAGTGCAGCCTGGTCTCGAGAATGCCGCTGTCATCTGTGATCGAGATTTGAATCTCGAGGTCCTCCCCCCGGGCGTGAGGTGGCGGAGAGGGCTTGGGACCAAACACCGGCAACCCTTTGTCCACGCTGCGAAAGACCCCGTCGCCGTTGGTCCCTGCAAACGGCCGGCCGTTCGCGTTGAGGGCCAGGGTGCGGATGTTGAGCGATCCGGTCAGTCCACCAGTCAAAGGCTCCCAGGCATTGACTGAATTCCTCGCCCGGAAAACACCGGATGATCTTGTTCCGGCATAGATTTGGCCGCTGGCATTGATCACCAGGGATCGCACAAAAATCGTGGTGAGGCCAGAATCGAATCTCTGCCAGGTGTCGCCGTTATCCGGGGACCTGACAACCGCGTCTCCTTCAATGCCTGCATAAATCTCGCCGGCTGGCGCAATGGCCATAGCCGTAATCAAGAGACTGGTCTCGTGCACTCGCACCCAGGTGTCGCCGTCTGCGAGCCGTCTCTGGATTCCGTTGTCGGCTGTGCCAGCAAAAATGTCCCCGTTGCGATTGACGGCCAGGGACCGTACTGCCCAGCTCGGACTCGCTTCGACCCAGGTGTCGCCGTCATTGAAGGAGCGGTAAAGACCGCGGTCCGTGCCAGCGAGGACATCCCCATCCGGAGTGGTGGCCAGGGCGCGCACGGTGGTGCTTGAAAAGCCTGAATCCACGCGCTCCCACGTCTCGCCATTGTTTGTGGACCGGAAGACGCCACGGTTCCTGGCGCCGGCAAAGAGGTGCCCCGCTGCCGTGATGGCAAGCGAGAAGATGTCCGCATCGGTCAGGCCAGACATGCGCGCTTCCCAGTGGTCCCCACCATCCTGCGACCAGAACACGTACTCGTTGAGCGTGCCGGCAAAGATGTCTCCCTCTGCATTAATTGCCAGGCAGGTGACGATCCCAGGGGGTGGCTGACCCGCTCGCTGCCAAAAGTCTCGCACCTGGGAAAATACCGCGTCCGAGGCAAACAAGAGACAGAGCAGAAAGAGAGCGGTTTTCCGGGTCATGGACCTGAAAATGATTGCTGTTTGCATGGCTTTTGTTGTACCGTCAAGGCGTTTCAAGATGACAACAGAGGTCAAAGTGCTTGATCTGAAGGCCATCGGTGAATACGCAGGTGTCCGACTCAACATCCATGTAAAAGTCGCCGGCAAAACGGATACAGCTCTCTCCACTCAGGTCGTTGCGATTGAACGTGTACCTGAAGACGTGTGGCGGGCAGATGTTCGCCGGCACGGTGCAGGTATTATTCTGCGACGTGTTGTAAAAAACCACCGACTTGATCTCCTGGAACACCACGCCCGGTTTGCCGCAGGCGGTCAGGCTGCCAGCCGGCAGCACTGCCGCCACATCTTGCACTTGCAGACCGGATTCATTGCACATGGCCAGGCGGATTTCCAGGGTGTCGATTGCTGAACTCACCCCCGGGACGACCCTGCAACTGTCAAAGCAAACAAAGAGCTTGGTCTCATTTGGAATCTGAATAATTTCATCCTTATCAATCGGACCAGCGGCAGCCCGGGAGCGGGAGCGTCTCCTGGCCTTGACCGATTCGGTGCAGGGCGGAAATCTAAGGGTGAGCTCGGCATTGGCTTTTAGAAACGCCTGGCTCGCCGTGAAAACGATCGGGTCTCGCGAGCTTGCGACATCCCCGGGAAAAAACACCGGAAAGGTGGCCGTGCTGTCAAGGATAACCAGTCCCTTATCCCTGGTGCTGGCAACCACCCGGAGATCGGCGATCGGCTGCTGGCTGTTGTTTTTGACCAGGATGAAGATATTCACCGTTTCCCCGGGGTTGAGGTTGTTGTCATCGTTTCCCTCCGGGGAATCATCCAGGATAAAGCCGGAGAATTCAATCTCCTTACAGGGCAGCTTCGGCTTTTTGACCACCTTTGGCGAACAGGAGAAACACGTGAAAATGAGAATAACGCCCAGGCCCGTCTCGAGTCTTGCTTTCATGTTCATGCCTTCCCTCCTCTTTTAGAGATAAGAAATCATAATGCATGACAAAATCAACAGATATATTGAGACGTGAGACGTGAGACGGCAGACGGCAGACGGCAAACGGCAAACGTGAAACGTCCCCAACCCTTCCCAGCCGCTTGAGGGGGGCACGTTTCACGTTTGCCGTCTCACATCCCTATCCGTTCACCCGATAATGAAGCTCGAACTGTTTGAGCGGGACCGCATCCCCTTCATTGAACTTGCAATCCTCTGGTGGGGCTTGCATAAAAAGATTTCCCGTCACGCGGATGCAGTTCACCCCTGGTAACGCCCCCTTCTTGAATCTATATTGCAGAGCGTGATTTGGACAAATATGACCGGGGTCGGCAATGGTTTTGTGCGCAACCGTCCCGAAAAACAGATTGGACATCGCTGGCAGCGAGTCAAACTCAAAATTCGGAAGACCACACACTTTCACCGCACTGAACTCAACACGTGCTGCAACATCCGGCACATCCTGTGCATTCTCATTCCATATCGAGAAGCGGATTTCCAGAATATCATAGCCATCTTCGGCGGCGATGGGGTCGTTGCCGATTGCAAGCACAGGCTGTGGAGCTCTGATGATTTCGCAGCGGTCGGCACAAACGATTATTTTGGCCGGGTCTGGTAGATTGGCAATTTCCGATTGAGGCCGACGAGGTTGGTCCCCGGACCCGTTGTTTCCCCCATCTCTGTCTGCTCTAAAATGATAAAACATAACGCCTCCTGGATCTCAATCATCGATAAGACGACCGTTTCGGTTCTATCATAAATAGAGCAAAACGAGAGCAAATTCTCTCAGGTACGAGATCGAGGAAGTCACCATCCACCGGAAGCACGCGCGTTTGGGCGTGAGCTCACTTATTCAGTCAGAATCTGTTTCTTAATCCAAAAGCTATCTCGAAAACCTGTTCCTGACAGGTTCACGAATTGGCTGGACCACCGACTTCTGCATGATGGTCATCTGGCCGCCATGACACCCGAAGAGATGTTTTTGTATTTCTTTCTGGTGCTGTCCGCCACAAACTCTATATGGCCATCTTGAATATCATTCGCCATAAAAACGGCCCCATCTATGACTATTATGCTCGTCTGGTCAATTCGGGAAAACCCAAATTGGTAGC